>NZ_CP022222.1:3681457-3982452 GCF_009930815.1 Bradyrhizobium sp. CCBAU 051011 | reverse complement strand
TTGAGATACTGCGCGTATCATTCCAGTCATGGATTATGCTCTTGAGGATAATCGCGTCTGCAATAGCCGGAACGGACTTGAAGAAATCACCGGCGACGAATTTGACGCGATCGCTGACGCCGATTTGCTGGAGATGCCTGCCTGCAGCCTCGGCGCACCGCGGAAGGTCGAAAACGGTTCCGCGCAGTTTTGGGTTTTGCTGCGCGATGGCGCCGAGCAGTTCGCCTGACCCGCCACCCACATCCATCAGATGAGATATCCCGCTGAAGTCGTAGGAGCGAAGGATATCCGGTGTCACAAGCCGCGTTAGCTCCGTCATCGCCAAATTGAACTTGCCGACGATATCAGGCGATCGTCCCATCAGTTCGAAGCTATCGGCAATGCCCTGCAATTCCGCCAAGGTCTTGCCGGTCATCACGGATTCAAGCATCCCACTCCAGGATTTTGAAAGCAGTTCACTCTCAAGGATTGCCCAGCTCTTGACCGAATGCTTTGCAGAGCTATCGAGGCAAGCACCCACTTCAGTCAACGCATAGCTATCTTCGCCGGACCTTTCGCATATGCCGATTGTAGAGAGCGCGGTGAGAAGACGTCCAAGCGCCCGTTCATCCGCGCCGGTTGCCTTTGCGAGCTTGCCAGGCGTCTGCGGACCGTAGCTCAACAGCTCGGCGAGCCCGAGTCTGGCGGCCACGTAGATCACTGCGGTCACGCGGTGCGACTGTATGAGATCGAAAAGCCTGAGGGCCGATACTTGCGATGCCATCGCGCCTCCGATCACCGCATTTCTTTGCGACTGTCCCTTGCTTTGGTGACGCGTGCAGAAGCACCCGCACGGCCTGGGATCAGGGTGACGGCAAAAAGGAGCTGACGAAATGAGATAGCTCACAAAACTAATGTATACATAATTGGTATTTAAACACCATTTCTTTGCCTCCGTTGCCACACCACAGCATTTTGTGTATACAGATTGCACTCAAGCAGAAGGAGTGCAGCCATGCCGTCCTCATTCCCGCTCAATGCCTGGTACGCCGCCGCCTGGGACGTCGATATCAAGCACGCGCTGTTTCCCCGCACGATCTGCGGCAAGCATGTCGTGATGTACCGCCAATCCAACGGACGGGTTTCCGCGCTGGAGGACGCCTGCTGGCACCGCCTGGTGCCGCTCTCGAAGGGACGGCTCGACGGCGACACCGTCGTCTGCGGCTATCACGGGTTGAAGTTCAACGCGCAGGGCCGCTGCACCTACATGCCCTCGCAGGACACCATCAACCCCTCCGCCTGCGTGCGCTCCTACCCCGTCGTCGAGCGTCACCGCTTTATCTGGCTGTGGATGGGCGACCCGGCGCTGGCTGATCCTGCGCTGGTTCCGGACATGCACTGGAACGACGATCCGGCGTGGGCCGGCGACGGCAAGATCATCCATGTGAAGTGCGACTACCGTCTCGTAGTCGACAATCTGATGGACCTGACCCACGAGACCTTCGTGCACGGCTCCAGCATCGGCAACGACCACGTCGCCGAGGCCCCGTTCGATGTCACCCATGGCGACAAGACCGTGACCGTGACGCGCTGGATGAAGGGCATCGACGCGCCGCCGTTCTGGGCCGCGCAGTTGCAGAAGCCGGGTGCGGTCGACCGCTGGCAGATCATCCATTTCCAGGCGCCCGGCACCGTCAATATCGACGTCGGCGTGGCGCCCGCCGGCACCGGCGCCCCCGAGGGCGACCGCTCGCAGGGCGTCAACGGCTTTGTGCTCAACACCATGACGCCGGAGACCGCCACCACCTGTCACTATTTCTGGGCCTTCGTCCGCAATTACCGGACAACGGAGCAGAAGCTGACCACGGAAATCCGCGAGGGCGTTGCCGGCATCTTCCATGAGGACGAAATCATCCTCGAAGCGCAGCAGCGCGCGATGGACGAGAATCCGGACCGCACTTTCTACAACCTCAACATCGATGCGGGCGCGATGTGGGCGCGGCGCGTGATCGACCGCATGGTCGCGCGCGAGACCGGCCCGCAGACCATGCAAGCCGCGGAGTGAGCCGTGAGCGAACGCGAAACCGAACGTTCCGTCTCGCAGACGGTCCGGGCGCAACTCGCGCTGCGCGACATGATCCTGTCCGGGCGGCTGCGCCCGGGCGAGCGCATCAGCGAATTGCAGGCGGTCGATATCACCGGCGTGTCGCGGACGCCGGTGCGGCTGGCGCTGGTCCGGCTGGAGGATGAAGGCCTGCTGCAGGCGATCCCCTCCGGCGGCTTCATGGTGAAAGCCTTCACCGAGCGCGACATCCTGGATTCGATCGAGCTGCGCGGCACGCTCGAGGGCCTCGCCGCCCGCTTCGCCGCCGAGCGCGGCGTCAGCGCGCGCAGCCTCGAGCCGCTCAAGGAATGCCTTGCCGATCTCGACCAACTGGTTCGCCAGGACCCGATTTCGGTCGAAGCCTTTTCCGCCTACGTGACGATGAACGCGCGCTTCCACGCGATGCTCAATGAACTATCCGCCAGCGCGCCGCTGATCCGCGAAATCGACCGCGTCTCCGCGCTGCCGTTCGCCTCCCCAAATGCTTTCGTGATGGCGCAGTCGGCGTTGCCGGAAGCGCATCAGATCCTGCTGCTCGCGCAGGATCATCACCGCATCGTGGTCGACGCCATCGAGAACCGCGAGGGCGCTCGGGCCGAGGCCGTGATGCGCGAGCATTCGCGACTTGCCGCGCGCAATTTGCGGCTCGCGGTCCGCAACCGCACGCATCTCGAACTGATGCCTGCGCTCGCTCTGCTCAAATCGTCAGCCGAATAGGATCGCCCATGCGTTTTGCCGAACAATGGAGCTGGTGCACGGTCGACGCCATCTGCGACGTGACGCCGACGATCCGCGAATTCCGCCTGCGCCCCGAGAGCGGCCACGTTGTGCCCTACCCGGCCGGTAGCCACATCGGCGTCACCGTGCTGATCGACGGACAGCCCGCGCGGCGTTCCTATTCTCTGGTCGAGAACAGCGATGCCGGCACCTACCGGATCGCAGTGCGGCTGGCCCCGGACAGCCGCGGCGGCTCGCGCAGCATGTGGAATTTGCGAGTTGGCGCGCGGATCGAGACTTCGAACCCGGCATCGCTGCTGGAGATCGACTGGACCAGGAAGAATTATTGCCTGATCGCCGGCGGCATCGGCATCACGCCGATCACAGGTATCGCAGCCGCGCTGCGCCGCCGGAACATCGACGCGCCGCTGCATTATGCCGTGAAGTCGCGCAGCGATGCGGCGTTCCTCGATGAGTTGACGGCGCTTCTCAGCGACCGACTGACCGTGCATGCCTCCGACCAGGGCGCCCGGCTCAATCTGGACGCCACCTTCCACGCGCTCCCCGATGATGCCATCGCCATCATCTGCGGGCCGATGCGGATGCTGGAGGCCGCGCGGCGCGTCTGGAACGAAGCCGGACGCGCGCCGGCCGATCTGCGCTTTGAGACATTCGGCTCCAGCGGCCTGATGCCGACAGCGGAATTCCGCGTGCGGTTGAAGGATACGGGCACCGAACTGGTCGTGCCGCAAAACAGCTCGATGCTCGACGCTCTGAATGGCGCCGGTTTTGAGGTGATATCGGACTGCCAGCGCGGCGAGTGCGGCGTCTGCGCCGTCGATGTCGTCGCCGTCGATGGCGAGATCGACCATCGCGACGTGTTCTTCAGCGATCAGCAGAAGCGCGAGAACCGCAAGATCTGTCCGTGCGTGTCGCGCGCGATCGGCGTGGTGACGATCGATACGCTGTACCGGCCGGAGGCCGCTTGGAAAATCGCGTAACGGGCCGGATCAACGTAACGTCAGCCCGATCGTCGTGCATCGATCCAGCTCCGTCATTGCGAGCGCCTCACTTCGATTTAGAGTGATCACACCGCAGCAGGCACGGGGAATCTCACCGCCTCCAGCGCGGTCTTGCCGCGGATCATGTCGGAGGCCTTGTCGGCGATCATCAAGGTCGAGGCGTTGAGGTTGGCCGAGATCATCCGCGGCATGATCGAGGCATCGACGACACGCAGGCCCTGCAGCCCGTGCACGCGCAACTCGTCGTCGACCACGGCCCATTTGGCATCCGCCGGCCCCATGCGGCAGGTGCAGCCGGGATGGAAGGTGGTGGTGCCGCGCTCGGTGGCGGCAGCCAGAAACTCGTCGTCGCTCTGCACCTTCGGGCCCGGGAAATCCTCGTAGGCGTAATAGGGCGCGAGCGGCTTCGATGCGAGCAGCCGGCGCGCCAGCTTCATGCCGGCGACGACGACGCGGCGGTCGATCTCTTCCACCAGATAATTGGTCTGGATGATCGGCGGCGCGAACGGGTCCGCAGAGCGGATGCGGACGTAGCCCCGGCTCTCGGGGCGCTGCTGCCACGAGGCGACCGTCATGCCGGGCTCGTCCTCGAGCTGGCCCTGCACGCCTTCCTTGTAGCTTGCGGGCGTGAAGGTGAGCTGCAGGTCGGAGCTTTCGGTGGTCTCGCCGGAGTGCCAAAAGCAATAGACCATGGTCGGCGACAGCGAGAGCAGGCCGCGCCGCGTCGTCGCCCACTTCAGCGCCTCGACCCAGAGGCTGACGCCGCGCCGCAGTTCGTTGATGGTCCTGATGTTCTTGACGCGCGCGACCGAGCGCGGTGCGTAATGGTCCTGCAGGCCCTCGCCGACGCCGGGCAGCGCGTGGCGAACCTCGATGCCGTGCGATTGCAGCAGCTCCGGCGAGCCGACACCGGACAATTGCAATACCTGCGGCGAGTTGTAGGCGCCGCCGGAAAGGATGACTTCCTTGCCGGCGCGCACCTCGAGGGGCGTACCGCCCTTGCCGCCTTTGAGATAACGCACGCCGACGACGCGCTTGCCCTCGAAGATGAGGTTGGTGACATGCGCATGCGTCCGCACATCGACATTGCCCCGCCTCCGCGCCGGGTGCAGGAATGCCGTCGCGGCGCTGACGCGCAGGCCCTTCTCGATGGTGCGCTGACAGTAGGACACGCCTTCCTGGATCTCGCCGTTGTAGTCCGGATTGCGCGGAATGCCGAGGCTGACGGCACCTTCCATGAAGGCCTCGCAGAGCGGATCCTGCCAGTCCATGGTGGTGACGGTGAGACTGCCTTCGCGGCCGCGATAGGTATCGTCGCATTCGCCGACGCGGCGCTCCATCCGCTTGAAATAGGGCAGGATGTCCGGATAGCCCCAGCCGCGATTGCCGAGTTGCGCCCAGGTATCGAAATCCTGGCGCTGGCCGCGGTTGTAGATATGGCCGTTGATCGAGGATGAGCCGCCGAGCGTCTTGCCGCGCGGCGCGTAAATGCTGCGCCCGCCGGTCCACGGGCCGGGCTCCTGCTGGTAGGCCCAGTTGATACTCTTCATGTGGAACGTCTTGATGAAGCCGGCCGGCAAATGGATATAGGGGTGCCAGTCACTCGGCCCTGCTTCGAGCACGCAGACGCGGCTCGCGGGGTCTTCACCCAGACGGTTGGCGAGCACGCTGCCTGCGGAGCCCGCACCGATAATCACGTAATCGAACGTTTCCATCGTCTCTTTTCTGGCGCGGCTTAACTACCGCGGCTTGTCGTTGAGTTGATAGGTGAGATGGGCCTTCACCGTCGGCCATTCGCTGGCGATGATGCTGTAAACCACGGTGTCGCGCAACGTGCCGTTCGGCGCGATCTGGTGGCTTCTCAGGATACCGTCCTGCTTGGCGCCCAGACGCTCGATGCCGCGCCGGCTCTGATGGTTGAAGAAATGCGTGCGGAATTCTACCGCAATGCAGTTCAGCTTCTCGAACGCGTGCGTCAGCAGCAGCAGTTTGCACTGCGTATTAAGCGCGCTGCGCTGCACGCGCTTGGCGTACCAGGTCGAGCCGATCTCGACGCGGCGGTTGGCGGCATCGACGTTCATGTAGGTCGTCATGCCCGCGATCTTCCCATCGGCATCGAACACCGTGAACGGCAGCATCGTGCCGGCCGCAAACAGGCCGAGTCGGCGGTCGATTTCCTGCTTCATGTTTTCGGCGCTCGGAATGAAGGTGTACCAGAGCTTCCACAGCTCGCCGTCGCTGACCGCCTCCATCAGCCCGTCAACGTGATCATGCGACAACGGCTCCAGCCGCGCATGCGCGCCCTGAAGGGTAACCGGTTCAAGAAAGGCCATTTAGTTTCTCCACTGCCAGCCGCGTCATTGCGAAGCGGCCGCGATCCATCCTCCGTCATTCCGGGGCGATGCAAAGCATCGAACCCGGAATCTCGAGATTCCGGGTCTGGTCCTTCGGACCATCCCGGAATGAAGCTTGCGCTTTGGCGCAATCGTCACTTGTTCAAGAAATTCAGCGCCAAGCCCGGCCGCGCCCAGTCCATCGCGATCAGTTCGCCCTTGCCCGACAGCGTGATATAGGCCGTCTTCAGTTCCGGCCCGCCAAACGCAATATTGGTAGTCACGCGGTCGCCGGTCGGCACCTGCTCGACCAGCGTGCCATCGGGCGCGATCACCGAGATGCATCCCGAGACCAGCGTCGCCACGCAGACATTGCCGTTAGCCTCCACCGCCATCGAATCGAACATCTGGTAGCCGCCGAGCCCCGCGATCGGCTTGCCGCGCTCGCCGCGATAAATCACGTCGCGCGGCTTGATGGTGCCGGGCTCGGCGATTTCATAGGCCCACAGCCGCGCCGTCGGCGTCTCCGCGATGTAGACCGTCTTCTCGTCCGGCGACAGGCCGATGCCGTTGGCCGGCAGCACGCCGTGCACGGCCTCGACAATCTCTTTCATGCCCGGCTTGAGATAGTAGAACGCGCCGACATCCATCTCGCGGGCGCGGCGCTTGCCGAGATCAGAGAACCAGAGCCCGCCGTGCCTGTCGAACACCAGGTCGTTGGGCCCGCGCAGGGCGTGCTCGCCGCATTTGTCGACGACGGTTTCGACCTTGCCGCTCTGCAGGTCCACCCGCTGGATCGAGCCGCCGAGATAATCATCGGCCTGCGGGCCCGGCATGATCATCTTGCCGGTCGGAATCCAGCTAAAGCCGCCATTGTTGCAGATGTACATTTTGCCGTCGGGCCCCAGCGCCGCGCCATTGGGACCGCCGGGAATCTGCGCGACCACCTCTTTCCGCCCGTCGGGATAAACCCGCGTCAGCCGCTTGCCGCGAATCTCGACCAGTACCACCGAGCCGTCGGGCATCACCACCGGCCCTTCCGGAAACTCCAGATCGGTGGCGAGAACGCGGATATCGGCCATGAAACCCTCCCGGCTTGCTTGGCTGCAGGCGGATTTTCAGGCTCGATCCCCCACGCGCAACGTTTTGTGTCGGGTTCGTTATGGCAAAGTCGATATCGCTTGCCAAGCAACCGCGGCCGTTCGCGTTGCGCAGGGCAGCATTGCGGTGGCAATCACTCGCGGATCGGGATCCAGATCTCCAGCCCGCCATTGCCCGTGGCAGGATCGAAGTTTTCGTCGTAGCGCTCGAAATTCGGCGCGTCGGCGGCCTTCATGCCGGAGGCCGGCAGCCAGTGATTCCAGATCGTGTTGACGGTGCGGCGGATGGTCGAGATGTGCTCTGCGTGGGTGAACACCGCGTATTTCTGTTCGGGAATCCGCACGCGCGCGAACTCGCGCGGTAAGTCGGAGAAGTCGGCGACCTCGACGCCGGCGATGTAGTCGAAACCAGCGTCGTCGCCGTTGCAGCAGACGCCATAGGCGACCTTGCCGATGCGCGCGGGAATGGCGTCGACCTTGTGGTGAAACTGCTCCCACTGGTTGGGAATACCGGCGCCGCCGTTTTCATGCGTGCAGCGTTCGCCGATGCCGGCTATGAGCAGCGGCTTGGAGGTTTCGAAACGTGGCGGCTTGAGATTTTCGAGCAGGGTTGAATCCATGACGATGGGCTCCTGAAGCTTGAGACGATCGAGGCACGTTGCGGCGCGGACCGCTTCGGGCGTGACGCCGAAATGGTCGCGGAACGCGCGGGTGAAAGCTTCGTGAGAGCTGTAATCCGCCTCCAGCGCGAGGCTCAGAATGTCAGGCGCGCCTGCCGCGAGCGCCTGCGCCGCCTTGCTGAGTCGGCGGGCACGCACATAGCGCATGACCGAAAATCCGGTGGCTGCGGCGAACGCCCGCACCACGTGAAAGCGCGAGACGCCGGCAACGCGAGCGATGTCGTCGAGCGTCAGTGGCTCGGCGAGATGGCTTTCAATGTACCAGAGCGCTTTCTGGGCCGGATTCATGACTGACAGCTTTCATGCGAAGCGACCGCAGTATGATCGATGGCGCCGCGCGTCGTTTGACAGTCCTTGCTCTCCAATCTCTCCACTGACACTGTAGGCGAAACTTTGGGAGCGGTTCCATGCTCATCACGAAGGTTCGGGCGCATCATATCCGCATTCCCTATGACGCGGGGGTGGCCAGTTTCAAGCAGGGCGCTTCCTCGATATCGGCTCTGGAAATCGTCATGGTGGAAATTTCCACCGACGTCGGCATCACCGGCTGGGGCGATGCCTTTGCCTATGTCTGCCCGCGAACAAGCTTTGCTGCTATCGAGGAAATGATCGCACCGCAGGCGCATGGACAGGAAGTCCCCGACGCGGCAGGCATTCCAGCCTTCATGGAACAGATCCAGCGCAACCTGCATCTGTTCGGCCGCTATGGCATCACCATGTTTGCGATCTCGGCGCTGGATATCGCGCTGTGGGACCTTGCCGCCAAGGTCGAGGGCGTGCCGCTGCACCGCCTGATCGGCGAGGCCAGGCGCACGCACATTCCCGCCTATGCGAGCCTGCTGCGGATCGGCAAGCCCGAACTCATTGCACGCGAATGCGAGACTGCCCTGCGGCAGAGCTACAAGGCGATCAAGCTCCATGAGACCACGACACAAGCCGTGTATGCCGCGCGCAAAACGATCGGTCCCAGCATTCCGCTGATGGTCGACATGAATTGTCCGCTCAATGGTGAGGATGCGATCGCGTTCGCGCATTCCTGCCGCGACGCCGCGCCGATGTTCCTGGAGGAGCCGGTCTGGCCGCCGGAAGATTTTGCCACGTTGGCCGAAGTGCGGAGCAAAGGCGGGCTCAATGTGGCGGCGGGCGAGAATGCCTGCACGGTGCACCAGTTCAGGCAGATGATGAAGGCGGGCGCGGTGAGCCATGCGCAACCCTCCGTCATCAAGGTCGGCGGGATCACCGAATATCTTGATGTCGTCGCGTTGGCCGACGAACTCGGCGTCAGGCTTGCGCCGCACTCGCCGTATTTCGGGCCGGGCTTCCTGGCGACGCTGCACCTGATGTCGTTACGCGACGATACAAGTTTCGTCGAAGTATTCTCCATGAAACGCGCCGCATGCTTGTGGCGCGGCCGCATCGATGTCGACGCCGATGGCAATGTCGAGGTGCCGCAAGGGTCGGGGCTCGGTTATGAACCCGACAAGGCCGTCATGGAGCAATACCGCGTGGCGTGACCCGCGGGACAGCCGCTACTTCGCGCCGTCTTTTGCTGGCGCTGCATCCTTTGCAGCAGGCGTCGCGTCCTTCGCCGCGGGGGCAGCAGTCTTCTTCGCATCCTCCGCGGCCTTGTTCTGTGCCGCCTGCAAATCGCTGACGACCTTCTGCAGGTTAACGACCGCGCCCTTCAGCGCCTCGATCTGCCGGTTGGCGGCATCCGATTTCTGCTGATGATCGGTCGTCAGCTTGGTGATCGTCTTCTGCAGGAAGTCGACATTGCTCTGCAGGCAGGAGGTGCGACGCTCCATGGTTTTTTCGACGGTGCAGATCTCGATACCGGGAACGTCCTGCGCGCGGACGGTCGCCGGCATTGAGGCCATCAGCAGCGCGACAGCGGCGAAAGCGATCCTCGGAGCAATCATCAAATCCTCGTTCCAAATGCATCTGGCGCAGGGAACATCTATCACGGCAATTTGCGCGAAGCAGGTCCCCGACCTCAGAGATACCATACTGATACCTCATTCAGGCGCTGTGCTTCATCCCCTTAACGATGGATGGATTTAGCCGCGAACGTCAAACCGGTGTTCACCGGCGCGGCAGTGGAGATTGAGTGTATGGCAACGCGTGAAAAGCGGCTGGCGCAGTTCGACGGCAACGGGGACCCGCCGCCGAACCAGCCGGTAGAAGTTCTTTGCGAGGATCACAGCGGAACCTATCAACTGCCCTTCGCCTGCCGCTGGATCGATGGTCAATGGCGCAACGACAGGACCGGCGGCATGGTCGAGGCCACGGTGGTCGGCTGGCGGCTGCCGCGCGCCCGCCCTGAAAACATCGCGGACAGAGGCTGACGAGCGGCGCATTGTGCCAGAATGCGACGGGAACACGCGCGGCGTTAACGTAGGGAACGCGGACGGAACGAACCGCGCCCGAATCACTGATTTGCCGTCGTACTCCGTTGTTCACGGCTAGATGTCGGCCGCCATTCGAGCCAGCGTACAACATAGAGCACCATCACAACCGGCACGCAGCCAGCGGCCGACGACAAGCGTTAATTCCTCCGGGGACGACATGGCGATCAGCTCCACGGGGTGGGCGGCGGCACCTTGTCGACGGCAGGCGGCACGTCGATCGTCTTGAAGTCGGCGGGGCTGACAATCTCAAGGTACTCCATGTCCTCCGAGTAGTCGTAGAGGTAATGCGGGATGCCGGGCCGCTGGTGCACGACGTCGCCGGCCTGCACCAGCGTCGACTTGTCCTCATACATGAAGCGCGCCCAGCCCTTGGTCATGATCACGATCTGGAATTCGCATTCGTGCTTGTGCCAGCCGGTGCCCTCCTCGGGCGGCAAGTCGGGATTGGCCTTGACCAGATGGCAGATCACCTGCCCGCCGGTGGCATCGGCGATGCCGAGATCGCGATACAGGAAGAAGTCGCGCAGACCTCCGCCCTTGAATTCGGTATCGCCGGGTTTGACGTGGGAGAATTTGCTGACGACAGCCTGCTGGTTCATGGAAGCCTCCACGGTTCGCGTTGGCGGGATCGCGCGAAGTCGGAGAGCGTCCAAATTTTCGGCAGCCTCGCATCGTCGCGTTCACGGCTGCATGTTGCTATGCGAAATCCGCGCCAGCCGCGCTGCACTGCGGCGAGAGGATGGCGGCGGTGCAGCGAACCGATTGGGTGGAGGACGGAATTCGGTTTCCGCGGCCGGCACAAAACGCCGGAGACTATTGCGCAGGCCGTTCGCGGCTGGCACCGGCTTGGGCAAGGCCTGCGCGTTGCCTGAGCCGTTCAAACAGGCAAGGCCTCGCGGCCTTGCCTAATATTCAACCTCGAGCTCTTCGATATCGGCGGGCTCGGCCTTGGCAGCATCGATCCATTCCTGCATTTCGGGCATTGCCATGATGGTGCTGGCGTAGGCTGCGAGCGCGGGTTCGAGCTTCACGTCATAGGTCATGAAGCGGGTGACGACGGGGGCGTACATGGCGTCCGCCATGGTGCGCTCGCCGAACAGGAACGGCCCGCCGGATTCGGCAAGGCAATCGCGCCAGATGGCGCAAACCCGGTCGATATCGGCCTGCGCGCGCGACCAGATCTTGAAGCCGGGGAAATGGCCCTTGAGGTTGACCGGCAGCGAGGCGCGCAGCGTGGTGAAGCCGGAATGGATTTCGCCGCAGATCGAGCGGCAATGCGCCCGCCGGATCCGGTCGGCCGGCAGCAGGCCGGCGTCCGGCCTGACCTCGTTGAGGTATTCCGCGATCGCCAGCGTATCCCAGATGGTGGCGCCGTCATGGCGCAGGCACGGCACCAGGATCGACGACGACAGCAGCAGGATTTCGGCCCGCGCCGAGGCATCGTCCGGGGCGGTGACCACCTCCTCGAACTCAAGTCCTGAGAATTTCGCCAGCAGCCAGCCCCGCAGCGACCAGGACGAGTAGTTCTTGCTGGAGATGGTCAGTGTCGTCTTCGCCATTTGGCCTTTTCCCTCAAACACCCCCGCACAGGCATCGGCAGCCGGCCGCGCCGCCGCCCAATGCCTGTGCGCCGAGCAAATTAGCAGCAAGCCACGTGCCAGTTTTGCAGGCGATCGGCCCGGCTCTGGCGTCGATATTGCATGGCCCCACAGGACAGGGGCTGACGTGAATGATGTCAATGATGTACCAAGCCTATCAGAACCACATGGACCTGACGTCGCCATGGCGGACCGGGGCGTCGGCGGCGCTGAAATACCTCAATCTGGTACCGCAGGGCGTCTCGGACAAATTGTTCGGACGGCTCGCCGCCTCGCTCGAGCTGATCTCGCGCTCCTCCCTCACCTATCACCGGCCGGCCTATGGTATCGACCGGGTGCTGGTCGGCAACCAGGAACTGGAGGTGACCGAGGAGGTCACCTATGCCACGCCGTTCGGGTCGCTGCTGCACTTCAAGAAGGAGAACGCGCCGGAGCAGCCGCGGCTGTTGCTGGTGGCGCCGATGTCCGGCCATTTCGCCACCCTGCTGCGCAGCACGGTGAAGACGCTGCTGCAGGACCACGACGTCTACATCACCGACTGGCATAATCCGCGCGACATTCCGCTTGGCCACGGCCGGTTCGGGCTGGAGGATTACACCGATCACCTCATCACCTTCCTCGACAAGATCGGCCCGCGCGCGCACATGGTGGCGATCTGCCAGCCGTCGGTCTCGGCGCTGGCTGCGGCTGCCGTGATGTCGGAGGACAACCACCCGGCCCGGCCGGCGACGCTGACCCTGATGGCCGGTCCGATCGATACGCGGATCCAGCCGACCAAGGTCAACGAATTCGCCAAGAGCAAGCCGATCAACTGGTTCGAGAAGAACCTGATCAATTACGTGCCGGTGCAGTGCAAGGGCGCGTTCCGAAAAGTCTATCCCGGCTTCGTGCAGCTCACCGCCTTCGTCACGATGAACCTGGAGCGGCACATCAAGCAGCACATCGACCTCGCCAATCATCTGGCGAAGGGCGAGAAGGAGAAGGCGGCAGTCATCAAGACCTTCTACGACGAATATTTCGCCGTGATGGATCTGCCCGCCGAATTCTATATCGAAACCGTGCGCGACGTATTTCAGGAGCATCTGTTGCCGCAAGGCAAACTGATGCATCGCGGCCGGCCGGTGAACCCGGCCTCGATCCGGCGCATGGGCCTGATGACGGTCGAGGGCGAAAAGGACGACATCTGCTCCATCGGGCAGACACTGGCGGCGCAGGACCTCTGCACCGGCGTGCGCGCCTATCGCAAGGTGCACCACATGCAGGCCGGCGTCGGCCATTACGGCGTGTTCTCCGGCAAGCGCTGGAACAACGAGATCTATCCGCTGCTGCGCGATTTCGTGCATGTGAATGCGTGAAGGCTTCTTGCGCTGCTCTCTCCCCGTCATTGCGAGCGAAGCGAAGCAATCCATCCCTCCGCACGCGCGGATGCATGGATTGCTTCGTCGCTACGCTCCTCGCAATGACGAGGTGGTGGCTCTAGCCGCCTCTGCCTTCGCGCGCTAACATCCTCCATGGCCGACCGCTCAAGAGTCGTCTTGGGGAGAAACCATCATGCGTCTTTCAACCAATCTTCGCGCATTCGCGCTCGCCACACTCAGCGTATTCCTGCTGACCGTCACGGCCGGCGCCGCCGAGGTGCGGGTGATGATCTCCGGCGGATTGTCGGCCGCCTACAAGGCGCTGGTTCCGGAATTCGAACGCAGCACGGGCCACAAGGTGCTGACCGCCTATGGGCCATCGATGGGCACGACGACCAATGCCATTCCGGTGCGGCTGGAGCGCGGCGAACCGGCCGATGTCCTCATTATGGTCGGCTATGCGCTCGAGGATCTCGCCAAGAAGGGCAAGGTGACCGCCGGGACCAGCGTCGATCTCGTCAAATCACCAATCGGCGTCGCCGTGAAATCAGGCACGCCGAAGCCGGACATCAGCACGCCCGACGCACTCAAGCGCGCGCTGCTGGCGGTAAAGACCGTCGCTTATTCCGACAGCGCCAGCGGCGTCTATGTCTCGACCGAGATGTTCGGCAAGCTCGGCATTGCCGACGAAATGAAGGACAAGGCCAGAAAGATTCCGGCCACGCCCGTCGGCGAGATCGTCGCGCGCGGCGAGGCCGAGATCGGCTTCCAGCAGATGAGCGAATTGAAGCCGGTGGAAGGCATCGACATCGTCGGCCCGCTGCCGGACGAATTGCAGAAGATCACGGTGTTTTCCGCCGGCATCGCCAGCGTCTCCAAGGAGCCCGACGCCGGCAAGGCGCTGATCAAGTTCCTCGCCTCGCCCGCCGCGCGCGGCGAAATCGTCAAGAGCGGGCTCGACCCGATTGCGGCGGGGGCTACGAATTAGCCTTCCGTCATCGCCCGACTTGATCGGCGATCCAGCACGCCGCAGCCGGCGTTGTGGCGGAAAACTGACGACGCGGAGTGCTGGATGCCCCGCCTGAAGCGGGCCATGACAGGAACTAGCGATGCATGTGCTGCATGGCGAGCAGCACGATCACGGCGAGCGCCAGCACGATCGTGGTGCTTTTCCAGAACAGCAGCGGATTGCGATCGATCAGCGGCGTCCGCGACGTCGAGAGATAGTTCGCATTGGGATGGCGCAGGTCGAACAAAAATTCCGAAAAACTGTCGTAGCGTTTGAGGGGATTGGGATGCACGGCCTTTTCCAGCGTGCCGTCAATCCATTGCGGTATGTCGCGGTCGCCATGCGATGCCGGACGGTAGACCAGCTTGTTGAATTGCGACCGCGTTCGCGCCTGCGCGATCTGCGCGCCGTAGGGCAGTTTTCCCGTCATCATCTGGTAGGTGATGACACCGAGCGAAAACAGGTCCGAGCGCGTTGTCGCCGGCTCGCCGAGAAAATATTCCGGCGCGGTATATTGCTGGGTGCCGAGGATGTCGTTGCGCATGCCTGATGGCTCGGCCTCGACGACGCCCGTGATCTTGGTCGAGCCGAAATCGATGATCTTCACCGTTCCCGTGGCGTCGATCATGATGTTGTCGGGCCTGATGTCCTGGTGCAGCATTTCCTTGCGGTGGAAGGCGCGCAGACCCTTGGCGATCTGCTCGACGATGTCGCGCACGGTCTCAAGGCTCGGCTTCGGGTTATCGATCATCCACTGCGTCAGCGTCTGGCCGTCGATGTATTCGGTCGCGACATAGAGGAAGTTGCGCTTGCGCTGCAGCAGGCAGGGTTTCAGCACATGTGGGCTATCGATCCGCCGCGCCACCCACTCCTCCATCATGAACCGCTTCAGGTAAGCGGGATCGTCGCGCAGATCGATCGACGGAATCTTGATGGTGACGACCGCGTCGGTCTCGATGTCGACGGCGAGATAGATGTGGCTTCGGCTGGAGCCGTGAAGCTCGCGGACGATCCGGTAGCCGTCGAAGACCGCCCTCGCCTCCAGAAGCGGCGGCAGCGGCAGTTCATGCGGCTGCGCGAACACTTCGGCCGCGGCACCGTCGGGCACTTGATCGACGCGGACGATCTGGACGGTGAGATTGTCGGTGCTGCCGGCTTCAAAGGCCTGGTCGACAATCCCCTTCGCGGCCGCGTCGAGATCGCCGCCGCCCTCGTTCACCGCCTTTGCCATGCGACGGGCGCTCAGATGCTCGTAGATGCCGTCGGTTGCGAGCACAAAGACGTCGCCCGGCTCGATCCGCAACATCTGGTAGTCGATCTCGATTTGCGGATTTACGCCGAGCGCCCGGCCGAGATAGCTCTGCTGCGAGGAGATGACGATGCGGTGATCGTTGGTCAGTTGCTCCAGCGTGTTGCCGGAGAGACGATAGATGCGGGAATCGCCGATGTGAAAGAGATGCGCCGTGGTCGACTTGATGACCATGGCGGAGAGCGTGCAGACGTAACCGCGATCCTTGTCATAGGCATACTGGCTGCGCGTCTGCGAATGCAGCCAGGAATTGGTCGCCTCCAGCACCCGCTGCGCCGAGGTACGCACCGACCAGGATTCCGAGGTGCAGTAATAGTCGGTCAAAAACCCCTTGACCGCCGATTCCGCGGCGACCCGGCTGACCTTGCTCGTGCTGATGCCGTCAGCCAGCACGACGGCTATGCCCTTGAGGCTGAGCAGCGGCTCGTCCGGGATCAGGATGCCATGGAAATCCTGGTTGGTTTCCTTGGCTCCCTTATCGGAAAATTGTCCGACCGATATTTTCAGCTCGCGCGGCATTCCCACCCTTCACGACAATGGGCCTCTCCCTTGCGAGGAGAGGCCCATCCTCATCCTGGGATCAAGCGGCAATGCGGGAAGACGACCGCGAAGATGCCGCAGCCGACGCGCTGCGTGACGGGCCGGTCCTGACGTGGGTCGCGTACAGGGTCAGTCCGGTGAAGGCGAGGCCGCCGACGAGGTTGCCGACGACGGTCGGGATCTCGTTCCAGAACAGATAGTCCCACCAGGTGAACTTGCCGCCGAGCAGGAGACCCGACGGGAATAGGAACATGTTCACGATGGAATGCTCGAAGGTCATGAAGAAGAACAGCATGATCGGCATCCACATCGCGATCACCTTGCCGCTGACATGCGTGGAGATCATCGCGCCGACGACGCCGGCGGAAACCATCCAGTTGCAGAGCACGCCGCGGATGAACAGCGTCAGCATGCCAGCCGCGCCATGATTGGCATAGCCGACGGTGCGGCTCTCGCCGATCGTGCCGATCACCTGGCCGACCTTGTCCGGTGGCTGCGACCAGCCGAAGGTAAAGACGATCGCCATCATAACGGCGACCGTGAAGGCGCCAGCGAAATTGCCGATGAAGACGAGGCCCCAGTTGCGCAGCACGCCGCCGATCGTCACGCCCGGGCGCTTGTCGATCAGCGCCAACGGCGCCAGCACGAACACGCCGGTGAGCAGGTCGAAGCCAAGCAGATACAGCATGCAGAAGCCGACCGGGAACAGCGCGGCGCCGACGATCGGCACGCCTGTCTGCACGTTGATGGTGATCGCAAACGCGGCGGCAAGCGCGAGGATCGCTCCGGCCATGTAGGCGCGGATGACCGTATCGCGCGTCGACATGAAGATTTTGGATTCTCCGGCGTCGACCATCTTGGTCACGAATTCCGAAGGCGCGAGATAGGCCATTCCTGTTCCCCTTTTCGAGACAACGTTGAAGCGCGCCGGATGCTGCGCAGCCGTGCACCGATTGAGTGAAAAATCTTACCGTCCTCATGCGCGACGAATTCCGCGCCGCCTCTGAACGGCACGGAACGACGCAGGTCACGCCGATCAGGGACTTGGGATGCGCGAGCTATCGTGAGGTGGTCCCGAAGACTGCTCGAAGCGCCTCACTTGAGGCTGCTTGATCCCAACGCCTTCGGCCAACGCTGGCCTTGGCAATCCGAACGGACGGCAGTCGTCATTGACTGAGACGGGATTAAGCAATCGATGTGCCAACCCGAAATCGAGCCAAAGGCTTAAAAAAGCGCGCATTTTTACGTGGTTATGGCCCTATCGCAGGATATCCCGATTGGGGCCGATGCCTTGTATTTGTGCAGTTGCACAGATGTTGCGCCTGCCGCGCAGCCCGCCCTTATCAGTCATTCCGAGGCGGCACGCACGGCGTGGGCCGGATTCGATTCGGTACGTTCGAGGCTCAATGGATTCGGGTTCGATGCTTTGCATCGCCCCGGAATGACGTAAGGACTATCCTCAGACCTCGACCGTCAGCCTGCCTCAAGGATCGGAAGGTTCAACGATGAGAGACAAGATCAACCTGACCGACAAGCTGGCCACGTTCAATGAGTATTGGTCGCCAAGAACCGTTGCGCGACTCAATAACTATGACGTCATGGTCGTGAAGGTGAAGGACGAGTTCGTTTGGCACAAACACGATGACACAGACGATTTTTTTCTCGTCCTGAAGGGCGTTCTCGACATCCAGCTGCGCGACCGAACAATCACGATCGGCCCCGGCGAAATGTACATCGTGCCAAAGGGCGTCGAGCATCGCCCGGTTGCCCGCGAGGAAGTACACCTGTTGCTCATCGAACCTTCCGGAACGCCAAATACCGGCGATGCCAAAACGGCGGCGCCACGCAAGACTGCATAGCGCATCACCTCCTTTCTCCTGTGGCCCTTCGCGAGTTATTGCGCCACCGCGCAAGCTTGGTCGCTCACGGGGCCAAGCGGACATTAGCCAGGCCGATAGTCCTGGCCGAACGACCCAACGCGGACGAGTGATTGCGCCCCCTTAAAACTTGATGCGCGAGCTTAACTTTCTTGTAGACCGCGAATGCTAGTACCAAGGCGAATGGAAACTTCACCCGGCGCCGTCTGCCGTGATCCGAAACAAGTGACAAGGCGCCTCGTTTTTCACGAAAGTCGCCAGCGGAGTTGTGAGCATGACTAACGACGTGCCTTGGTATGTAAGTTTGATTGTCTCCTGGCTTCCGTTCCTAATCATAATCGGTACTATCGCGTGGCACGGACGACAGGTTCGGAAGGCCATGACAGCCAACGACGGTCGTTCGTTGGCACAGGTATTCGATGACGTTGCGCGGGAGATGAGACGCGCCAATGATCTCCGGGACGGCAGCAAGCCGTAAAAACCACAGCCGACAAGACTATCGTGCATGGGTCATGATTGTGCGCTCTCGGCTTATTGTCCGCATCAGGGGCGCAGACGAACGCATTCCGGTTCAATCCAGATGGAGTGCATGTAGTTCTTCTCGCCGACGACTTCGCCCACGTGCAACTCCAGAAGCCCGTTTTCGATGCCCTCAATGGGAAAGACGCGACCTACGCAAGCTTCGAACAACGCCTGAGTGCCCATTCCGGACGGCAGCGATGCCGGCACCGCTACTACTTCAACCAGATCCCCGATCTTCATGTCACACCATTCGGCCGCATCAGTTGGTAGATCTTTTTCATACCAGAAGGTCAATCTACGGAAGGCGGTTGTACCGGCCACGTCCATGGACATCGCAGAGGACGATGGTCATCCCCTCATGACCCTGCCTGCCAGCAGTAAAATGTTGTCCGTCAATTTCGATTTGGCTCATGAACTTGACTTCGAAATCCCGCCACCCGACTTCATGCCATGCGCGGAGAAGGAGCGGCCGGCCGCGCTCATCCTGCTCCTCGTATCCAACCGAGTAGGGCTCAACGCTGTACCGTTCGCCTCGATGCGTGAACGACACCATTTCCCGCGCTGCTATGGCTTGACAGAGTAATTCTGTGCTCATGTCCGGTTACACTCATTAGTGATCTCCGCCCCCGCCAGAACTATCCTGATAGTCGCCGCTGTGCTGGGCGCTCCCGCTACCGTCGCCTGATCCAGTCTCGGAATGAAAGAAGCCCCAGCGGTGCGCATCTATAACCATGGACGTGTAAAGTGCTCTAACCGCGCCGTATTCAGGATCGGTAGGCCTGAGGTCATCAAGCCTCTTCCGCAGCTCGGCCAAATGTTTCAGCCTTGCTTGCTTATTGAAGAGCCAATAGATGCCGAGGCCCACCGCGAGAAGGGCAACAACGCCGAACACGATGCCGGTGGTCGCTGCAGGACGCGTCAACGTGTCCATTGTGGTTCGCTTTAAGATGGTAACAGCCACCTTGTTAGTCGAAAGTGATTAAGGCTTGACTGAGCAATTTCCGAAAAGTTTGCCCATGTCCGCTTTCGCGGCCCATTGCGCCGCCGCGAGCTTGGTCGCTCACGGGGCAAAGCGTGACATGATCTTCGTTGGGTCACGTCACCAAGTTTATGGATACACGGCCTACTTCGTCTGTGTCCGCACCGGCCGGTCCTTCAGGCCGTTATTGTCATAGGCCTTGCGCAGCGTGCCGTTGGCGATCGCTTCGTTCAAAAACTTGACCGCGAACGCGAGTGACAGCGGATGATTGAGCGGCACCGCGACCGCCGTGACCGTTTGCTTGAAGGTTTCCTCCAGCACGCGGGTGCCCGGGATCTGCTTCGCCATGGCGTTGAGCTGGTCGCGCGACAGCGCGAACGCGTCGATTTCGCCAGCCTTGAGCAGACCGAAGATCTCGTCATAGGTCTGGTAGCCCGTGACCTTGGCGTTCTTCAGATGCGCGATCGCACCGCGCATGGTGGTCGTGTTGTTGACCGCGGCGACCTTGATGCCGGGTTGATCCAGCGTCGCAAAATTCGTCACCGTCGAACCCGGCTTGACGATGTAGGTCGCGTCAGCAACCTCATAGATCGGGCCGAACGACATCCGCCCTTCCCTCTCGGGATCCTTCGGCAGGAAGGTGATGTCCCAGGTGCCTTTCGATGCCGCATCGACGATCTGCCCGGAATTGTTGTGCGCGACATATTCGACGGGAACGCCGAGTTGCTCCGCCATCGCCTTGCCGAGATCGACCGGCACGCCGGCGTAACCGGTATCGGTCTTGGTCGACCAGAACGCGCCGCCGGCCGGACTGATCGCGATCGCCACTCGCAACTTCCCCGTCGGCGCGATCTCATTCTTCAAGGCATCCGCTGCGGCAGGCATCGTCATCATCACCGTCAGTCCCAGCAATAGACCGGCCATTCCCGGCAAACGTTGATTGAACATCGGGAGCTCCTCCCCTGGCGGCTGGCGCCGCCCATCCTTTCACGGATGATCACTGTTTCTTTTTCTTTGCCCCGGCGGCGCCTTTTTGTGTCGCCGCAGCCGGGCTTGCCGGCTTGGCCGGCTCGGCCGTTTCGAACTTGCCGATAACAATGATCTGCACGCGCGCATTGGCAGGCGACGCCGGACGATTGACATCCTGCAACTGTTCTTCGCCTAAACCAAGTGCCTGCAATCGCTTCGGCGCCACCTTGAAGGTGTTCACCAGCACGTCGCGGATCGATTCCGCGCGCCGCTGGCTCAGGATCAGATTATGGTCGCGCCTTCCGGCCGACTCGACGTGGTCGACGATCAGATAGCGGTAGGGCCGCGTCTTCGGGTCCGTGAGCGCGTCGGCGATGCTGCCGATGGTCTGATAGGAGGCCGGCCGGATCAGGGAAGAGTCCTGGTCGAACACGACGTCGAAACGGAGCTGCGGCAGTTTCGTCAATTGCGGCGCGATCGGCGGCCGCTTCTGCGGCTGGGCATCCGCCCTCGCTTTGATGCGGTCGGCAGCCTGCTGGCGCAACGCAGCCAGATCGAGATCCAACTCGGCTTCGACGGCAAGCTTCTCGATGATATCAGCGGTCGACGTCACGGTTTGCGCACGCGCCGCGGCTGTCGGCCAGGCCATCAGGGACAGGACGCCCAGCAAAAGGCCGATGTCGCGCAGCCTTCCTCTTATCGACTGCATCAGTGATACCCCGCCGCGCTGATCGCCTTGTTACAGTTCGGGGTCGCCTTCTTGGTCGATTCCAACAGGCATTGCAGTCCCTTGACGGGGTCCTGCCGCACCTCGCCGCAAAAACGGTTCAGCTCCCAATTGCACAGTTTTACAAGGGAGGTACGCGCGGTAATGCGCGCTTGGATGGCGCCGAGGGCCTGGGGATAATCGGCCTTGCACTTCGCCGACACCACGTCCTGGTTGCGGCCCAGGCACTCCCGCAGGCGCGTCGCATCGAGATTGACGCCGCGGCAATTGTCATCGATGTCCTTGCCGCAGCTTGCGGCCAGCATGGCCCCCGCTTTTTCGAAATTCATGGTCTGCGCTGCCGCCAGCGAAGGCAACGATATCGCAATGATGCAAAGGAAAAGCCGGATTCGGGTCATGCGCGCACCTCACACAAGGAGGGTGGCGATGGTCAAGTGTTCTGTTCGATTTAGCTTCGCTGCCTCGAGCTATTGCGCCGCAGCAAATCGTCGCGGGTGGCCGAGGCGCGTACGCCCGGATATGCAATATCCCCTTATACCAGCCGCCTGCACCATGACAGGGTCATGACGCCATGAGTTCGACCGCCGCGTTTCTGGCTTCCTTCGCCTCGATCCTGATCGGCGCGGTCATTGGCGGAGCGACCTTCGTCGTCAGCGAGACCGCCGAGCGGTTCTAGCGCGGTCGAAGAGCTCAGACCGTCCAACGCGGAACAGACCTCGCTGAAAGCGCGTATTATTCAGCTTACGACCGATATGGGCCGGACACGGCTTCTGGTGTTCACGCAAGCCGACGATGCGATACCGCTGCCGTTCTTCATCGTGCTGGTGTTCTGGCTGGTGGTGATCTTCTCCAGCTTCAGCCTGTTCGCAGAGCCGGGCCTGATCGTCGTCGTATCTACGCTCGTATTCGCTCTCTCGGTATCGAGCGCGCTGTTCTTGATCGTCGATCTCAGCCACCCCTTCCAGGGCCTGATGCAGGTCTCGAACCATCACCTGCAGATGGTGCTGCCGACGATCGAATGAATATGTTCCCGCTTTTGCGCTAACGCGGCCCTGCGGGTCCGGATCATGCTCTACGGCGCGGCTTGCGCCGCAGGCACCTTGATCTCCTGCGGCAGGATGATCGCAGCCACGATCACCAATAGGCACAGCGCGCCGAACGCCTGCAGCATGGTGGAGAATCCGCCTTTTTCATAGAGCCATGCCACCAGGCCGACGGAGGCGCCGGCCGCGGTGAAGCCGACGAAATAGCGCACCGAATAGGCGCGCGAGCGCCATTCCTCGGTAGTGTATTTGCCGACCATGGCGTCGTTTACGGTGACCTGTCCGAAGGCACCCATCACGATGCCGATGGAAGCGATGATCAGCGGCAGGTTCGACAGCGTCGCCGCGAAATACATGAACGGCGCCAGCAGAAACGACAGCGGCAGCATCACGGTCTTCAGCGAATAATGATCGATCAGCTTGCCGATGGTGTATTGCGTCATCGCGCCGAACACGTAGACGCCGGCCGCAATGACACCGAGCAGCGCCGGGCTGTTGGTCATGCCGGCCAGCCGCTCGGCGAACAGCTTTGGCATCGCCACCGTGATGGCGTTGAAGGTCGTGGATATCGCGATCACCACGATCAGCAGCGCCAGCAGCACCCGCCACATGTCCTGCTTCGCCACCCTCGCCTGCGCCGCCGCCTGCTTGGTGCCGGTGCGGTTCTCGTGCACCACCATCTGCGCAAAGACGACGCCGATCAGGATGGTGACGATGCCCGGCGCGATGAAGGCCCAGCGCCAGCCGAGATATTGCCCGATCACGCCGGTGACCAGCGCCGAGGACGCCACGCCGAGATTGCCCCAGACGCCGTTCAGGCCCATCTCGCGGCCGAGCCGGTCGGCATAGGAGACGATCATCGCGGTACCGACCGGATGATAGATCGAGGCGAACAGGCCGATTGCCAGCAGCGCCGCCCCGAGTTGCAGCGGCGTTTGCACGAAGCCGACGGCGATCATCGACGCGCCGATCCCCAAAAAGAAGATCACCATCATGTGGCGCCGGCTCCAGCGGTCGCCGAGCCAGCCGGTGATCAGCGAGCCCGCCCCGAAGGCGACGAAACCGGGGGTGGCGTACGGCAACAGCTCCGAATAGGCCATGCCGAGCGCCGGCCCCATGATGATGACGGCGGCCGCAAAAATGAGCATCGAATAATGGTCGATGAAATGGGCGGCATTGACGAAAGTGATGACCCGGCTGGGGCTGTTCATGGTCGATTCCCGAATCCCGTAACGTTTAGAAATAGGTTATACGGGGATGTCCTGACGGGATGTCGCCAATGAATATCGCCGAAAAGCCAATTGCCGCCATTATCGGGCGCCTCACCTCGACCGGCGACGGCATCCACATGATCGCCAACAGCTACAAGAAGGGCTTCCGGATCCACACCCACATGCACCGCGAGGCGCAGCTCGTCTATGCGGCCAAGGGGACGATGCAGGTGACGACGCCGAAAGGCCGCTGGCTGGTGCCGCCGGACCGCGCTGTGTGGGTTCCGGCGCTATCGGAACATGCGATCGACGTGCTGGCCGATATCGAGATGCGGACACTTTATTTCGAACTCGACTGGCTGCAGCGCGAAGTGCGCAGCCACAGTCTCGATGCGGAATTCGTGGTGCGGGTGTCGCCGCTCCTGCACCAGACCATCCTCGCTTTGTTCGACGATCGCGGCGACCGCGAACGGACCGAGCTTCTGTTGCGGCTGGTCATGATGGAGCTCGACCAGGCGGAGGATTCGGCCACCTTCATCCCGCTGCCACATGAGCCGCGCTGCCGGCGCGCCGCCGACATCGTGCTCGCGGACGTGACCGGCGACCATGAAATCGAAACGCTGGCGCGCCAGGTCGGCACCTCGGCGCGGACGCTGTCGCGGCTGTTCTCAGCAGAAACCCAATTGAGCTTCAAGAGCTGGTGCCAGCGTGCCCGGATTGCAGCCGCCATCGAGAGGCTGTCGACGGAGGCCGGGGTCTCGGTCAAGCAGCTCGCCTCGGATCTGGGCTACGCCAGCGTGCCTGCGTTTTCCCATGCCTTCCGGCAGGTTACCGGCAAAACCCCGACGGAATTTGCCGGCAAGGAGTGAGTAATCCCTTTGCGGAGGCATGACATATTTCCGTACGGTCCATGCGCTTGATTGTGATCGGCACCGCCCTAAATTCTGTATAAGATTCCGGCACCCTCACTGGATTCGACTTAACCGCATGGCCAACGCCTTTTTCTCCGACCTTCTCGCGACGATCTCAGAACGTGGCCGAACGCTGCTGCGCAGGGGCGAGCCGTCGGTCGCCCGCCAGGACTCGTCCGAACTGCTTGAACTCTGCGAGGCGCTGCTGTCGGGCCGCGGCGAAGCGTCAGCCACCGCGCTCGCGCGCGACGTGCTCGATCGCTACCACGATCTCGACGCCGCCGGCCGGCTGACCTTCTTCGAAACGCTGGCCCGCGACTTCGGACCCGACCGCGAAAAACTGTCGCAGGCGATCGAAAGTTGGCGCAGCCAGCCGAACGACAGCGATGCCAGCGACCTTCACTTTGCTTCCGAGCCGCGGCGGCAGGAATTGATCCGCCGGCTCAACCGTGCGCCCGGCGGCACCAGCGACCTGGTGGCGATGCGCGCCGACCTGCTTGCCCTGATGAAGGGCAACAAGGATCTGGCCGCGCTCGACCGTGACGTGGTGCATCTGCTGTCTTCTTGGTTCAACAGGGGATTTCTCGTGCTGCGCAGGATTGATTGGTCGACGCCGGCCAATATTCTGGAACAGATCATTCGCTATGAGGCCGTGCACGAAATCCGCGACTGGGCCGACCTGCGCCGCCGCATCGACCCGGTCGACCGCCGCTGCTACGCCTTCTTCCATCCCCAACTCAACGACGAACCGCTGATCTTCGTCGAGGTCGCGCTGACCGAGACAATTCCAACCGCGATTGCGCCGCTACTCGCAGCCGAGCGTCAGCCGGTGCCGATCGATCGCGCCCGCACGGCCGTGTTCTATTCGATCTCGAACACGCAGAAAGGGCTTGGCGGCATTTCCTTCGGCAGCTTCCTGATCAAGCAGGTGGCCGAGGAATTGCGGCGCGAATTGCCCAAGCTCGATACGTTCATCACGCTGTCGCCGGTGCCGGGCTTCATGCAATGGCTGAAAAAGGGCGACGACGTTCCGCTCACCGACGAGGAGCGGACGCTGCTGGAGGCCCTCGACAAGCCGGACTGGTTCGAGGATGCGGAACTGACGGCGCAATTGCGCGCCGTGCTGGAGCCCTTGGCGGCGCATTATTTCCTCAAAGCCCGCACCTCAAAAGGCCGGCTGGTCGATTCGGTCGCCCGCTTCCACATCGGCAACGGCGCGCGGCTGGAAAAGATCGACTGGCTTGGCGACCTCTCGGCGAAGGGCCTGCGCGAATCCGCCAGCATCATGGTCAACTACCTCTACCGGCTCGAGGACATCGAGAAGAACCACGAGGCTTACGCCAACCAGGGCGAAATCGCCGCCTCCAGCGCGGTGAAGAAACTGCTCAAGAGCGAGGGGCGGCGGCTGCTGGATATGCGGCTGTCGTAGCCGGCGCGCTTCCTGCGCCGGTCTCAACTGGAATTCATCACGCATGGCTTCCGACGGCCTCACGCCGGCCAGCGATCAAGGCGTCACGGGACAGCAGCCGAAGCCGACCGATCCTGCGCGGCGCATCGACGCCATCGATGCCTTGCGCGGTATTGCCCTGTTCGGCGTTCTCGCCATCAATCTCGTGATGGGATTCCGCGTTTCCATCTTTGAGCAGTTTCTGTCCGCCAAGTCCGCTGCATCACCGGTCGACCGCGTCGTCGAAACGATCCTGATTCTTGGCATCGACATGAAGGCGTTCGCGCTGTTCTCGATGCTGTTCGGCGCGGGCCTTGCCATTCAGTTCGAGCGGCTTTCTGCGAGTCCGCGACGCGCGCGCCTTCTCATACGCCGGCTGGCGGTGCTGCTCGCGATCGGCCTGCTTCATCTGTGCCTGATCTGGTATGGCGACATCCTGACAGAATATGCGCTGGCCGGATTAATCGTGCTGCCGTTTCTGTGGGGACCGCGCTGGCTGCTGGCGTGCGGCGCGCTCTCGTTCCTGGCGCTGTATCTTTTGATGCAGGCCTACCCGCCGGCGGGACTGTTCCCCGCCACGGCGACGATCGCAAGCGCGGTCGCCGAGGAAAATCGCGTCTATGCAACCGGCGGATTCGCGGACGCGCTGGCCTTGCGGCTCCGCGAGCTTCCTCTGATCCTGCCCCTACATGTCTATATTTTTCCGCGCACGATCGGGCTGTTTCTTCTTGGAGCTTACGTCTGGCGCACAGGCCTCCTGCGAACTCCGCGTCAAGGCCTCATGTTCTCGATCGCGGCCGTAGGAATTGTCCTCGGCGCGACCCTGACCATCCTCAGCCATGTCAGGGGCCTCTTGTTCAGTGATGCCTCCGGCACCATCCTGCTGGCGCTGGGTTATGCCGCCGCCATCATCGGCATCGCCAATCTCAAGAGCGGAAAGATGTTGCTCGGCTGGGCTGCGCCCCTGGGGCGCATGGCCTTCACCAGCTACCTCGCGCAATCCCTAATCTTCGGCTGGATTTTTTACGGGTACGGCCTCGGTCTATTCGGCCGCCTCGGCGCCGCCAGCGCGCTGGCCATCGGCATCGCCGTCTACGTCGGACAGGTGTTGTTCAGCGCGTGGTGGCTGCGCCGCTATCGGTACGGCCCTGTCGAATGGCTGTGGCGTACGTTGATGTATGGTGTACGACAGCCGATGCTGCATTCACCAATTGAGGCGGTGCGATGACGATAGACTGGACCGACGACCGGGCGGGCGTGGACTGGCAGGAGCTGGAGGCCCTCTATCGGGCCGCGCCGCTCGGCAACAAGAATGCGGACGATCTCGAAGTGGTGTTCGGCAACAGCATGTTCTGCTGCTTTGCCCGCGACAATGGCCGGCTGGTCGGCGCCGGCCGCGTCCTGGCTGACGGACGCGACTGCGCCTATCTCTGCGACGTAGCGGTCCTGCCGAGCCATCAGGGAACTGGTCTCGGCAAACAGATCATCGAGCGCCTGCTCGCCAAATCGCAAGGGCACACGAAGATCATCCTTTACTCGGTGGTCGGCCGCGAGCCGCTCTACGCAAAATTCGGTTTCCTGCGGATGAAGACCGCAATGGCGATTTTCAGGAACCGGCAAGCGGCGATCGACAAGGGGCTGGTGTCCGAGAACTGATCGTAACAGGCTGCCGGCAGGGGAATTCGTGTCAGGTCTTGTACTCATAGAGCAACCGGGCCCGAATGGTGCCTTCCAGCGCCCGGATATCCGCGAGCACGCGCTGGCCGTCGGCGGCCGACGCGTCGACATCAAGCACCACGTAGCCGACGTCGTGGGCGGTCTCGTAGTATTGCGCGGCGATGTTGACGGCATGACGCGCCAGCACTTCGTTTAAACGCCCGAGCATACCCGGCAGGTTACGCTGCACCTGAATGAAACGCGTGCCTAACGGCCGCGGCGGCAATTGAACCTGCGGGAAGTTGACGGCGCCCATGGTTGAGCCGGAATCGCTGTATTCGACCAGCTTGCGCGCGACTTCGGCGCCGATGCGCTCCTGCGCCTCCTCGGTCGAGCCGCCGATGTGCGGCGTCAGTATGACGTTCTCCAGTCCCTGCAGCGGCGAGACGAAACGCTCGACGTTCGAGCGCGGCTCGACCGGAAAGACGTCGACTGCGGCGCCGCGAAGCCTGTTTTCGCGTAGCGCCTCGGCAAGCGCTTCGAGGTCCACGACGGTGCCGCGGCTGTTGTTGATGAAATAAGCTCCCTGCTTGATCGCGCGAATCTCGTCGCGCCCGATCATCCCGTGCGTGGCGGGAGTTTCCGGCACATGCAGGCTCACGACGTCGCTTTGTGCCAGGAGCTCATGCAGGCTCGCGGTCGGCTCAGTGTTGCCGTGACGAAGCCTGTCGGTGTGATCATAGAAGATCACCCGCATGCCCATCGCTTCCGCGAGGTTGGAGAGCTGCGAGCCGATATTGCCGTAACCGATGATGCCGAGCGTCTTGCCCCTCACCTCGTAGCTGTCGTTGGCCGACTTGTCCCAACGTCCTTCATGGGCGGCGTTGGAGCGCGCGACGATCCGGCGCAGCAGGATGACGATCTCGCCGATCACGAGTTCTGCCACGCTCCGCGTGTTGGAGAACGGCGCGTTGAATACCGGAATCCCGCTCCGGCGCGCGGCATCGAGGTCCACCTGGTTGGTGCCGACACTGAAACATCCGACCGCGATCAGCCGGTCCGCGGCGTCAAGAACATCCGTGGTGATTTGCGTGCGCGAGCGGATGCCAAGCAGATGCACGCCCTTGATGGCCTCCTTCAGCGCATCGCCCTCGAGCGCCTTGGGCAGGCGCGTCATGTTGGAATAGCCGGCAGCCTCGATCATCTGCACGGCGCTGTCGTTGACACCTTCAAGGAGCAAGACCCGGATCTTGTCCTTCGCAAGCGAGAGTTGGGGAAGCGTGTTGGCCAAGATCGCGGCGCTTTCGTTTAATGGTCTATCTATTCGTCATGCCCGGGATTTCCTTGATTGTCCGGGGGCATGACACATGTGGTGCGAAAAGTGCGTCCCAATCAGGACTTCGGCTTGTCGCGGAAATACGGCTCGACCGGGCCGTGCACCTTGATGGTCAGCGGGTTGCCGTAACGATCCTTGGCGTTGCCGGCGGTGACGCGTACCCAGCCTTCGCTGATGCAGTATTCCTCGACATTGGTCTTCTCGACGCCCTTGAAGCGAATGCCGACATCGCGCGCGAGGATCTCGGCATTGTAATACGGGCTGTTCGGATCGACCGAGAGACGGTCGGGGAATTGGTCGTTCATCGCTTTGTTGGTCTCGCTCACAGCAGTGCCTCGATATCTTTTTTTAATCCCTCGGGGATGGCGGTTGGCGCGTAACGCCCGACCACCCCACCCGACCGGTCGACCAGGAATTTGGTGAAATTCCATTTGATCGACGAACCCAGCAATCCCGATTTCGCGTTCTTCAGATGGTTGAACAACGGATGCGCCTGGCTGCCGTTGACGTCGATCTTGGCGAACATCGGAAACGTCACGTCATACTTGCTTGTGCAGAACTCCTCGATCTGTTTGGCGTCGCCCGGCTCCTGGCCGCCGAACTGGTTGCAGGGAAAGCCGAGCACCGCAAAGCCACGCGGCGCGAATTCACGATGCAGCTGCTCCAGCCCTCTATATTGCGGCGTGAATCCGCAGGCGCTCGCGGTGTTGACGATCAGGAGCGCCTGCCCCTCAAACCGCTTCAGCGGAACCTCTTCGCCGGCGAGCGACTGCGCCGTAAAATCATAAATGCCTGGCATGGTCCTCTCTATCAGCCGGCGGGATCGATCGCCGCCGAGGGCGTTCCGCCAGCTTCCACCGCCTCGCCCGCGGCGAGACACAGATCTTCGCGATACCGCCCGGAAACCAGTTGCACGCCGACCGGAATGCGTCCGACCAGCCCGGTGGAGACCGTTAGCCCGGGAAGCCCCATGAAGGGAATGGCGATCTGCGGCAATTGCGCATGCCAGACGCGCGCGAACGACGCATCGTCCTTGCGGTCGAGCTGATCGGGGAACGGCAATTCGCCGGATACCGGCATCAGCAGCACGGCATAGTTTTCGAAGAACGCCAGCCATTCCCGCGTCAGCGTCGCGCGCCGTGTCAGCGCCTTCGACAGATCGAACGGATGCACTTTCGCCCTGTTGCCGCGCAGGCAGGCCAGCGCACCGGGATCGCCCTCGCGTTCGGCCGCTTCCAGTTGCGCCTCATAACCATCGCCGAGCCAGAGCTTTGTCTGCAGATCGGCCGGCTCGCGCAGCGGCGGCGTGTTCGCGATCTCCTCGACAATCCAGCCCGCGCGCTCGAGCCGCTTGCCGGCGTCGGCGACCGCGGCCTTCACTTCGGGCACGGGATCGAGCCCATCCGGATTGAGACACATCGCGACGCGCTTAGGCATCGCCGGCCCCTCCAGCGGCGCCGGCACCCACCAGGGATCGCGATAATCCTTCGCCGACATCGCCGCCAGCGCGATCCTGATATCGTCGATGGTGCGGGCCAGCGGGCCGGAGACCGCGCTGATCTGCGGCCCGATGGGACGGTCGGGCAGCGCCGCGTTGAACGCGGCGATGCGCCCCATGGTCGGGCGCAGGCCATGCACGCCGCAGGCGTAAGCCGGATAGCGGATCGAGCCCGCGATGTCGGTGCCGTGAGCGATATGTCCGATGCCGGCCGCGACCGCCGCCCCCGCGCCGCCGGACGAACCGCCCGGCGTGATCGAGGGATCGCGCGGGTTCTTGGTGTCGCCATGGATGAGGTTGGTGGTGAACCAGCGATAGGAAAATGCCGGGCAATTGGTACGTCCCAGAATGACGGCGCCGGCTTTGCGCAGATTGTCGATCACCGGGCTATTGCTCTTCGCAATGGTATCCCGCTGCAGTTTCAGCCCGTTGGTAGTGGCAAAGCCCTGCTGATCGATATTGACCTTTACCGTGACAGGCACGCCGCCGAGGGGACCTGTGTCTTCGCCGCGGTCGATGGCGGCATCGATGGCGGACGCCTGAGCAAGAACGTCCTCGGGCCTATGGTCGACCACGGCATTGATTTTGGGATTGACGGCGTCGAGCCGCGACAGCGCCGCGGTCGCCGCTTCCCTGGCCGACACTTTCTTCGACCTGATCAGCGAGGCCATTTCCGCAGCCGACAGACGCCATAGATCCTGCATGCAAAACTCCGTTTGATAGCCGCCCTTTTAGAGCGTTTTCAAGCGAAGTGGAAACCGGTTCGCGTCAAGAAAACGCGTCAAATCAAAAATCACCGCCCAGCGCAGGGCAATGCCAGCGGGAGGTAATGGCAGGGCGCGCACTTCCTCTCCCCGCGAAGGGTCGGGCGAGGGAGGGCAAAGGCGGTGCCAGAGCTAGCGCATATGGGCGATGTAATAGGCGAGATCGGCGATCTGCGCTGCCGCGATCGGCGCCATCACGTCAGCCATGCTCGCATCATAGCCGCGGCGGCTGTTGTCCTTGTACTCGGCAACCGTCTTGGCGAGATAATCTTCGCGCTGGTTGGCGATGCGCGGGACGTTTTCCTTCCCCGACAGATCAGGGTTGTGGCAGGTGTCGCAGCGGTGCTGCTGCACCAGCGCCTGGCCGCGCTGCATCCGCGCCAGATCGCCATTTTCGCCTGGCGGCTCAGGCTTCGGCATCCTGGCGATGAAGTCGGAGAACAGGCGAAGATCGTCGTCGGTCAGCGCCTTTGCCATCTCGTTCATCGGCTCGAAGACGCGCAGCTTCTCGCGAAACATGAAGAGCTGGATCAGCGTGTAAGGCGCCTGCTGGCCGCCGAGCGAGGGCGTGTTTTCGGTTTCGGACTGGCCCTTTTCGCCGTGACAGGCGAGGCACGGCGCGATGCGCTGTTCGATGGTTTCGGCGGACACAGATGTTGCTATCACCGCAAACACAAGTGCTGTTATTGTTTTTTGCATCAGCCGACTCCGGATACTCCTGTCATTGCGAGGAGCGATAGCACGAAGCAATCCATGTCTCCGCAAGTGGCGGAATGGATTGCTTCGCTTCGCTCGCAATGACGGTTGTTGCTGATCTACTACGACTTCCCGGCCACCTTCTGCTTGCCGTGGGTGATGCGGTAGACGGCGCCGTTCCAGTCGTCGGAGACCAGCAGCGAGCCGTCCTTCATCTGCAGCACATCGACCGGGCGGCCGATATATTTGTTGTCTTCCAGGAAGCCGGTGAGGAACGGCTCCATCGACTTCATCGTGCCGTCCTTGTTCAGCTTGGCAATGACGACATCACCGCCGACTTTCCTGGAGCGGTTCCAGGAGCCGTGCCGGGCGATGATGGCCACGTTCTTGTAGGTCTTCGGGAACATGCTGCCGGTGTAGAACCGCATGCCGAGCGCTGCGGAATGCGGCCCCAGCAGGCCGACCGGGGCAGTGTAGTCGCTGCAGGATTTACCCCAGCCGAATTCGGGGTCGAGGATGTTGCCCTGCAGGCAGTACGGCGTGCCGAAATGTTCGCCGACCTTGGTGATACGGTTCAGTTCGTCCTCGGGCACGTCTTCCGACATCCAGTCGCGCCCATTGTCGGTGAAGTAGAGCTGCTTGGTCTCCGGATGCCAGTCGAAACCGACCGTGTTGCGGACGCCGCGGGCGATCACTTCCGCGCCGGAGCCGTCGAGGTTCATCCGCCTGATGAGGGCGTGTTCGTCGCTGTTCAGCACGTTGTTGCCGGGCTGGCCGACGGGAACGTAGAGCTTGTTGTCGGGACCGATGCCGATGAACTTCCAGCCATGGGCTTCGTCCTTGGGCAGCTTGTCGAAGATCACGGTCGGCTTCGGCGGGTTGTCCAGGTTGTCCTCGACCTTCTCGATCTTGGAGACCTTCGACAGTTCGGCGATGTAGAGCGTGCCATCCTTGAACGCGATGCCGTTCGGACGGTAGAGGCCGGACGCCAGCACCTTGACCTCGCGTTTGCCGTCCTTGTTGACGATGGCATAGACCTTGTCGACCAGGCGGCTGCCGACGAACACCGTGCCCTTGTCGCCGAGCGCGAGCGAGCGGGCGTTCGCCATGCCGGCGGCATAAACCTCGATGTTGAAGCCGGCCGGGACCTTAAGCTTGGCCGTCGGCAACTTGTCCGGCGCCGCCGGTATGGGCGGCGGCGCATTCGGCGCAAGCTTGGCGGCAGCCTCGTTGCCGGCGGGACGGCCAATCAACGGCGAGCCGGGCGGAGGTGGCGCAGCGGCAGCCGGCGCGGCGGCGGTCGATGGTGCAGCGGCCGGGGGCGCAGCAGGCTGTTGGGCGGCTGCGGGCGGCGCGGTGGGCTGCTGCGCAGCAGCGGGCGAGTCGGCCGCCTGCTGGGCGGCGGCGCCGAGCGTGAATGCAGTCAAGAAGGCACCAGACAGCAGCAGGCTGCGCGGCACCGACAGATAGTTCATCATGGGCGTTCTCCCTGGCGGAAAGCCCTTCTCTTCGCGCGGGCGTCGTTTGATGCCGGCGCCGGAGGCTTTACCGGCCGGCACTCTCCGATATTTTTCCGCCAGTGTGCAATCGGAAAACTTCGCGCTTGGAGGTTGCACCGCCACAGCGAATGCTGCGCAAGCTCCGGCACCCGTCGGTTGCGCGATCGTCAGTGCCGGGTGATGGAGCCGCCGGGTGCATCGAGGATCGCTTCCGCGAACGGAAACTCCAGCACGATCTCGCCGTCGTCGTCGGTGACTTCGATGGTGGCGCTGAGAAGCGCTCCCTCGGCGCCATCCGTCTTGAGCAGTTCCCGGATCATGGCTCGCGCCATTTCCCAGGCGCGATCGGGATCGACAAGCACTTCGCCGTCGGGATCGGAAATCAGCTCATCGCCGATACGGGTGTTGAAATAATATCTCGGCATTGGCTGAAACCTGATTCCGTTAAGGCCCCGCCACCGGAGGCCGCCACTGTCTCACACTGTCACTGTCTCACAAGTTCCTTGTCCGGAGCCGGCAGCGCTCCGTTCTTCCAGAATTGGCCATTCGCGGCGCTGCGAACAACCGCGAAACACTTGATCCCACGTTGATTTGACCGGAACGCCCCGCACAACCCCGTGAAACCCCTTTGCAGCGCAGCATAACAATTAGGGGTTCCGGGAAAAAGATTTAACTGGCGAACTTTTTGGTCCGCATTACCTTAAGAGCATGGGCGGTGTTCGTCCGGTAGCAAAAGGAGAGGCTAAATGGCCTGGAAAGCGCCGAAAATCGTCGAAGTGCCGGTCGGCATGGAAATCAACATGTATATGTGCGCCACCCGGAAGTAAGCGGTAGCGCGTATCATTTCTCACGCAGGTGGATTTGCGGGCATGACGCATCCCCGATCGCGGGGCTGTGTCTGAGCCCGGAGTCCACCTCGTGGTGTTTGTATTAGTTCGCATCTTCGAGTTTGAATCTCCAGGAGACGGATCATGCTTCGCGTCGTCGTCCTGGGCGCCGCGGCGGGTGGCGGCGTTCCGCAGTGGAACTGCGGTTGTGCGGTGTGCACGAAGGCACGGAACGAAAATCAGGAATTGCAGAGCACCCAGGCCTCGATCGCGGTCAGCGCCGACGGCGAGCACTGGTATCTCGTCAACGCTTCCCCCGACCTGCGCCAGCAATTGATCGCGACGCCGCAGCTTCATCCCAAGGCCGGACAGCTGAGGCACAGCCCGATCGCCGGCGTGATCCTGACCAATGGCGAAATCGACGCGGTAGCGGGGCTATTGTCGATGCGCGAGGGTTCGCCGTTTACGCTATATGCGCATGAGCGGGTGCTTGCGATTTTGCGATCCAACAGCATCTTTAACGTGCTGGGCGAAAACAACGTGAAGCGGCGGCCGGTTGAGGTCGACAAGCCATTCGAGCCCACCCTGCCCGACGGCTCGCCATCAGGCATGGAAATCCTTCCCTTCGCGGTTCCCGGCAAGGGCGCGTGGTATCTCGAAGGCAAGGCGCATCCGGCGGGCGGCGATGGCGCGGGCGATACGCTGGGCTTGCGGATTCTGGACAAGGCCAGCGGCAAGTACTTCTATTTCCTGGCCGCCTGCGCTGACGTGACCGACGATCTCAAGTCGCGCCTTTCGGGCGCCGCGCTGGTGCTCTTTGATGGCACGGTGTGGCGCGACGATGAATTGATCGTGCAGGGCCTCGGCACCAAGACGGGACAGAGCATGGGCCATATTTCGATGTCGGGCGAGCATGGCGCGATCGAGAGCCTCGCCGGCCTCGACATCGGCCGCAAGGTGTTCTTGCATATCAACAACTCGAATCCTGCTCTGCTCGCCGGCTCGGACGAACGCAAAATCCTGGAACAGGCGGGCTGGCACATCCCCGCCGACGGAACGGAGATCACGCTGTGAATGTCGTGCCTACCAGCGGAATGACTGCGCTCTCGATCGGCAAGGGCCTTACGCTCAATAGCGCCGAGGAACTGGAGGCGACGCTCCGCCACATCGGCGCGACGCGCTATCACAGCCTGCACCCGTTCCATCGGCTGTTGCACGGCGGCAAGCTCAACAAGGGCCAGGTGCAGGCCTGGGCGCTGAACCGCTATTATTACCAGAGCACGATCCCGCTGAAGGATGCGATGGTAATCTCCCGGTTCCGCGACCGAGCGACCCGGGTCGAGTGGCGCCATCGCATCGAGGATCACGATGGCGACGTGGGCAGCGAAGGCGGCATCGAGCGCTGGCTGAAGCTGACGGAGGGTCTCGGGCTCGACAGTGCCTACGTGGAATCGACCGAGGGCATCCTGCCGGCAACGCGGTTTGCCGTGGAAGCCTATGTGCATTTCTGTCGCGACAAGACGCCGCTGGAAGCGATCGCCTCCTCGCTGACGGAACTGTTCGCGCCGAACCTGCATGAAGAGCGCATCTCCGGAATGCTGCAGCACTATGATTTCGTCAATCCTGACATCATGAGCTATTTCAGCCGCCGGCTGGCGCAGGCGCCACGCGATGCCGGTTTTGCGCTGGAATATGTCAAGGCGCACGCGAAGACGCCGGCGGAGCGCGAGTTGGTCTGCAACGCGCTGATCTTCAAGACCAATGTGCTATGGGTTCAGCTCGATGCGCTGTATCATGCCTATGTCGAGGGCCACATACCGCCCGGTGCGTTCGTGCCCAAGGGAGACTAGCGACCGATGGCTTTGAGCCGCAACATCAGTGTCAGCGAGGCGAGCCGGCCAAAATTGCCGCGGCACGCCAAGCTGAAATTCGATGACACGCGGCAGGTATGGGTGATCCTGGCGCCGGAGCGGGTGCTGGCGCCGGACGAGATCGCGGTCGAGGTGCTGCAGCTTTGCGACGGCGTGCGCAGCGTCGCCGAGATGATTGACCAGCTCGCCGCCAAATACGCCGCGCCGCGCGAGGCGATTTTGACCGATGTCATCGCGATGCTGCAGGACCTCGCCGACAAGGGTTTTTTGACCGAAGCGCGTGAGAAGACGTCATGAGCGACATTCTCGCAGATGGCAAGACAGCCGGCGCCGCGCCCAGTGACGGGCTCGCGGTACTCGAGCAGAGGCGGTCGACCGCAGAGACGTTCGGCATTCCGCTTGCCGTGCTCGCCGAGCTGACGCACCGCTGCCCGCTGCAATGTCCCTATTGCTCCAATCCGATCGAACTCGATCGCGGCAATAGCGAACTGACCACCCAGGAATGGAAGAAGGTCTTGAGCGAACTCGCCGAGATCGGCGTGCTGCAGATCCATTTCTCCGGCGGCGAGCCGACCGCGCGCAAGGACCTCGTCGAACTGGTGCAGCACGCGACTGATGTCGGGCTGTACAGCAACCTCATCACCTCGGCGGTGCTGCTGACCAAGGAAAAGCTGTCGGCGCTCGCCGATGCCGGGCTCTGCCATGTGCAGATCAGCTTCCAGGGCAACGAGCCCGTCGTGGCCGACCGCGTCGCCGGATTGAAGAATTCGCATGAGAAGAAGATCGAAGCGGCGAAGTGGACGCGCGAGCTTGAGTTGCCGCTGACAGTGAACGCCGTTATGCACCGCCAGAACCTGCACCAGCTCTCCGACATCATCCAGATGGCGGTCGATCTCGACGCTGACCGGCTCGAAGTCGCCAACGTCCAGTATTACGGCTGGGCCCTGAAGAACCGCGCTGCGCTGATGCCGACGCTCGAACAGATTGAGGAAACCAGCCGAATCGTCGAGGAAGCCGCGACACGGCTGAAGGGCATTCTCGCCATCGACTATGTGGTGCCGGATTATTACGCGCTGCGGCCGAAGAAATGCATGGGCGGCTGGGGCCGGCAATTCTTCAACATTTCGCCGGCGGGCAAGGTCCTGCCCTGCCACGCCGCAGAGAGCATCACCGGGCTGGAATTCGAATCCGTCCGCTCGAACCATTCGATCGCCTGGATCTGGCAGAACTCCGAAGCCTTCAATCGCTATCGCGGCACCGGCTGGATGCCCGAGCCGTGCAAGAGCTGCGAATTCCGCGAGATCGATTTCGGCGGCTGCCGCTGCCAGGCGTTTGCGCTGACGGGCGACGCCGGCAATACCGACCCCGCTTGCACGCTGTCGCCGATGCACGAGCAGATCTTCAAGCAGGCCGAACGCGAGGCCGCCGCGCATCAGGACCGCTTCCTCTATCGCAATTTCGCCGGCGGCACGCTGGAGACGGAAGGCGAGCATGGCGCCTGACGCCGACGCCGGAAAATCCATCAAGCGCGCCGATCCGTTTGCACCGCTGACGTCGGAGCAGCTTGCGGTCAGCGACGGTCACGACATCTATGTCGAAAGCATCGGCTGCGCGAGCGGCATTCCCGCGGTCTATCTGCATGGCGGGCCCGGCAGCGGCTGCCAGCCGGATCATCGCCGGCTGTTCGATCCCGAACGCTTTCATGCGGTGCTGTTCGATCAGCGCGGCGCCGGCCGCAGCCGTCCCAAGGGAAGCCGCGAAGCCAATACGTTGCCGCATCTGATTGCGGATATGGAGGCGATCCGCGAAAAATTCGGCTTCGAGCGCTGGATGATCGTCGGCGGCTCCTGGGGCGCGACACTGGCGCTGGCTTATGCAGAGGCCCATCCCGGCCGCGTCACCGGCATCGTACTGCGCGCCACCTTCCTCGGCACAACAGAGGAAATCGAGAACGGATTTCTCAAGGTGCTGCCGCGGTTCCATCCGGGACTCTACGAGGACTTCCTGAGCGTGCTGCCGGAAAGCTAACGCGCACAACCGCTGCAGGCCTATTTCCGCAGGATCCTCGATCCCGGTCCCGACGTGCATATTCCAGCAGCGCGAGCCTGGGGCGAAACCGAACGTATCCTTTCCGAACACACGCCAAACCGCACCCGCCTCGATTTCACGGCGCTCAATTCGTCAAAGGGCATGCCGGCCACGCCATTCATGGAAGCGCATTACTTCGCCAACGACTGCTTCATGCAGCCGAACCAGTTGTTGCGCGAGGTGGAAAGGCTCGCCGGAATCCCCGGCATCATCGTGCAGGGCCGCTACGACCTGCTGTGTCCGCCCGCGACTTCGCACGCCCTCGCGGCCGTCTGGCGCGAGGCCGAAATCCGCTTTGTCGAGGGCGCCGGCCACACGCTGTACGATCCCGGCGTCCGCGACGCCGTGATGAAGGCGATCGCCGACATGGCGTCCCGAACCAGCAAATAGGAAACAAAAAATGCCGATGGCGGGGAAAGGCATGCTGCTGACGTCGATGAACGTCGACGCTGCCGATGAAGCCGAATTCAATCGCTGGTACGACCGCGAACATCTCGAGGAGCGCGTTGCGATCCAAGGTTTTCTCGAAGCGCGCCGTTATGTCGCCCATGACGGCAATCCGAAATATCTCAGCCTCTATTCCACCGAAACGTTTGAGGTGCTGGACAGCCCGGCCTATCGCACCGCGCTGGCCAACCAGACGGCGTGGTCGAAAGCCAACATCGCCCGTTTCCAGAACATGATCCGCGCGGTCGCGCGCATCACGGTCAGCCGTGGTACCGGCCGTGGCGCGGCGCTCGGCATCGTCAGGCTCAGGCCGTCGGGCGGCGAGGAAAAATTGCGCGCCGCGCTGAGCGAGCAGCTCGATCCCGCACAGCTCGACGGGATCATTTCGCTGCATTTGATCGAGAGCGATCCGGCGCTGTCGAAGCCGATCACCGATGATCCATCCACGCCCAATCCCGGCGCCGGCGACTGGTTCGTGCTGATCGATGCCACGGACGTCGGCGCGCTGCCGGCGGCCATGCTGCGCTTCAGTGGCAATATCGCATTGAAGCCGCCGACGATCTCGAACGGCATCTACCGGCTGATGTGGGATCTGGCGAAGAGCGATATCGGCTAGGCGCCCCCGCAGCTTCCGACGCTCGCGCGCAGCCGCCATCCGAACCGGCTGGCGCAGCCCTGACCCAGCGCTGCACCGGCTGTTCGACGTCCGGAGCGGGAACCGAACAGGGCCGCCAAACGCGCAAACCACCGTGAAGGTGCTGTTAACGTGATGTCGGGTAAAGCAGTACCTGAGACTAGCCTTCTCGCAAGACTTGCTCGTTTCAGAGCGGGTCCACACGACCAGCGCTTGCGTCAGGCGGCTTCGATTCCTCCTCGCCTAATGATTGAAGGCCCTGAGAAGAGCTTCCATCGAAGTCTCTAACATCGCTCTCAATTGTGTCGCTAATGTTCTCCATGAAGATGTCCTCCAATGCCTTGATAAAGGTCGCCCCAGCCGGTTGGTGAGGTTGTCGGTTCCCGGTATCCTCAGCTGACACTGGAGTTGCATTGCATGGCGGAAAAGCCAGCGCGCAGTATCGCCGAGATTTTCGCCGCCTTCCTCAAGCTCGGCCTCACGTCGTTCGGCGGGCCGATCGCGCATCTCGGTTATTTCAGAACCGAATTCGTCGAGCGGCGGAAATGGCTGAGCGAAAGCAGCTATGCCGACATCGTTGCGCTGTGCCAGTTCCTGCCGGGGCCCGCGTCCAGCCAAGTGGGCTTCACGCTCGGCATCTTTCGCGGCAACGGCCTGCTCGGCGGATTGGCGGCATGGTTCGCCTTTACCATGCCCTCCGCCGTCATCATGTTCGCCTTTGCGCTCGGCGCGACGGTCTTCACCGGCCCGTTCGCCGAGGGCGTGCTGCACGGGCTCAAGCTTGTTGCGGTCGCCGTGGTCGCGCAGGCGATCTGGGGCATGGCCAGGAGTCTCACGCCGGACCGTGAGCGCGCCGCCATCGCGCTCGCAGCCGTCGCAATCGTGGTCTTCATCGGCGGATCATTTGGCCAGATCGGCGCCATCGCCCTTGGCGCGGTGGCCGGACTGTGGCTGTGCCGTGGAGAAGGACCCGCGCCAACCGGCCATCTCGGATTTTCCGTATCGCCCGGCCTTGGCGTCGCCGCGCTCGTGCTGTTCGCGGTCCTGTTCCTGGTCACGCCGCTGGTGACGGCAAAAACCGGCTCGCAGGGTCTTGCCCTGTTCGACGCGTTCTATCGTTCCGGTGCGCTGGTGTTCGGCGGCGGACATGTCGTGCTGCCGCTGCTGCAGGCGGAAGTGGTGACGCCGGGCTGGGTGAGCAACGCGGACTTCCTCGCCGGCTACGGCATGGCGCAAGCCGTGCCCGGACCACTCTTCACCTTTGCGGCCTATCTCGGCGCTGTCACGGGCCCCGCTCCCAATGGCCTCGCCGGCGCGGTGATTGCGTTGATCGCGTTGTCGCTACCGGGGCTGCTGCTGGTCTACGGCATGCTGCCGTTCTGGGACGCCTTGCGCCAGCGTCCCACCGCACAGGCCGCGATGCGCGGCACCAATGCCGCCGTCGTCGGCATCCTCGGCGCCGCGCTCTACAATCCGGTCTGGACCAGCGCCGTGCTCACCCCGCGCGATTTCGCGGTGGCGCTTGCGGGCTTCCTGCTGCTGACAGTGTGGAAGCTGCCGCCATGGATCGTTGTCGTTATTCTTGCGGTGGCTGGTGCCTTGCTGCGGCTGATCTGACGCCTGCCTGTTCATTCGGCATTGAATCAAGAAAGCTGCACTGCACATGCTGCAGTGCCGCATCAACACTGCGACGCTAAGTCCACGTCTCCATGCAAACGCAGGCGGGAGATCGCGCAAAATTGCCTTTGTGCCGCGTCTGGAATGGCTCTAATAAGATAAGCCTATGATCCAATTCAAAAACCGAAAGAACGTCCGCTAAGCGTTCCATAAGCAAAATAAGGCCGCGTTCCGGTTGTTGGCGCGGACAAGGTAGGAATGAAACCGACTGATATCTCGGCGCCAGACTACTTTCACAAGGTGGTCGATTGCCAATGGGCCTGCCCCGCACACACACCGGTTCCCGAATATATCCGTTTGATTGCCGAGGGGCGTTATAGCGACGCCTATATGATCAACTGGCAATCGAATGTGTTTCCTGGAATTCTGGGACGCACCTGCGATCGTCCATGCGAACCGGCGTGCCGACGCGGCCGCGTCGAGGATAATCCGGTCGCGATCTGCCGCCTGAAGCGCGTCGCCGCCGACTTCAAGGACGACATCAAGCACCGTTTGCCGAAGCCGGTCGCGAAGAACGGCAAGCGCATCGCGCTGGTCGGCTGCGGTCCCGCCTCGCTCACGGTGGCGCGCGACCTGGCGCCGCTCGGCTATCACTGCACCGTGTTCGATTCCGACCCGAAGGCGGGCGGCATGATGCGGAGCCAGATTCCGAAATTCCGTCTGCCCGATACGGTGATCGACGAAGAGACCGGCTACATCCTCAACCTCGGCGTCGAGTTCAAGGGCGGTCACCGCGTCGACAGCCTGAAGAAGCTGCTCGCTGAAAACTACGACGCGATCTTCATCGGCTCCGGCGCGCCGCGCGGCCGCGAACTCGATATCCCCGGCCGCAAGGAAGCGGCTAGCAACATCCACATCGGCATCGAATGGCTGGCATCGGTCTCGTTCGGCCATGTCGAGAAGATCGGCCGCCGCGTGATCGTGCTCGGCGGCGGCAACACCGCAATGGATTGCTGCCGCACCGCGCGCCGGCTCGGCGGCGAGGACGTGAAAGTGATCGTCCGCTCCGGCTTCGAGGAAATGAAGGCGAGCCCCTGGGAGAAGGAAGACGCCATTCATGAGGATATTCCGATCCTCAACTACATGGTGCCGGTCGCGTTCAAGCATGTGAACGGCAAGCTGATCGGCGTCACCTTCCAGAAGGTGAAAGCCGAATACGACGCCAAGGGCCGCCGCAACCTGGTGCCCTCGGGCGAACCGAACCAGACCATTCCCTGCGACGACGTGCTGGTCGCGGTCGGCCAGGAGAACGCCTTCCCCTGGATCGAGCGCGACTGCGGCATCGAGTTCGACAAGTGGAACATGCCGCAGGTCGATCCCAAGACGTTTGCGTCGACCAATCCAAAGGTGTTCTTCGGCGGCGACGCCGCGTTCGGCCCGAAGAACATCATTTGGGCAGTGGCGCACGGCCATGATGCCGCGCTGTCGATCCACAAGATGATCTCGGGCGAGGACATCAACGAGCGTCCGCTGCCCGAGGTGCAGATCTCTTCGCAGAAGATGGGCATCCACGAGTGGAGCTACGACAACGACATCTCCGGCGACAAGCGCTACAAGGTGCCGCATCGCGACAAGGTGATCGCGCTGAAGGACATCAAGACCGAGGTCGAGCTCGGCTATGACGTCAAGCTCGCGCTCGGCGAGGCGCAGCGCTGCCTGAACTGCGATGTGCAGACCATATTCTCGGCGCCGGCCTGCATCGAATGCGACGCCTGCGTCGACATCTGCCCGATGGACTGCATCACGTTCACAGAGAATGGCGAGGAAGAGGACCTGCGGCAGCGGCTGAAAGCCCCCTCGCCGCGTCACGACCAGGCGCTCTACGTCGCCGAAGGGCTCAAGACCGGCCGCGTCATGGTGAAGGACGAGGACGTCTGCCTGCATTGTGGGCTGTGTGCCGAGCGCTGCCCGACCGGCGCCTGGGACATGCAAAAGTACCTCATCGATATGACTCACGCGGGACCAACATGCCAGACCAAAGCCCGATCAGCAGCGTAAACGACTTCGTCGTCCGCTTCGCCAACGTCAACGGCTCGGGTTCGGCGAGCGCCAACGAACTGTTCGCGCGCGCGATCCTGCGCCACGGCGTGCCGGTCTCTCCGCGCAATATCTTCCCTTCCAACATCCAGGGCCTGCCGACCTGGTACGAGGTGCGCGTCACCGAAGCCGGCCATCTCGGCGCCCGCGGCGGCGTCGACCTGATGGTGGCGATGAACCCGCAGACCTGGGACAAGGACGTCGCCTCGATCGAGCCCGGCGGCTATCTGTTCTACGATTCGACCAAGCCGATCCCATCGTCGAAATTCCGTGCCGACATCAACGTGATCGGCGTGCCGCTGACCGCGATCACCAACTCGACCTACACCGATCCGCGCCAGCGCCAGCTGTTCAAGAACATCATCTATCTCGGCGCGCTCTGCGCACTGCTCGACATGGACCCGAAGCTGGTCGAGCAACTTATCGGCGAACAGTACAAGGGCAAGGAGAAGCTGTTGTCGTCGAACGTCCATGCGCTGCATCTCGGCCGCGACTGGGCGCTGCAGAACCTGAAATGCCCGATCGGACTGCAGGTGAAAAAATCAGACAAAGTCGGCGACCGCATCTTCATCGAGGGCAACAGCGCGGCCGCGCTCGGCGCCGTCTATGGCGGCGCCACTGTCTGCGCCTGGTATCCAATCACGCCGTCATCGTCAGTGGCGGAGGCCTTCACGAGCCACTGCAAGAAGCTGCGGCACGACTCCGAGACCGGCAAGGCGAAGTACGCGATCGTCCAGGGCGAGGATGAACTCGCCTCCATCGGCATCGTGATCGGCGCCTCCTGGAACGGCGCACGTGCCTTTACCGCGACCTCGGGTCCCGGCATTTCCCTGATGACCGAGTTCATCGGCCTGTCGTATTTTGCGGAAATTCCGGCCGTGATCATGAACATCCAGCGCGCCGGCCCCTCCACGGGCATGCCGACGCGCACCCAGCAATGCGACATCATCGCCTGCGCCTATGCTTCGCATGGCGATACCAAGCATGTCCTGCTGTTTCCGGAAGATCCGGCTGAAGCGTTCGAGTTCGCGGCGCAGTCGTTCGATCTCGCTGACCGGCTGCAGACCATGATTTTCCTGATGCTTGATCTCGACATCGGCATGAACCATCGGCTGTGCCGCCCGCTGAAGTGGGACGACGCCCGGCAGTATGATCGCGGCAAGGTGATGACGGCGGAAATGCTCGACGAACCGGGCCGCGATTTCGGCCGCTATCTCGACGTCGACGGCGACGGCATCCCCTACCGCACCTATCCGGGCACGCATCCGACCAAGGGCTCGTTCTTCACCCGCGGCACCTCGCGCGACCGCTATGCCCGCTATTCGGAGGAAGGCGCTGTTTATGCCGACAACATGCAGCGGCTGGTGCGCAAGTTCGAGACCGCGCAGGACATGGTGCCGCGGCCATTGCAGGCCAATGCCGCCAAGCCGACCAAATACGGCGTGATCTATTTCGGCTCGACCGCACCGGCGATGGACGAGGCAATCGGGCTATTGGAAGCGCGCGGGCACCAGCTCGACCGCATGCGCATCCGTGCGTTCCCGTTCCACTCCAGCGTAGCGAGCTTCATCGCCGATCATGATTTCGTTTACGTGGTCGAGCAGAACCGCGACGCCCAGTTGCGGCAGTTGATCGTCAACGAGAACGGCATCGATCCGGTCCGGCTGGTGCCGATCCTTCACTATGACGGCACGCCGATCACCGCGCGCTTCATCGCCAACGCCATCGGCGACCATCAGGACCATCTGAAGGTGACCCCTCTCCGCAAGGCCGTGTCATGACCTACATCGCAAAGCCCAAGTTTCATCATCCCGGCCTGCCCAAGAACGCGCTCGGCTATACGCACCGCGACTACGAGGGCAAAATCTCGACGCTGTGCGCCGGCTGCGGCCACGACTCGATCACCGCCTCGATCATCGAGGCCTGCTACGACCTTTCGATCGAACCGCACCGGGTGGCCAAGATTTCCGGCATCGGCTGCTCGTCGAAGACGCCGGACTATTTCCTCGGCAATTCGCACGGCTTCAACTCGGTGCATGGCCGCATGCCGTCGGTGCTGACCGGCGCCAACCTCGCCAACCGCGACCTGATCTATCTCGGCGTCTCCGGCGACGGCGACAGTGCCTCGATCGGCTTCGGCCAGTTCGCGCATTCGATCCGGCGCGCCGTCAACATGACCTATATCGTCGAGAACAACGGCGTGTACGGCCTGACCAAGGGCCAGTTCTCGGCGACCGCCGACCGCGGCTCCAAGTCCAAAAAGGGTGTGATAAACACCGACAACGCCATCGACCTGGTGGCGATCGCGCTGCAGTTAGGCGCGAGCTTCGTGGCGCGCAGCTTCTCTGGCGACAAGAGCCAGTTGGTGCCGCTGATCGCAGCCGCGATCCGGCACAAGGGCGCGGCCTTCATCGACGTCATCAGCCCCTGCATCGCGTTCAACAACCACGCCGGCTCGACCAAGAGTTTTGACTATGTCCGCGAGCACAATGACGCGGTGAACCGGCTCGACGTGCTTACCGGCCGCGATCCGATTACGGTCGAATATGCGCCGGGCACGGTGCAGGTGGTCGAACAGCACGACGGCACGCGGCTGGCGCTACGCAAGATCGACGCCGACTATGACGCCAACGACCGGCTCGCGGCCATGACCTTCCTGCAGAAGCACGCCGCCAAGGGCCAGGTGGTCACCGGGTTGCTCTATGTCGATCCGGATGCGGAAGACCTGCACACCCATCTCGACACCGTCGAGACGCCGCTCAATACGCTGGAAGCCAAAGACCTGTGCCCCGGCACGACGGCGCTGGAAAAGATCAACGCCAGCCTGCGGTAGTCCTAGCGTTTTCGAGCGACATGGACCCCGGTTCGCGTCAAGAAAACGCGTCAAAACAAAAATCTAGAGCCCGGCTCTGATCAGAACCGGGCTCTATGTTGCCGCGGATAGCTACGCGGCCGCCGCGATGTTCCGCGGGTGCGCGACGTACTCCTTCAGGACCGTGCCGGACGCGTCGCTCTCGACGAGCGACACGTCGTAGCTCCAGAGATCGGCGAGGTGCTGCAGCACACGCTTGGTATCGGTCTCGGTGAGCTGGGCGCCCTTCACCACGGTGTGGCGCAACATCAGCCGACGATCGCCGGCAAGGTCGACATCGACGACTTCGATATTCGGATCGATGAAGCCGACGTCGTACTGCCGTGCCAGCTCGCGCCGCAGCCGGCGGTAGCCGCGCTCGTTGTGGATGGCGTCGACCAGGATGCCGGCGCGCTCCTCCGGATCGTCATGCAGGTGGAACAGGCGGAAGTGCCGCATCAGCCGCGGGCTCATGAACTGGCTGATGAAGCTTTCATCGCGATAATTGGCCCAGATGTCGCGCAGCACGCCCATGGCATCGCCCTTGCCGGCGATATCCGGGAACCACTCGCGATCCTCGGCATCCGGATCGGTGACGATGCGTTCGATGTCCTGCATCATCGCAAATCCCAGCGCATACGGGTTGAAGCCGGAATAGCGCGGATCGTCGAATTCGGGCTGGAACACCACGTTGGTGTGCGACTGCAGGAATTCGAGGAAATTGCCGTCCGTCAGCCGTCCCTGCTGATGCAGCCGGCTCATGATGCGATAGTGAACGTAGGTCGCCGTGCCCTCGTTCATTACCTTGGTCTGGCTCTGCGGATAGAAATATTGCGCGATGTGCCGCACGATCCGCAGCAATTCGCGTTGCCAGGGGCGCAGGCGTGGCGCGGTCTTCTCAAGAAAATACAGCAGGTTTTCCTGCGGTAGGCCGAGCATCTGGCGGCGGCGCTCGACATCCAGTACGGCGTCGCTCTTCACCTTGCCGCCCGGAACGGTGCGCCACAAATCGTTGAATGCGGCCTCCTCATGGGCACGGCGCCTGCCCGCCCGTTTTTCCTCGGCGCGTAGATCGAGACTCTTCTTGCCGGGATAGCGATCGATGCCGTGCGACATCAAGGCGTGCGCGGCATCGAGCGTGTGCTCGACCGCCTGCCGGCCGTGGCGTTCCTCGCAATGCGCTACGTAGCGCTTGGCGAATTCGAGATAATCGAGAATGCCGTCGGCATCCGTCCATTGCTTGAACAGATAGTTGTTCTTGAAGAAATGATTGTGGCCAAAGGCGGCATGCGCGATGACGAGCGTCTGCATCGTCGCGGTGTTTTCCTCCATCAGGTAGGAAATGCACGGCGACGAGTTGATGACGATCTCGTAGGCCAGCCCCATCAGCCCCTTGCGATAGGATGCTTCCTGAAAGGCAAAATGCTTGCCGAACGACCAATGCTTGTAGAACAGCGGCATGCCGACCGATGAATATGCATCCAGCATCTGCTCGGCGGTAATGACCTCGATCTGGTTGGGGTAGACATCGAGCCCCAATTCATTGCACGCAACCTGCTCGCAGGCGTCGCAGATCTTCTGCAGCGTCCGGAAATCCCAGTCGGCGCCCTGAAACAGCAACTGGTCGGCCGCGGTCATGACGCGTTCCTTTCCTGCTGGCTACGGCGCTGGAAGAGATCGTGAAACACCGGGAAGATCTCGCTGCGCTCGTTGACCTTGCGCATCGACAGCGGTGCGCCATTCGCGCGCAGGCCCTCGTAAAGGGTCCAGAGCGCCGAATTGGGCATTTCGTAGCTCAGGCCGTTTTCCTGGCCGACCTCCAGATAGGCAAAGAACTGGCTGACCGGCAGAATCTTGTCCGTCAGAAGCCGGCTCGCAACCTCGCCGTCCGCGTAGGAATTGTCGCCGTCGGAAGCCTGCGCGGCATAAATGTTCCAGTCTTCCGGCCGGAAGCGCGTCCGCACGATGTCGTGCATCGCCTGCAATGCGCTCGACACCAGCGTGCCGCCGGAGGCCGGCCCGTAAAAGAACGTCTGCTCGTCGACCTCTTCGGCCCGGTCGGTGTGCCGGATGAAAACGATCTCGACATGGCGATAACGCCGCTTCAGGAACACATAGAGCAGCATGTAGAAGCGCTTGGCGAGATCCTTCATGTGCTCGGTCATCGAACCGGAGACGTCCATCAGGCAGAACATCACGGCCTGGGCCACCGGTTTCGGCACCGTCTCGAAACGGCGGTAGCGGATGTCGATCGGATCGATGAACGGGATGCGTTTGATCTTTGCCTTCAGGGCCTCGATCTCAGCCAAAAGCTCGGCGCGGCGCGCCTCGCTGCAATCCTCAAGCTCCGCTTCAAGGGCCGCCAGCTCCTCCGGCCGCGGCCGCCGCAGGGCGACGCGACGCGCCAAAGCACGGCTTACCGTTCGGCTGACCGAAATATTGGCGGGCGACCCGGATGTGGAGTAACCCGCCCGGCGAATGCCCTCGCACTCGACCTCGGCCAGCTTTCGCTTGGCGAGATCGGGCAATTCGAGGTCATCGAGGAACAGGTCGACAAACTCGTCGCGGCTGAGAACGAAGCGGAACGTATCCTCGCTGTCGCCCTCGCCCGCACCCCTGCCCTTGCCGCCGCTCTGGTTCGGCCGCGGCAGCATGTCGCCTTCGACGAACTTCTTGTTTCCAGGCAGCACCATGTCGCGCGTGCCGCCCTCGCGGCGGAAGCGCGGCTCGTCCATGCCATCGATCGGGACGCTGACCTCGCCGCCTTCCAGGACATCCTTGATGTCCCGTTCCTGCGACGACTTCTTCACCGCCCCTTGAACCAGCGCCTTCGCTCGACGCAGAAAGCGCTGGCGATTCTCCAGACTCTTGCTACCCGGATTCAGGCGCCGGTCGACGATGTGAATGGCCACGGTCTCATCCGCCTCAGCCTGCCTGTTTTACGCGCATGTACCACTCGACCAACCTGCGGACTTGCCGCTCGGTATAGCCTCGCTCGACCATGCGCGCGACGAACTCGCCATGCTTCTTTTCGGTCTCGCCGTCCTTCTTCGAGCCGAACGAGATCACGGGAAGCAGGTCCTCGACCTGGGAGAATATCCGCTTTTCGATCACTTCGCGAATCTTCTCGTAGCTGGTCCAGGTCGGGTTCTTGCCGCTGTTCTGGGCGCGCGAGCGCAGCGAGAACTTGACCACCTCGTTGCGGAAGTCCTTCGGATTGGCGATACCCGCCGGCTTCTCAATCTTGGTCAGCTCCTGATTGAGCAGTTCGCGATCGAGCAGTTGTCCAGTGTCGGGATCCTTGAAATCCTGATCCTCGATCCAGGCGTCGGCATAGTCGACATAGCGATCGAACAGGTTCTGTCCGTAGTCCGAATAGGATTCGAGATACGCCTTCTGGATCTCGTGCCCGATGAACTCGGCGTAGCGCGGCGCCAGTTCGGCCTTGATGAACTCGAGGTAGCGCTTCTCGACCTCGTCGGGAAGCTGCTCGCGCCGGATCGCCTGCTCCAGCGTGTACATCAGATGGACCGCGTCGGCGCCGACCTCGTTGGTGTCGTGGTTGAAGGTCGCGGCGAGGACCTTGAACGCGAAGCGGGTCGAAACGCCGTCCATGCCTTCATCGACGCCGGCGGCATCCCTGTATTCCTGAACGCTGCGCGCCTTCGGATCGGATTCCTTCAGGCTCTCACCGTCGTAGATCCGCATCTTGGCGAACACGGTCGAATTCTCGTGCCTGCGCAACCGCGACATCACCGAGAAGCGCGCCATCGTTTCCAGCGTGGCCGGAGCGCACGGTGCGTTGGCCAGTTCGGAGCCCTGGATCAGTTTCTCGTAGATCTTCTGCTCCTCGGTGACACGCAGGACGTACGGCACCTTGATGACGCAGATGCGGTCGATGAAAGCTTCGTTGTTCTTGTTGGTCTTGAAGCTTTGCCACTCGGCCTCATTGGAGTGGGCGAGAATGACGCCGGTGAACGGGATCGCGCCGATATTCTCGGTGCCGATATAGTTACCTTCCTGCGTCGCCGTCAGCAGCGGATGCAGCATCTTGATCGGCGCCTTGAACATTTCGACGAATTCGAGAATGCCCTGGTTGGCGCGATTGAGGCCGCCCGAATAGCTGTAGGCGTCGGGATCGTTCTGGGCGTAAGTCTCCAGCTTGCGGATGTCGACCTTGCCGACCAGTGACGAGATATCCTGGTTGTTTTCGTCGCCGGGCTCGGTCTTTGCGATCGCGATCTGGCGCAGCCGCGACGGCTGGATCTTGGCGACGCGGAATTGCGAGATGTCACCGCCGAACGCTTCGAGGCGCTTGTAGCACCACGGGCTCATCAGACCGGTGAGGCGACGGCGTGGAATGCCGTACTTCTCCTCGAGCATCGGCCCGAGCGATTCCGGATCGAACAAGCCGAGCGGACTTTCGAACACGGGGCTCAGTTCATCGCCGGCCTTCAACACGTAGATGGGATGTACTTCCATCAACGACTTGAGGCGCTCGGCGAGCGACGACTTTCCGCCGCCGACGGGACCGAGCAGATAGAGGATCTGCTTGCGCTCTTCGAGACCTTGAGCTGCGTGGCGGAAGAATCCGACGATGCGCTCGATCGTGTCTTCCATGCCGTAGAAGCCCGCGAAGGCCGGATAGAGCCGCATCGTGCGATTCAAAAAGATACGGCCAAGGCGAGGGTCCTTGGCCGTGTCAATCATCTGAGGCTCGCCGATCGCAGCTAGTAGTCGCTCTGCAGCGTTGGCATATCGCATCGGATCGTTTCGACACGACTCCAGATATTCCGCCATCGACATATCGGTCTGGCTTCTAGCTTCGAAGGACCGGGCGAAAGCATTGAACAGAGAATCGTTGTACATGATCCGTCTCTCCATGGTCACCTGTAAATGCCGGACGCACCGTCGGGTTCCAGTGCCGGAGCGTCGTAGCTTCCGTCGCGAATCACAATAAGCACCTGCACTGATTGGACACGCGAGCCAGATCACAATGCAATGCAATAGTCGTGCTAAGCGGCTTAGCCTCGTAAAGATACGGTGCCATTTCGCTCCCGTTGTATCCGCGCGGCAACATTTTGCACCGGGCTAATACCGAGCGGGCGGTAAGGGTTTTTTAACGATTCTGCCCACTGCACTGCTCGATTCGGCGACGGCTTTGGCAGTCTGAAGCAGCAAAGCGGAGAAAATCCGGATTCCGGGCGGCCCAAAGGTGCGAGAACGGTGGCCTTTTGCCACCTTCGGCAGGCCGACCGGTCGCCAAAGGGGCAAGATTAACACCCGTTCATTTCGCGGGTCAGGCGCTGAACGCGCCCCGTGCCACCTGCAACTAAAGTACGGTGCCGCGCGTTTAATCCGAGTCTGCCATGAAATTCGTCTGGTTCGTCGCCGTCGTTGCCTCTCTCGTCGGAGCCAATGTCTGTCACGCCCAGGAGGCGGTCGACAAGGCGAAAGCCGCCACCTTCGACATCAAGATGTTCAGCGGACCGCTCAGCCACAAGAGCTATGCCTGCTTCGTGCGTCGTTATGACGCCAGCCATCTGGCGCAGCACCCCAAGCAGAAAGTCAGCGCGATGAAGCTGCTGGTGACAGCCGAAGAGGCGCCGGAGGACAAGATCGTCAACTATTCCTTCCGCCTCGGCTTCAAGTATCGCCACCGCGCCGGCAATTTCGATTCCAGCGGCTCTTGCAGTCACATTGTCGCCGAAAGCAGCGGCGGCGAAGTTCGTCTCGGCTGCGGCGTCGATTGCGAAGGCGGCGGCATCGAGGTGGCGATGAAAGACGCGCGATCCGCGCTGATCCGGCTGGAGCGGATCAGGATCTGGGAGCGCAACAAGGCCGACGAAGACGCCAGCGACGATCTGGTTGCCGGCTCCGACGACAAGATTTTCCGCGTTGATCGCGCCGATCTGCACGAATGCTCCGACTTGGTGACCGATCGGAAAGAACTTGCGGCACTCAGGCACAAGTGAGCCACTCTACATAAGTTGGTGAACCACCTACTTAGGTTTGTGAACCACACCGCTTAGGCTGGAACGACGTCATGTTGGGCTGGAAGGACGTTATGCATCGACGCAATATGCTGTGGGGCGCGGTTTCGGCGCTCACTGCAGTCTTTGCCGCCTCTCGCGCAAACGCCGCTGCCGAAGCGTCTTCGACAAAATTGAAGGTGGTTTATCACCTCAACGATCTCGACAAGGTGAGCTTCGTGCTGGGCAACATCTAGAATCATCTTGCCGGTGCGGATCGCCGAGTTGCAGTCGCTAGGCTATCTTTATCTGCGACCGTGAGGCGTTGCCGATTGACGTGAATGTTTCACATCGACCGCTCATTTGAGCGGTCTGGTCGCCGCACTTTCGCCCGCTCCATCGAGCTGAGTGCCTCGTGTGTTCGGATACACTCGCGATGGCGCCTGCGCGCCCGCTCCCACGCCGACATGCGGGCTGTGTCCCCCTGCAACCGCCCGCGGAATGTTTTGCGCATGAACCCTCAAATTCACGCCGACGCCGGCGGCTTCCGCCGCGCCCGGGCCGAGGGCGAGCAGGCCAGACAAAAGCACGAGGCAGGCCGGAAACGAAAAACTACGGCTCATGACAGGCTCCTTCACAACTTCGTGCTTGTGCCCGTTGGTGTCGCCATTCTGAAAACAGGTTCGACCGGCCAGCCAGTATCAAGAGCGGCCATTTTGCGGGATCGAACCGGTGCCAATGGCGTTAATATCGCGGGGAAGCCTCTCCTATCCGGCCGCAAGCCCAACCAAATATTGACTTTCCGGTCCTGCCCCCGAAAGCTGCCGGAAACCCAGAAATCGACCGATCGAACAGAACAGGCACCATGAATCCCGTCAAAGCACTCGAAAACCATGGCCAGGCGGTCTGGCTGGACTTCCTCGCCCGCGGCTTCGTCGCCAAGGGCGACCTCAAGGCGCTGATCGATACCGACGGCGTCAAGGGCGTGACGTCGAACCCCTCGATCTTCGAGAAGGCGATCGGCAGTTCGGACGAATATGACGGCGCGATCGGCCACGCCCTCAAGGCGGGCGACCGCCCGGTCGCCGAGCTGTTCGAGGCGGTGGCGATCGAGGACATCCAGAACGCCGCCGACGTGCTGCGACCGGTTTATGACAGTTTGAACGGCGGTGACGGTTTTGTCAGCCTCGAGGTCTCGCCCTATCTGGCGATGGATACCAGGGGAACGATTGCCGAGGCCGAGCGGCTCTGGAAGGACGTCAAGCGGCAGAATTTGATGGTCAAGGTGCCGGCGACGCCGGAGGGCCTGCCCGCGATCAAGCATCTGATCGGCGAAGGCATCAGCATCAACATCACGCTGTTGTTCTCGCAAGACGTCTATCGCGAGGTGGCGGAAGCCTATATCGCGGGTCTTGAAAACTACGTCGCCAAAGGTGGCGATCCCTCTCACGTCGCCAGTGTCGCGTCTTTCTTCGTCAGCCGCATCGATTCCGCCGTCGACAAACAGCTCGACGACAAGATCGCCAGGGCCAATGATCCCAGTGAGAAGGAGCGGCTGAGCGCACTGAAAGGCAAGGTCGCCATCGCCAACGCCAAGCTCGCCTATCAGGACTACAAGCGGCTGTTCGCCGGTCCGCGCTGGGAGAAGCTTGCCGCCAAGGGCGCCAAGCCGCAGCGGCTGTTGTGGGCCTCCACGGGCACCAAGAACAAGGACTACAGCGACGTGCTGTATGTCGAGGAGTTGATCGGTCCCAACACCGTCAACACCGTGCCGCCGGCCACGCTCGATGCCTTCCGCGACCATGGCAAGCTGCGCGACAGCCTGGAAGAAAATATCGAAGATGCCCAGCGCGTGCTGGAAGAGCTCGAAAAATCCGGCATCTCGCTCGACGATATCACCGCCGAGCTGGTCAGGGACGGCGTCAAGCTGTTCGCGGATGCCGCCGACAAGCTCTATGGCGCGGTCGCGAACAAGCGCGCCGCTTCACTCGGTGGCGGCATCGACCACCAGCAACTCGCGCTCGGCGACGGCATCAAGAAGGCTGTCGAGAAGAGCACGGAGGACTGGCGCGCATCGGCGAAAATCCGAAGGCTGTGGCAGAAGGACAAATCGGTCTGGACCGGTGACGACGAGAACAAATGGCTGGGCTGGCTGGACAGCCCCGCGGCCGCCGACGTCGTCAATTACGAGGATTTTGCCGAGCGCGTGAAGGGCCAGAAATTCAGCGACGCCGTGGTGCTCGGCATGGGCGGATCGAGCCTCGGACCGGAGGTGCTGGCGGAGACGTTTGCCAAAAAGTCCGGCTTTCCGAAGCTGCATGTGCTGGATTCGACCGATCCCGCGCAGGTGCGCGCGATGGAGGATACGGTCGACCTTGCCCATACGCTGTTCATCGTCTCCAGCAAATCCGGCGGCACCACCGAGCCGAACGTGATGAAGGATTACTTCTTCGATCGCGTCGCCAACACGGTCGGCAAGGACAAGGCCGGCCATCGCTTCGTCGCCGTCACCGATCCCGGCTCGTCGCTGGAGAAGAATGCGATCAAACAGGGCTTTGCCCGCATCTTCCACGGCGATCCCACGATCGGCGGCCGCTATTCCGTGCTGTCGCCGTTCGGTCTGGTGCCGGCGGCGGCCGCCGGTATCGACGTTCGCAGCCTGATCGCGCATACGCTGGCGATGGTGCGCTCCTGCGGCGCCGATGTGCCGCCGCACGAGAACCCGGGCGTGCAGCTTGGGCTCGCGATGGGTCTGGCCGGCCTCGAAGGCCGTGACAAGGTGACCATCACCTCGTCGGAGAAGGTTGCCGATTTCGGCGCCTGGGCCGAGCAACTGATTGCCGAATCCACCGGCAAGGAGGGCAAGGGGCTGATTCCGATCGACGGCGAGCCGCTCGGTGCCCCCTCGCTTTACGGCAACGACCGCTTCTTCATCGATATCAGGACCGAAGGCGAGGACGACGCCTCGCATGACGACCGGCTCAAAGCCCTGGAGGCGGCCGGACATCCCGTGGCCCGCATCGTCATGAAATCGATCGACCATATCGGCCAGGAATTTTTCCGGTTCGAGATGGCGACCGCCGTGGCCGGCGCGATCCTCGGCATCAATCCGTTCAACCAGCCCGACGTGGAATCGGCCAAGATCAAAACCCGCGAACTGACCGGCGCGTTCGAAAAGACCGGTTCGCTGCCGGCGGAGAAGCCTGTCGTCTCGACCGATGAGGCCGATCTCTATACCGACGAGCACAACGCAGCCGAGCTGCGCAAGGCCGGAGCCGACGGCACGCTCGGCTCCTGGATAAGAGCGCAGCTTTCGCGCGCGGACAGCGGCGACTACGTCGCCCTGCTCGCCTACATCGCGCGCAATCCGGGCACGATCGGCTCGCTGCAGAAGATGCGGCTTGCGGTGCGCGACGCGCATCAGCTGGCGACGTGCGCCGAATTCGGCCCGCGCTTCCTGCACTCGACCGGGCAGGCCTACAAGGGCGGCCCCGACAGCGGCGTGTTCCTGCAGATCACGGCCGACGACGCCGAGGACCTGCCAGTGCCCGGACAGAAGGCGAGTTTCGGCATCATCAAGGCGGCGCAGGCGCGCGGCGATTTCGACGTGCTGACCGAACGCGGCCGGCGCGCGCTGCGCGTCCACCTCAAGGGCAGTCTCGGACCGGGCCTTGCCGCACTCGATGCTGCGATTTCGGAAGCGCTAAGTTAAGGAAAGTCAGGACATGCAACTCGGCATGATCGGCCTCGGCCGGATGGGCGGCAACATCGTCCGCCGGCTGATGAAGAACGGCCACACCGCCGTGGTCTACGACAAGGACGCCAAGGCGGTCGCCGCGCTGGCCGGCGAAGGCGCAACCGGCGCGGAAACGCTGGAAGCCTTCGTGGCAAAACTCGAGAAGCCGCGCACCGCCTGGGTGATGCTGCCGGCAGGCAAGATCACCGAGGCGACCATCGAGGCGCTCGCCAAGCTGATGCAGCCGGGCGATGTCATCATCGACGGCGGCAATACGTTCTGGCAGGACGACGTCCGGCGCGGCATGGCCTTGAAGGAACGCGGCCTGTATTATCTCGACGTCGGCACCAGCGGCGGCGTCTGGGGCATCGAACGCGGCTATTGCATGATGATCGGCGGCGACAAGGCGGTAGTCGACCGGCTCGATCCGATCTTCAAGACGCTGGCGCCGGGCGCCGGCGACATTCCGCGCACACAGGGGCGCGAAGGGCGCGATCCGCGCGTCGAGCAGGGCTATATCCACGCCGGCCCTTCCGGTGCCGGGCACTTCGTCAAGATGATCCACAACGGCATCGAATACGGCCTGATGCAGGCCTATGCCGAAGGGTTCGATATCCTGAAGAACGCCAACATCGATGCGCTGCCGCCGGAGCATCGCTTCGCATTCGACATTGCCGATATCGCCGAGGTGTGGCGGCGCGGCAGCGTCATTCCCTCCTGGTTGCTCGATCTCACCTCCTCCGCGCTCGCGGAAAACCAGACGCTCGATAATTATTCCGGCTTTGTCGAGGATTCCGGCGAAGGTCGCTGGACCGTCAACGCCGCCATCGACGAGGCCGTGCCGGCGGAAGTCTTGACGGCGGCGCTCTATGCGCGCTTCCGTTCGCGCAAGGATCACACCTTTGCGGAAAAGATCCTGTCTGCGATGCGGGCCGGTTTCGGCGGCCACAAGGAGCCGCCGAAGAAACCCAATACGAAGGCGTGAAGCGGTCATGGCGGTCGGTCAAACAGCACAGAAGAAACCCGATCCCTGCTCCTTCGTGATTTTCGGCGTGACCGGCGACCTCGCGCACCGGCTGGTCGTCCCTGCCCTTTATAACCTCGCAGCAGCCGATCTATTGCCGGACAAGTTCTGCGTGGTCGGTATCACGCGCGAAGGGATGTCGAGTGACGCCCTTCGCGACGATCTGATGAAAGGCCTGCGCCAGTTTGCGACCCGCCCTGTAGACGACAAGATCGCGCGGCGCCTGCTTGAATGCGTCACCTGCATCGAGGCCGACCCAAAGCGTCCAGCGTCATTCGACGCGATGAGCAAGCGGCTCGGCGAACTCGAAGCCGCGCGAAACACCGGCGGCAACCGGCTGTTTTATCTGGCAACGCCGCCCAACGCATTCCTGCCGATCAGCCGCGAGCTTGGCCGCACGGGCATGCTGGCCGAGAACGGCGCATGGCGGCGCCTGGTGGTGGAAAAGCCGTTCGGCACCGACCTCGCGTCCGCCAAGGCGCTAAACAGCGAATTGCTCAAGCTGGTCGATGAGCACGAGATCTACCGGATCGATCACTATCTCGGCAAGGAGACGGTGCAGAACATACTGGTGCTGCGCTTTGCCAACGGCATGTTCGAGCCGATCTGGAACCGCAACCACATCGACCATGTCCAGATCACGGTCAATGAACAACTCGGGGTCGGCCATCGCGGCAGCTTCTATGACCAGACCGGCGCGCTGCGTGACATGGTGCCGAACCACCTGTTTCAACTGCTGTCGCTGGTGGCGATGGAGCCGCCGATCCGCTTCGACGCGCATTCGGTGCGCACCGAAAAGGCGGATGTGCTGGCCGCGATCCAGGCCCAGACCGAGGCGGAAGCGCTGCGAAATTCGGTGCGCGGCCAGTATCTGGCCGGCCGGATCGGAGACAACGAGATTGCCGACTATCGCAGAATCGAAGATGTGGCGTCCGGCAGCGCGACAGAGACCTATGTGGCGCTGAAGCTGATCATCGACAATTGGCGCTGGGCCGGCGTTCCCTTCTATTTGCGCACCGGCAAGGCGCTCGGCGTCAAGCGCACGGAAGTCGCGATCAAGTTCAAGCAGGCTCCGTTCGCGATGTTCGACTGCACGCCGGTAGAACGACTGGCGCAGAATTACCTCGTGATCGGCGTTGCGCCGAACGAGGGAATTGCGCTGCAGTTCAACACCAAGGTGCCCGGCCCCTCGATCCTGATCGACGGCGTCGAGATGAAGTTTCACTACAAGGACTATTTCAAGGCCGAGCCCTCCACCGGCTACGAAACGCTGATCTATGACTGCATGATCGGCGACAATATCCTGTTCCAGCGCGCCGACAGCGTCGAGGCCGGCTGGAAGGCGGTGCAACCGTTCCTCGATGCCTGGAAGAAGGTTGGGGCCGAAGGCTTGCGGACCTACAAGGCCGGCAGCGAAGGTCCGGAGGACGCGAACGAACTATTGACCCGCGACGGTCGAAGCTGGCGAAAGCTCGGGTGAGCGATGGCGGAGAACGACCATCGCCGTGTGATTGCGGTTGCCGATCCGGCTGCCCTGGCCGCGGCCGCTGCTGACCGAGTGCTGGCGAGAATAGCGGCCAACGGCGGCCGCGTGGCGATTTGCCTGACCGGCGGATCGAGCCCGAAGCAGCTTTATCAGTTGCTCGCAACCGAGGCCTATCGCAGCCGGATTCCGTGGCAGCGCGTGCACTGGTTCATCGGCGACGAACGTTTCGTGCCGGCCGACGATCCACTCAACAATATGGGCATGGCGCGAAAAACCTTGCTGGACCGATGTGCGTCGGCGGCGAACATCCATCCGATTCCGACGGCGACCGCCGATCCGACCGATCCCGACCGGTGCGCCGCGCTCTACGAACAGGAGTTGCGGTCGTTCTATGGCGCAGACACGCTCGATCCGGCACGCCCGCTGTTCGATCTCGTGCTGATGGGCGCCGGCCCCGATGGCCACACCGCGTCACTATTTCCCGGCGATCCCGCGCTCGACGAGACCGCGCGCTGGGTCGTCGGCGTCCCCAAGGCGAATGTCGAACCATTCGTCCCGCGGATCACCCTCACGCTGCCCACCCTTGCCTCCTGCCGCGAAATGTTGTTCGAGGTTGCAGGCGGAGCCAAGCGCGCGATCTTGACGCGCCTGGTCGCAGGCGAGAATCTGCCTGCCAACCGCGCGCGATCCACCGGCGAGACGATCTGGCTGGTCGACCGGGACGCGCTTCCGGAGGATTTTGGTTGAGCGACAGGACTCCTTGCGCGCTGGTGGTGATGGGCGTTTCCGGCTCGGGCAAGAGCACCATCGCCGATCATCTCGCCAAACGCCTCGGCTGGCGCTACGAGGACGGCGACCGGTTTCATCCGCCGGCCAACGTGGCGAAGATGAGCGCCGGCCATCCGCTGACCGACGAAGACCGCTGGCCGTGGCTCCGCGCGATTGCCGACGAGATCGACCGCCTCGCAGCGGCCGGCGAGTGCGCCGTGATCGCCTGCTCGGCGTTGAAGCGCGCCTATCGCGACATTCTCGTGCACGGCCGCGACGATGTCCGCATCGTCTTTCTCCAGGGAACGCAGGAGCTGATCGCAGAACGGCTTGTGGCCCGCAAGGGGCATTTCATGCCATCGGGCCTGCTCGCCAGCCAGTTCAGAACGCTGGAGCCGCCGGGCGTGGACGAGCGCCCGATCAAGGTATCGATCGATGCCCCGGTCGAGGCAATCGTCGATAGCATCGTCAGTCAATTGAACCTGGTTTCCCAATGACCCGCATTGCACTCGTTGTTTCCGACGTCGACGGCACCCTGTTGACGCACGACAAGATCCTGACCGAGGGCGCCAAGGCGGCCGTGCGAAAGCTGCATGCGGCCGGTATCGGCTTCACCATCGTCTCCAGCCGGCCGACCATCGGCATGGGCTTTCTGATCGAGCCGCTTACGATCACGCTTCCCGTCGGCGCCTTCAATGGCAGTTCGATCGTCGACAACAAGCTCAAGCCGATCGAGCAGCATCTGATCGCCCCTGCCGTGGCACAGCGCAGCCTCGACGTGCTCAATGAATTCGGCGTCGATATCTGGCTGTTCAGCAACGAGCGCTGGTACACCCGCAATCCCGACGGCGAGTACGTCCCGCACGAGAAGCGGGCCATCAAGGCCGACCCGACCATCGTCGCCGACTTCACGCCGTATCTTGACGAGGCCTGCAAGATCGTCGGCGCCAGTTCGGATCCGGCCCTGCTGCAGCGTTGCGAGGCCGCGATGAAGGAGGCCGTCGGCCGAGAGGCGACCGCGGTGCGTTCCCAGACCTACTATCTCGACGTTACGCCACCCGGCCACGACAAGGGCACCTTCGTGGACGCTATGATCAGGCGGCTCGGCATTCCGCCCGCAGCGGTAGCGACCATCGGCGACATGGAGAACGACCTGCCGATGTTTGCCAGAAGCGGCGTTTCGTTTGCGATGGGCAACGCGGCCGACGGCATCAAGCAGCGCGCGACCCATGTCACCGACAGCAACGAACGCGACGGGTTTGCGGCCGCAATCGAGACGATGCTGCGGCTCGGATAGGGATTTTTTTTACGCGCTTTCTTCACGCGAACCGGCTTCCACCCCGGATCAAGCCGGGGCGGGCTTTCGCTCGAAAACGCTATGCTCCCGCCGTATCAAGCCGGCCTGAAGGATAAATCGAGGAATTGTCAAAGTCTTCCGGCGGCGAATCCGGTCCTCTCGGCAGGCACGATCGGCAAGCGCGAGCCGGTGTCCGAGCGCCGCCTCCTCCCATGAAGGCAGGTTCACCCCAGCCCGGGCCTGCCGCGGCGCAGGCGGATGCCGGCTCGCGCGACTTGCCGTAACTCAGCTCGCACGCCGTACAGATTCGTAGGGTGGGCAAAGCGAAGCATGCCCACCATTTTTCGAGCAAGACGTGAGATGGTGGGCACGGCGCTTGCGCGCCTTTGCCCACCCTACGGCCTATCCACGTCATTGCGAGCCAACGGGTCGCGCGAATGCGCGCCCGATGACAGGCTCAGCAAAGCAATCCATAGCGCCGGCACGCGGTGACATGGATTGCTTCGCCGCTTTGCTCCTCGCAATGACGGAAGGCTATTTCGATCGCTGCATGGCCGGCTTCTCGGTGGACTTCTTTGCCGCGCAGAGATTATGCGCGGTGTTGATCAGCGCGATGTGCGTCAGCGCCTGCGGGAAATTGCCGGTCTGGCGGCGGACTGCGGTATCGTACTCCTCGGCCAAAAGGCCGAGGTCGTTGGCGATCGCGACCACGCGGGCAAACAGCTCCTGCGCCTTGTCAAACTGCCCTGCCAGAACATAGGCATCCGCCAGCCACAGCGTGCAAGCAAGGAAAGCGCCTTCGGCCGGCTGTTTTTCCACTTCACGGGGATCGTGCCGCAGCACAAAACCGTCGCGCACCAGATGCTGTTCGACCGCGGCAAGCGTGCCGCGCACGCGGGGATCATCCGGCGGCAGAAAGCCGACCGACGGCAACAACAGGATGGAGGCATCGAGCATCTTCGAGCCGTAGGACTCGACGAAGGCGTTGAGCTCGGGATCAAAACCCTTGGTGCAGACGTCGCGATGAATGGCGTCGCGCAGCACCCGCCACTTCACAAGCGGCGCCTTGAAGCCGAACGTCTCGGCGCTCTTGATGCCGCGGTCGAACGCGACCCAGGTCATCACCTTGGACGAGACATAATGCTTGCCCGCGCCGCGGCGCTCCCAGATACCGTGATCGGGCTTGTCCCACTGCGCGGCAAGGTGCTGTAGCACAGCGCATTCCATCGCCCAACTGGTCTCGTCCATTTCGAGCTTGGCCACGCGCCACTGGTGAAAGGCGTCGATCAATTCGCCGTAGACGTCAAGCTGCAACTGCGCATGCGCAGCGTTGCCGACCCGCACGGGCTTTGCACCCTCATAACCGGGCAGCCATGTAGCCTCCCACTCCAAGAGGCGCCGCTGGCCCATGATGCCGTACATGATCTGCATATTGGATGGAGAACCCGCCGCTGCGCGTAACAGCCAGTGGTGCCAGGCGGAAGCCTCCTCGGTATAGCCCGAGTTCATCAGCGCCAGCAGCGTGAAGGTGGCGTCGCGCAGCCAGCAGAAGCGATAGTCCCAGTTGCGCTGTCCTCCGAGCTTCTCCGGCAGCGACGTCGTCGGCGCGGCGACGATGCCGCCGGTCGGCGCATAGGTCTGCGCCTTGAGCGTAATCAGGGAGCGCATCACGAGATCACGGTGGTCGCCCTCATAGGTGCAACGGCTGCACCATTCGGTCCAGAACGTTTCGGTGTCCTGCAGGGCGTAGGCAGGATCGATCGGCTTGGGCACGGGCAGATGCGAGGGGCCGTAGGTGAGCACGAAGGGAACGGTGTCGCCCTCGCCTACTTCGAAATCGGCGACCGTCGTCAGGTCCTCGCCGCGGGTTTCCACCGGGGTGCGCAACACCGTCATATCCTGCCCGCAGATCGCGAGCAGCGCGGATCCATCCTCGCTCTTCTTGACCCAGGGAATGTCGATGCCGAAGCCGAAGCGGATCACCAGCTGCATGTGCATCCTGACCCGCCCGCGCACGCCGCGCACCAGCCGCACCACGTCGGAGGCGTTGCCGCGCGGCGGCATGAAGTCGATCAGGTCGACCGTACCATCAGCCGTCTCGAACCGTGTCTCCAGGATCAGGGTGTCGCCCCAGTAACGGCGCGAGGTGCCGGTGACCTCCCCCGCCGGCGCGATCAGCCAGCGGCCATGCTTGTGCGTGCCGAGAACAGCCGCAAAGCAGGCATCGGAATCGAACGCCGGCCAGCACAGCCAATCGATCGACCCGTCACGGCCGACCAGCGCCGCAGTCTCGCAATCGCCGATCAGCCCATAATCTTCGATCGGGCACGGCATGATGATTCACCGTCGCAGCGGGATGGCATTTCTTCCAGATATCATCCCGCTCTACCTTCTTGCTCGTGCATGATCTCTTCAGATCGCGGCGCGTGACCGCTCGTGGGTTGCCGCCTTCAGCGCGGCGACGTCGACCGTGGACGTCATTTCCTCGATCGTCACCGGAAGCCGCCGCCGCCAGTTCGGATGCTCATTGACGGTGCCGGGAATGTTGGGCTGGTCGACCACCCCGAGCAGATCCTCCAGCGAGACCGCGAGCAGCCGTGATTTGGTTCGCGCCAGGAAATTCGCAACCGAGTAAAGATCGTTGCGGTCGATGGCGTGATGCCGCAGCACGTCATCCAGCATGGCAAGCGCGTGCCAGCGCGCCTCGTCGCTCTCGCCGGGATCGATCCCGAGCGAGCGCTTCAGCCTGAGGTCGCCGAACGCGCGCCAGCCGGCATAGGTCGAGAGATCATGGGTGTTGAAGGTGACGAGCGCGTTGGTCAAATAATGATCGATGTTGCGGAACGAGCCGTGGTCGTCGCGCTCGAACATCATCACGAGATATGACCAGATACCCCAATCAGCGATCTGGTCGCGAAACCCTTCCGGCACGGTGCCGAGGTCTTCGCCGATCACGACGCAGCGCTGGGCCATGCTTTCTTGCGCGGTCACTGCGAGCAGCGCCTCGAACGGCATCTGGACGTAGACACCGTCGCGTGCGGTAAAGCCTTGCGGCACCAGATAGAGCCGTTTCAGCCCTAGAACATGATCGAGCCGGATCGCGCCGGCATGCCGCATCGAGGCGCGCAGCATGTCGCGATACGGGGCAAACGACTGCTGCTCGAGCCCGACCGCATTGAAGCCGGCAAGGCCCCAGCTCTGGCCGGCGGTGTTGAGCGGATCGGGCGGTGCGCCGACGCCAAGATGGCGGGATATTGCGACCTGTTCGTTCCAGGCGTCGAACCCGTCGGCCTGCACGCCGACCGCGACGTCGAGATAGAGCCCGACCTTCATGCCGAGCTTTTTGGCCAGATCGTTGGCGGCGCCAAGTTGCCGGTCCGCGGTCCATTGCACGAACTCGACGAATTCGATTTCACCGGCGTCCGCGCCCTGGCGCAACGCGGCGCATCTGGCATCGTCAGGCTGCCGCCATTCTTCCGGCCATTCCCACCACGGCTTGCCGAATTTGCGCCGGAGCACCTCGAAGCAGGCAAAATGCGACAGCAACGTGCCGCGCTCGGCGCGGAATTTGTCAAAATCCTGTCGGCGCCCTGGCTTGGCGTTGGCCTTGAAGGCAGCGAAGGCGGCGCGAAGCGCGCGCCACTTCAACCCGGCGACGCCGACGTAATCGACGACATCGCCTGCCCGCAACGGCGCCAGCGCATCGCGGATTTCGGAATCGGGCTGAAATTCGGGAAGCTTTTCAACATCGATATAAAGCGCATTGAGAAACAGCCGGCTGTTCGGCGAATACGGGCTGCAATCGCCGGGACGATCGTCGAACAAAGCGTGCAACGGATTGAGGCCGACGCCATCGGCGCCGAGATGATCGGCAAGCTCGATCAGGCTGGCGAGGTCGGTGAAGTCGCCCATGCCCCAGTTGCGCGCCGAGCGGACGCTATAAAGCTGCACCGCGAGCAGCCAGCAGCGGTCGAACTCACCGCCAAACGCCCGTTCCGGCGCCGAAATCAGCGGCACGTCCTCGGTCGTCGCGGCATCCTTCACCTGCAGCCGGTAGATACCGAGCGGCAGGTCCTTGGGCCAGTCGATGGCGTGATCCGAGCTCTCGCCTTTGGCGATAACTCCCGAATCCGCAACGATTTTCCACTCCACCGGGAGCTTGGCTTTCGGGAGTTCGGTTCGCGACGGTCGCCCGGACCGCACCACCACGGGGTGACCGACCAGTGGTCCCGGCGCCTGCGGTGGCAGGGCATCCAGGATTATTTTGAGCGCAGCGGCGTCCGTCACACGGCGGTGACCCTGACCGTCCAGGAACTCGGTCTGAATCCCCAGGGCTTTGGCTTGAGCAAAAAGATCCATTCGGCACGTACTTTGCACGCAAACATCAAACCGATGTCGCGAAATTGTCCAATTACAGGAAGGAGATAGACCGTGGGTAACGCTCGGGCCCAGCAACGGTTCCGCTGGAACCAAAGCAAGCCGAGCGGCTTTCTATCTACGTCCGGAACGTCTCCCTTTCTGAAAACGAAACGGGGACGTCATTTCCATGGCAATGGCATCACCGTGAACAAAAAAGCGCAAACCGCCGAAAGCTCTCATTCCGGCGTCTCCCTCCCTATCGATGGCGCCTATCCGCTGGATAAGGACGGCAACCTGTTGCTCGAAGCAAAGGAGATGCCAGCCGCCGACACCGTGGCCGACGAGCTCTGGTACAAGGATGCGATCATCTACCAGCTCCACGTCAAGGCCTTCGCCGACAGCAACAATGACGGTATTGGCGACTTTGCCGGGCTGACCGAGAAGTTGGGATACCTGCAGGATCTTGGCGTCACCACGCTGTGGCTGCTGCCGTTCTACCCCTCGCCCGGCCGTGACGACGGCTACGACATCGCCGACTACGGCGACATCAATCCCGATTTTGGGACGATGAAGGATTTCAAGCGCTTCATCCAGGAAGCCAAGAAGCGCGGGCTGCGGGTCATCACCGAGCTCGTCATCAATCACACCTCCGATCAGCACGACTGGTTCAAGCGCGCCCGCCGCTCGGACCCGAATTCTAGCGCCCGCAACTGGTATGTCTGGAGCGATACCGACCAGAAATATCTGGGCACCCGGATCATCTTCACCGATACCGAGAAATCGAACTGGACCTGGGACCCGGAAGCCGGCCAGTTCTACTGGCACCGCTTCTTCTCGCACCAACCGGATCTCAATTTCGACAATCCGCGCGTGGTCAGCGCGCTGGTGCAGGTGATGAAACGCTGGCTCGATACCGGCGTCGACGGTTTCCGTCTCGACGCCATTCCCTATCTCTGCGAGCGCGACGGCACCAACAACGAGAACCTCCCGGAGACGCATACCATCATCAAGCGGCTGCGCGGTGAACTCGATGCCTATGCAAAAGGCAAGGTGCTGCTGGCCGAGGCCAACCAATGGCCGGAGGACGTGCAGGAATATTTCGGCCGCGGCGACGAATGCCACATGGCCTATCACTTCCCGCTGATGCCGCGCATCTACATGGCGATCGCGCAGGAAGACCGTTTCCCGATCACCGACATCCTGCGCCAGACGCCGGATATTCCAGGCAACTGCCAATGGGCGCTGTTCCTGCGCAACCATGACGAGCTGACGCTGGAGATGGTCACCGACGTCGAGCGCGATTACCTGTGGTCGACCTACGCCAACGATCCTCGCGCCCGCATCAATGTCGGCATCCGCCGGCGGCTGGCGCCGCTGATGGACAATGACCGGCGCAAGATCGAGCTGATGAACTCGCTGTTGTTCTCCTTCCCGGGCACGCCGATCATTTATTACGGCGACGAGATCGGCATGGGCGACAACATCTATCTCGGCGACCGCAACGGCGTCCGCACGCCGATGCAATGGACGCCGGACCGCAATGGCGGTTTCTCCCGCGCCGACCCCGCGCGGCTCTACGCGCCGACCATCATGGACCCGGTCTATGGCTATGAATCGGTCAATGTCGAGGCGCAGTCGCGCAGCCTCTCCTCGCTGCTCTCCGCCACCAAGCGGCTGATCGCGGTCCGCAAGTCGACGCTGGCCTTCGGCCGAGGCACCATGACCTTCATTCGCCCGGAGAACCGCGCGGTGCTGTGCTATGTGCGCCAGTATCAGGACCAGGTCATTCTCTGCGTCGCCAACCTGTCGCGGTCGGCGCAAGCGACCGAACTCGACCTTTCCGCCTTCAAGGACCGCATCCCGCTGGAAATGCTCGGCCGCACGCGCTTCCCGGCGATCGGCGAGCTGCCCTACATGATCACGCTCGCGCCTTACGGCTTCTACTGGTTCGAACTGCAGGAGCGCGACAAATCGGCGCCGGTGCCGCAGCGCGCAGTGCCCGAGTTCGAAACGCTGGTGGTGCCATTGAACGCGACCTGGGTGTCGCTGGCGCGCGAACGCGGCGTGTTCGAGCGCGACGTGCTCCCGGGACATCTGGCGCGCAGCCGCTGGTACCCGGAACGGTCGGAGAAAGCGATCCGTCCGGCGCTGACGTCGGCTATACCGTTCTGCGACATCGGTGACAACCGGCCGTGGCTCGCCTTCTTCGAGACCACGGAGCGCGGCATCACGACGCGCTACGTGCTGCCGATGCAGATCGAATGGGTACGCTTCGACCGCGAGCGCTACAATCCGCATGCGCTGGCCGCCGTCCGGCAAGGCGCCCGCGAGGGTACCTTGCTCGACGTCGCCACCGACCAGATCTTCATCTCGCTGTTCTTGCGCAACCTGCAGCAATCGCTGACGGTCGACGAGAGCGAACAGGGCCTGCAACTCGAATTCCGTCCGACCGGCCGCTTCGGCGACAAGCCGATCCGGCAGCCCGAGCACATCCGCATGGTCGAGTCCGATCTTCCTCGCAGCACCGCGCTGGTAGACAACGATTACGTCGTCAAGATCTACCGGACGCTTCAGGCCGGCCCCAATCCCGAGATCGAGATGGGGCGCTTCCTCACCGACGTCGCCCATTTTGCCAACACGCCCGTGCTGCTCGGCAGCGCCGAATTGGTTGAGGGCAACGAGAAGAGCGCGGTCGGCGTCGTTCACGCCTTCGTTGCCAATCAGGGCGACCTCTGGACCGTGAGTGCCGCCTATCTCGATCGGTTCGTCGAGGAGCAGCGGCTGCTGACGGAAAGCATCCACCCCGGCGAGCGCGAGGAAGAAATCCCCTATCTGCGTTACATCGCGCAGGCCGGACGGCGCGTCGCCGAGCTGCATGTCGCGCTCGCCAGCAATAGCGAGCTGGCCGAATTCGCGCCGGAGCCGACCGGCCGCGACGACGTGCAGCGCTGGATCGACGATTTGGCGCTCTGCGCCGGACGCGTCTTCGATCTGCTCAGGCAGCGGCGCGAAACGCTGAAGGACGCCGCCGACCGGGCGCTGGCCGACCAGGTGCTGGCGTTGCAGCCGGCCCTGCGCGATCGCCTTGAAACGATGCTGCCGCGCGAGTTCGACGCCGCCAACATCCGCTGCCATGGCGACCTCAATCTCAGCCAGTTGCTGATCGTCAAGGACGACATCTTCATCGTCGACTTCGAAGGCACGCCGCGGCGCACGATTGCCGAACGGCGGCGCAAGGTGCCCGCGGCGCGCGATGTCGCCAGCCTGATCCGCTCGATCGATTATTCGGCAACGGCCGCCCTTGAGCGCGCGCTCAAAGTAGCCCACGATGAGCATGGCAAGCTCGGTGCGGCGCTTGGCGAGTGGCGCGACCGGGCAACCGTCGCATTTTTCGCCGCCTACAGCGAGGCCATGACCGATCAACGGTTGTGGCCGAACGATTCAAGAACTGCCGAGGCCATATTGAACTTCTTCCTGCTCGAGAAGGCTTTGAACGAAATCGAACACGAGTTGTTGTATCGACCGGACTGGCTACGCATGCCCCTGACCGGAATCATCCGAACGTTGTCGCAACCACCATTCGAGGCCGCATGACCAAGCTATCCGCCGAGGCTTATGCGATCATCGAAGGCAAGCATTCCGATCCGTTCCGCTATCTAGGTCTGCACAGCGAGGGCGGCCGCAGCGTGGTGCGCGCGTTCCTGCCCGAAGCTTCCAATGTGGAGGCGATCGGCGAGCACGGCGAGACCGCGCCGCTGCAACGAATTCACGATGCCGGACTGTTCGCGGGCGCGCTGCCGAACGGGTCGAAGCGTTACCAGCTCCGCGCCCGCTTCGGCGAAAACGTCGTCGATCTCGACGATCCCTACCGCTTCCCGCCCGTGCTCAGCGACTTCGATCTCTACCTGCTGGGCGAAGGCACCCACCGGCGGATCTACGACAAGCTCGGCGCACATCCGATGCGGCTGGATGGCGTCGAGGGCGTCGCCTTCGTGGTGCTGGCGCCGAACGCCAAGGGCGTCAGCGTGGTCGGCGATTTCAATTTCTGGAATAACCGGCGGCATCCGATGCGGGTGCGCGGCGTCGGCTATTGGGAATTGTTCGTGCCCCATGCCCGCGCCGGCGACCGCTACAAGTTCGACATCACAGACTCGGACGGGCGGCGCCTGCCGCTGAAATCCGATCCGGTGGCGTTTGCGGCAGAGATCCGGCCGTCGACGGCCTCGATCGTCGTCGACGAAAGCAAAATTCCGCATCCACGCTCCGCGCCATCGGGCATCAACGCACTGGAGGCGCCGATCTCGATCTACGAGGTGCATCTCGGCTCGTGGCGGCGCAAGAACGGCAACGAATGGCTGAGCTATCGCGATCTCGCCGAACAGCTTCCAGCCTATGCGAAGGATATGGGCTTTACCCATATCGAGTTCCTGCCCGTCAGCGAACATCCGTTCGACGGCTCATGGGGCTACCAGCCGACCGGCCTGTACGCGCCGACCAGCCGGTTCGGCACGCCGGAAGATTTTTCCGCCCTCGTCGATGCCTGCCATCGCGAGGGGCTGGGCGTATGGCTCGATTGGGTGCCCGGACATTTTCCCGACGATCCGCATGGGCTCGGCTATTTCGATGGTACCGCGCTCTACGAGCATGCCAATCCGATGCAGGGCCGCCACCTCGACTGGGGCACGCTGATTTACAATTACGGCCGCACCGAAGTGGTCAACTTCCTGGTTTCCAACGCGCTGTTCTGGCTCGATCGCTACGGCGTCGACGGCCTGCGCGTCGATGCCGTCGCCTCGATGCTTTACCTCGATTACAGCCGCCCCGCCGGCGAGTGGATTCCGAACCGGCATGGCGGCCGGGAAAACCTCGAAGCCATCGAATTCCTGCGTCGCTTCAACATCGAACTGTTCGGGCATTTTCCGGAAGCCACCACGGCTGCAGAGGAATCCACCGCATGGCCCCAGGTCTCGCAGCCGGTCGAATATGGCGGGCTCGGCTTCGGCTTCAAGTGGAACATGGGCTGGATGCACGACACGCTGAAATATATCGGCAAGGATCCGGTGTACCGGAAGCACCATCACGGCGACGTGCTGTTCGGCCTGCATTATGCGTTTTCCGAGAATTTCATTCTGCCGCTGTCGCATGACGAAGTCGTGCACGGCAAACGCTCGATCCTCGGCCGCATGCCGGGCGACCAGTGGCAGCGGTTTGCCAATTTGCGTGCCTATTACAGCTTCATGTTCGGCCATCCCGGCAAGAAGCTCCTGTTCATGGGCTGCGAGTTCGGCCAGGAGCGCGAGTGGAACCACGATCAATCGCTGGACTGGCACCTGTTGGGGCAACATCGGCACGCCGGCATCCAGAACCTGATCCGCGATCTCAACCGGCTCTATCGCGCCGTGCCGGCGCTGCACGAGATGGACTGCAACCAGGCGGGATTCGAATGGGTCATCACCCATGATTCCGGCAACAACGTCTTTGCCTGGCTGCGCAAGGGTTTCGACGCGCGTGCACGCTGTCTGGTGGTCGTCAACTTCTCGCCGAACGTCTATCAGAATTACCGCGTCCGGGTGCCGTTCGCCGGCAAGTGGAAGGAAGTGCTCAATTCCGACGCCGCGCATTATGGCGGCAGCAATGTCGGCAATGTCGGCGAAGTCCACACCCTGGATGGCAGCATTCCCGAGCTCAGCCTCACCATTCCGCCACTGGCTGCGATATTTCTCGTACCGGAAAGCTGACGCATGCGATTGTCCGCGGGAAGCCCCGCCCGCTTAGGTGCAAGCTGGGACGGAAGGGGCACCAACTTTGCGTTGTTCTCGGCCAATGCCGAGAAGGTCGAGCTTTGCCTGTTCGACGCCCAGGGCCGCCGCGAACTCGAGCGGATCGAACTGCCCGAGCGCAACGAGGACGTCTGGCACGGCTATCTCAACGACGTCTCGCCCGGGCAGCTCTACGGCTATCGCGTCCACGGCGCTTACGCGCCCGAGCGCGGGCATCGCTTCAATGCCAACAAGCTCTTGCTCGATCCCTATGCCAAGCGGCTCGCCGGCCGCCTGGTGTGGAGCGACGCGCATTTCGGCTATCGCACGGGGAGCGCGCGCGAGGATCTTTCCTTCGACCGCCGTGACAATGCGCGCGGCATGCCTAAGGCAGTCGTGGTCGACGAGACCTTCAACTGGGGCCGCCGCGAGATAAGGCCGAACATCGCCTGGGAAGACACCATCATCTACGAGGCCCACGTCAAGGGCCTGACGCAAAAGCGCGACGACGTGGCGCCGGCCTGGCGCGGTACCTATGGCGGACTGTGCTCGCCGGCGATGATCGACCATCTCAAGCGGCTCGGCGTCACCACCATCGAACTGTTGCCGATCCACGGACTGATCGACGACCGGGTGCTGGTGGAACGGAAGCTGGCGAATTACTGGGGCTACAACACGCTGGCGTTCTTCGCGCCGGAGCCGCGCTATGCGCAGGACAACGCACTCGACGCGTTCCGCACCACGGTGGCGCGGCTGCACGACGCCGGCATCGAGGTGATGCTCGACGTGGTCTACAATCACACCGCCGAGGGCAATCATCTCGGCCCAACGCTGTGCTTCCGCGGCATCGACAACGCGTCCTATTACTGGCTCAATAAAGAGCATCCGCGCTACTACGACGATTTCACCGGCTGCGGCAGCTCGGTCAACCTCACCCATCCGCGCGTGCTGCAGATGGTGATGGATTCGCTGCGCTATTGGGTCGAGGTCTGCCACGTCGATGGCTTCCGCTTCGATCTCGCCACCACGCTGGCGCGCGGGCCGAACGGCTTTGATCGCAATTCCGGCTTCCTCACGGCCGTGCGGCAGGACCCGGTGCTGGCCACCGTCAAGCTCGTCGCCGAACCGTGGGATCTTGGCCTCGGCGGCTATCAGGTCGGCGCGTTTCCCTCACAATGGTCGGAATGGAACGATCGCTATCGCGGCGCGATGCGGCGTTACTGGAGCGGCGAAGGCAGCCTGATCGGCGAAATATCGCGCCGCATGACCGCCTCGTCCGACCTGTTTCATCACGACAACCGCGCGACGCGCGCCAGCATCAATCACATCACCGTCCACGACGGTTTCACGCTGGCGGACCTGTTCAGCTACAACGAGAAGCACAACGAAGCCAACGGCGAGGACAATCGCGACGGCTCCAACGACAACAACAGCAACAATTGCGGCTATGAGGGCCCGACCACCGACGTCGCGATAACGGCGCTGCGCCGGCAGCTCCGCAAGAACCAGCTCGCCTGCCTGTTCCTCGCGCAAGGGACGCCCTTGCTGCTGGCCGGCGACGAAGTCGGCAATTCGCAGAACGGCAACAACAACGCCTATTGCCAGGACAATGAGATCGGCTGGGTCAATTGGGACAATCTCGGCAAGCCGGGCGACGACCTCACCGATTTCGTCGGTCATATGACGGCGTTGCGCCGGCGCTTCCCGCAACTGCGCTACCAGCGCTGGCTTTCCGGGCGGCGCAAAGATGGCTCCTACGGCGTGCTGTGGCTGACACCGGCGGCCGAGGAAATGCAGGAATCCGACTGGAATTTTCCGGAAGGACGATTCCTCGCCTACGTGCTGGGGCCCTTGGAACAAGGCCAGGCGCCGATCTTTATCGTGCTGAACGCCGCGCCCGAAGAGATCGCTTTCAAATTTCCGCAGATGTCCGAAACCAAAAACTGGCAGCAGGTGCTGAACACGACCGAAACCGTCCAGAGTTTTGCCGAATTCGCTTCCGGCACTGAAACCAACGCGCCGCCGCGGTCGGTGCTTGCCTTTGCAGGCGCGGCATGAATGACCGGCAGTTCGGCCCGTTTCTGACAAATTACGGCACGCGGTTTCGGCTGTGGGCGCCGGCGGCGAAACGCGTCGAGGTGATGCTCGAGCAACCTCACTTGATGCGGCGTGGCGAGGACGGCTGGTTCACCGCCGACATTGCCGGCGTCAAGGCCGGCGCGCGCTACAAATTCCGCATCGATGACGAGATTGACGTGCCGGATCCGGCATCTGAGTTTCAACCGGATGACGTCTTTGGCCCGAGCGAAGTCATCGATCATGCGGCCTATCCGTGGCGAGCTGCGAACTGGCACGGGCGGCCGTGGCAGGAGGCTGTCATCGTCGAGGCCCATGTCGGGACCTTCACCAAAGAAGGCAGCTATCGCGCGATGATCGACCGGCTCGATCATCTCGTCGAGACCGGCATCACCGCGCTGGAATTGATGCCGCTGGCGGATTTCGCCGGGTCTCGCAACTGGGGCTATGACGGCGTGTTGTGGTATGCGCCCGACAGCGCCTATGGGCGGCCCGAAGATCTCAAGGCACTGATCGACGCTGCGCATCAGCGCGGGCTGATGGTGATGCTCGACGTCGTCTACAACCATTTCGGCCCCGAAGGAAATTATCTCGGCCGCTATGCCCCTTCCTTCTTCACGGACGCGCACACGCCGTGGGGCAGCGCGATCGATTATCGCGTGGCGCCCGTACGCGCCTTTGCGATCGAGAATGCACTGCACTGGCTGCGCGACTATCGCTTCGACGGGCTGCGGCTCGATGCCGTCAATTCCATCGTCGAGCCCGGCGGGTTGTCGCTGCTGCATGATATCAGCGCCGCCGCCGGCAAACTCGCTGCGGAAACCGGCCGGCACATTCATCTCGTGCTGGAGAACGGCGACAACCGCGCCAGCATCCTGGATGCTTCGGAAGATCCGCCGCGCGGAAAGTATCGCGCGCAGTGGAACGACGATTATCACCACGCCTGGCGCGTGCTGATGACCGGCGAGAAACAGGGCTATTACGCCGACTATCAGCGCTCGCCGAGGACGGACATCGCCCGTGCGCTGTCGTCCGGTTTCGTCTATCAGGGAGAGATGTCGGCGTTCCGGCGCGGCAAGCGCGGCGAGCCGAGCGGCCATCTGGCGCCGACGGCCTTCATCAACTTCGTGCAGAACCACGACCAGATCGGCAATCGGGCACTCGGCGACCGGCTCGAAGGCAACGCGGACCCGCGGATGATCGAAGCGGCGCTTTCGGTGCTGCTGATCGCACCTCACATTCCCATGCTGTTCATGGGCGAGGAGTGGGGCTCAACGGTCCCCTTCCCGTTCTTCTGTGATTTCGGCGGCGAGCTCGCCGACGCGGTCCGGAAGGGCCGCCGCGTCGAATTGGTGTGGGCCTACGCGGAATATGGCGACGAAGTCCCCGACGCGCTTGCCGCATCGACCCGCGATTCCGCCGTCCTCGACTGGGACGGCCGCAACGCGCCGGCCGGGCGGAAACGCTTGACCATGGTGCGAGAACTGTTGCGGATTCGGCGGCAGGAGATCGTGCCGCGTCTGGCCGGCGCGGCCTTCGGGAAGGCTGAGGCGGCAGGCAACGGGCTACTGACGGCCGAGTGGCGCATGGGCGACGGCACGGCGCTTCGCCTTGCCGCCAACCTGTCGGACCAGACCATCAGCCATGCGTCCGCTGAGACCAGGGGAACCCTGATCTGGGGCAGCGAGTTGGGCGACAGCGTCCCGGCATGGACGGTGCTCTGGCGCATCGGATAGGACAATGCCTCCGGCGATCCCGATCGCGACCTACCGCCTGCAATTGTCGGCGGATTTCGATTTCGACGCGGCTGCTTCCCTGGTGCCTTACCTGAAGGCGCTTGGCATCACCCATTTCTATGCCTCGCCCTTCATGCGCGCCCGCAAGGGCAGCACGCATGGCTACGACGTCACCGACCACGCCCGCTTCAATCCCGAACTCGGCGGCGAAGCCGGCTTCGAACGGCTGAGCGCGGTGCTGCAGCAACACGATCTCGGGCTGATCCTCGACTTCGTGCCCAACCATGTCGGCGTGCATTTTGACGACAATCCCTGGTGGCTCGACGTGCTGGAGTGGGGTCCCGCCTCACCACACGCCGTATCCTTCGACATCGACTGGGAGCAGTTGCCTTACCGCGCCCGCGGCGGCGTGCTGCTGCCGATCATCGGCTCGTCGTATGGCCAAGCGTTGGAAAGCGGCGAGATCGAGCTGCGCTACGACGCTGGCGAAGGCAGTTTCTCGGCCTGGTATTTCGAGCACCGGCTGCCGATTGCGCCGGAACGTTACGGCGAAATCCTGCGGATGATCCTCAAGGAAGCGGATGCGGAAGAAAGCGCGTCCGGCAAGGCCATGCTTGCACTGGCCCTCCGCTACCAGGGGCCGCGGCGTCCCAACCGCAAGGAAGCGCCTGGCTTCAAGGCCGAACTGAAGGGCATTGCGGGAGCCGCCGAGATCATCGCACGCGGGCTTTCGGCCTATCGCGCCGGCCCCGATCGCGGCGCCGCGACGCAGGCGCTGCATCATCTGCTCGAACGCCAGCACTACAAGCTCGGCCACTGGCGGCTCGCTTCCAGCGACATCAATTACCGGCGCTTCTTCGACATCAATACGCTGGCTGGCCTGCGCGTCGAGGACCCCGGCACGTTCGAGGCGATCCATCGCCTGGTCAAACGATTGATTGCCGAGGGAAAGCTGCAGGGGCTCCGCCTCGACCATATCGACGGCCTGCGTGACCCCGTGCAGTATTTTCAGCGCCTGCGCCGGCTGGTTCGCGAGGCCCATGGCGGGCAGACCCGGCCGTTCTACGTGGTGATCGAGAAGATTCTCGGCGAGCATGAGAAGCTGCCGTCCTTCTCCGGGGTTCACGGCACCACCGGCTATGAATGGATGAACACGATCACCCAGGTGCTGATCGACGGAAGCGGCCTGGAGCCGCTTGACGAGATCTGGCGGCAGATCAGCAACCAGTCGCCAAAACTCGAACCGATCCTGCGGGAAGCAAAACGCCGGGTATTGGAAACGCTGCTGACCAGCGAGTTCACGGTGCTGACGCGGCTGTTGGCGCGGATTGCCAGCGGACATTACTCCACCCGCGACTACTCCGCTGACAGCCTGCGGCAGGCGCTCGAACTCTACGTGCTGCACTTTCCGGTCTATCGTACCTATCTGGCGCCGTCGGGCCCATCCGCCCATGATCGCCAGTTGATATCAGGCGCGATCGAACGGGCGCGCGCCGACTGGTTTGCCGCCGACGACGGCATCTTCGACTTTCTCCGCGACACCCTGACGATGGATCTGATCAACCCCGAACGGGCGCACCACAGCGCACCGCGCGTCAGGCGCTTCGCATTGAAGGTGCAGCAGTTCACCGGCCCGATGATGGCGAAGTCGCTGGAGGACACGACGTTCTATCGCTACCACCGCCTGCTGGCCCTCAATGAGGTCGGTGGCGACCCAGCGGCAAAGGCGCTTTCGGCCGACGAATTTCACGACATGATGCGGACCCGCGCCAGGGAGTGGCCGCACGGGATGACGGCGACCGCGACGCATGACACCAAGCGCGGCGAGGATGCGCGGGCGCGGATCATGGCGCTGGCCGAAATCCCCGGCGAATGGACCAGCACGGTGGCGCGATGGAAGCTGCTCAACGCGCCGCATCTTCTGGTCGACGGCGAGTTGCGCGCGCCGTCGGCGACGTCAGAATACATGCTCTATCAGGCATTGCTGGGGGCGTGGCAGCCGGACGACACCTCCTTTCCGGAGCGGATGCAGGAATATGCGCTGAAAGCGGCGCGCGAGGGTAAGCAGGAAACGAGCTGGCTCAATCCTCACGCTGCCTATGAGGACGGCTTAAAAGGCTTCATCGCAAAAATTCTCGATCCATCGCTTTCGGACGAGTTTCTGAGCTCCCTTCAATCGCTTGCACGGCGATTGTCGCTGCTGGGTGCGCTGAATTCGCTCAGCCAGATCACGCTGAAAGCTGCGATGCCGGGCGTACCGGACTTCTATCAGGGCACCGAGCTATGGGATTTTTCACTGGTCGATCCCGACAACCGGCGGCCGGTCGACTTTGCCGAACGCGCAGGCCGGCTCGGCGCACTGGAGAAATGGGATTGGGATCGGCTGACGCAGAGTTGGCCGAACGGGCACCTGAAGCTGGCTTGGACACGGCATCTGCTCACGTTGCGGACTGAACTCGCCGACGTATTCACGGACGGTGAGTACGAGCCCTTGGAAGTGGGCGGGCCGCATCGCGACCATTTTGTTGCTTTCGCCCGGCGGCGAGGCCGCGAAGCCGCGATTACCGTCGCGACTCGATGGTTTGCGCCGTTTACCGACGGCGGCAGACATTGGCCGGGACCGGAGAATTACGACGCCGCGCTTGATGTCGGCGGCTATGCGGTGGAAGGTTTTGCCGATGCCGATGCTGCGCAATTGCGTCTGTCAGACCTGCTGACGCATCTGCCCGTCGCCGTGTTGAAAGCCAGGTTTACCGGCGCCGCGAAGCCGTCCCCACGGCCCCGCCGCGGCTAGTGCGTCAGTTTTTCTTGGTCAGCAACAACTGGCCCCGGCTGCGGATGGCGGCCTGTGCGGCCTCGGCAAAGCGTTGCAGGAGCCATGGCAGCACCACTTCCACCTGCACATGATCATCGGCGACATCGACATGACCCGCCGCGCCCTGCCCGAGGGCGCGCACGCGAAAAATCATGCGGTTGTCTTCCCAACGCTCCTCATCGACGCTCAGCATCGGCACGCTGGACGCGGCGCGCGATAGCCCCGTCTTGAGACGGCGCATCGCCTCTTCGCGTCCCAGACTATGCGGGATGGAAACCACGAGCGGCTTGGTCATCGCAAAATCCCTCTCTCATCTAACTGCATGTAACTACACACGCTTCGAATGGAAGAGCCGCGCGCATTATCACCGCGCAAAGCGGAACTTAGATGACTCCCGGTTGTTGTTCCGCATGAAGGGCAGAACATGCAGAACGCCCGGTTGGGCTGAGGAGAGACTTATGTCTATCGGCACCATCATCCTGATCATTCTCATCATCGCCCTGCTCGGCGGATTCAGCGGCATCGGCGGCGGTCCGTTCTATGGCACCGGATATTACGGCGGCGGCGGATTGGGCCTCGTGATCGTGATCCTGTTGATCCTTTTGTTGCTTGGGAAGCTGTAAGCGGAAGGGCAAAATTGTAGGGTGGGCAAAGGCGCGAAAGCGCCGTGCCCACCTTTTTCGTTGCACTGACAATGGTGGGCACGCTTCGCTTTGCCCACCCTACATTGAAGCCAGCTTCTTCATCGCCGGCTTGATCGGCGTCGCCGCCTCATCGTAACCGTCCCAGGCCTTCGTCTTCGCCAGCAGCCCCGGCACGGTGCGCACCGTATACTTCTTCGGGTCGAGATCGCCGCGCACCTGCGCCCAGGTTAGCGGCATCGAGACGGTAGCACCCTCGCGGGCGCGGGGCGACAGCGCAGCAACCGCTGTCGACATCCGGTCGTTGCGGAGATAGTCGAGGAAGATCTTTCCCTTGCGCAGCTTCTTCGACATGTTGAGCAGATAGCGCTCGGGATCGTCGTTGGCCATCCACTGGCAGATGCCCTGCGCGAACGCCTTGGCCTCCTTCCACGTCACCTTGTCCCTCGCGCCATGGAGCAGCGGCGTCACCACGTGCAGCCCCTTGCCACCCGTGGTCTTGCAGAAACTTTCGAGGCCGACGGCGGTCAGCCGCTGGCGCATTTCTTTCGCCGCCTCGATGACATCCAAGAATTCAACATTGGGCGCCGGATCGAGATCGAATACCAGCCGGCCAGGCGTGTCGTAGGCATCGGGAGCGCAATTCCAGGGATGCAGCTCCAATCCGCCGATCTGCGCCACCGCTGCCAACGCCTCGATCCGGTCGATCTGCAGATAGGGTTTGCGGTCGCCCGAAACCTTGGCCAGCTCGAACAGGTTGGACGCGCCCTGCATGGCGTGGCGCTGAAAGAATTTTTCGCCGTTGATGCCATCCGGCGCGCGGACGATCGAGCACGGACAGCCCCGGATATGATCGATCATCCATTCGCCGACGGCTTCGAAATATTGCGCAAGGTCGAGCTTGGTGACGCCCTCGCCGTCGCCGATATCGGGCCACAGCTCCTTGTCCGGCTTCGAAATCGCAACGCCCATGACCTCGCCAGCCTTGTTGGCGGCGGGCTTTGAACGCGCCGCCGCTGCCTTGCCCGGCTTCGGCTGCGCGACGCCCTTCCTGGATGGGGTTTCGGCCTCCACTTCCTCGGCCGGCTTGTCCTGCCGCAGGCCCTTGAACGCGGCCTGGCGGATATTGCCGTCCGCGGTGAAGCCGGCGAATTCGATCTCGGCGACCAGTTCGGGTTTCAGCCAATGCACGTCACGGGTTTTCTTCGGCGCGTTCTTGCCGCCGAACGGGCTCTTGTCGGAGGCTGCCGCCTTCAGCGCCGGCATGATGCGGCGGACCTTGTCCTGCCCAAAGCCGGTTCCGACCATGCCGACAAAGGCGAGATGATCGCCGCGATAGACGCCGGCCATCAGCGAGCGGAATTTGCCGTTGGTGGTCTTCCAGCCGCCCAGCACCACCTCATGCCCGGCACGGCATTTCGCCTTGGTCCAGCTTTCCGTGCGGCCGGAGCGATAGGCTGCATCGAGCTTCTTGGAGACGATCCCTTCCAGTTCCAGCTTGCACGCCGATTGCAGCACGGCATCGCCGCTGCTTTCGAAGTGTTCGACATAGCGGATCTGCTTGTCCCTGCCCTTCTGCGCTTCAAGCAGCTTCTTCAGCCGCGCCTTGCGTTCGCCAAGCGGGAGCTTGCGAAGATCTTCGCCATCGGCGAACAGCAGGTCGAACGCATAGAAGATCAGGCTCTCGCTGTCGCCGTCCGACAGCGCCGCCTGCAGAGTGGAGAAGTTGGGCGCGCCGTTATGATCGAGAGCTACGATCTCGCCATCGATCAGCACATCTGAAAGCGATTCCGCCTCAACGGCGATTGCCTTGAACTTGTCGGTCCAGTCGAGCCCTTTGCGGGTATAGAGCGCGCCTTCCCCGTCCTCGACCCGCAACTGCACGCGGTAGCCGTCGAACTTGATTTCATGGCACCAGCCTTCGCCGCCCGGCGGCCGCTCGACCACGGTGCAAAGCTGCGGTGCGACGAAGTCCGGCATCGCCGCGACCTTCTTCGGCTGGGGTTTTGGCGCCGGCGCGCGCGTTCTGGTTTCCGGAACGGCGCGCAAGGCGGCCGTTTTCCGCAGGGTCCGCGCCTCGGCGGCATCGCCGCGGTTCGATTGCCAGACCGCGTCGGCCTTGGTTTCCTTCGCCTGCATGAACGGCTTTGGCGCCTTACCCTTGCCTTGCGCAATCTGCGTCATCGTCCGCCCGGAGGCTACCGAACGGTCTTCATTCAGAATGTCGTTGTCCTCGCCTTCCCTGACGAACTCGTCGCGGTGCTTGATCAGCAGCCAGTTGGTGCGCTTGCCGCCATAGCGGTCGCCGCGCATCCGCACCAGCACCCAGCTTCCATGCAGCTTGTCCCCCCGCAACGTGAATTTCAGGTCGCCCTTCTTGAAGCCGCGATCGGGATCATCGGATTCCCAATAGCCGCGGTCCCACAGCATCACGGTGCCGCCGCCATACTGGCCTTCGGGAATGGTGCCTTCGAAATCGCCGTAGTCGAGCGGATGGTCCTCGACCTCGACCGCCAGCCGCTTGTCATGCGGATCGAGCGACGGGCCCTTGGTGACCGCCCAGGACTTGAAGACGCCGTCGAACTCCAGCCTGAGGTCGTAATGCAGCCGGCTCGCGTCATGCTTCTGAATTACGAACCGCCGCTGTTTTGCGGGCGCGACCTTGACGTCGCCGGAGGGCTCCGCCGTTTTGCCGAAATCGCGCTTCTTGCGGTACGTGCTGAGTTTCTTCAACGCCACGGCCAAACCTCGACGATCAGGATCGCCCCGCCGCCATTCCGGAACGAAAACCCATACTAACCGTTGAAGTTCCCAAACCCAACCCGCCCCCGGAGATTGCAATGGCCCCCCGCGCCTACTGGAAAGGCTCGCTGAAACTCTCGTTGGTGTCATGTCCTGTCGTATTGTACCCGGCCTCGACATCGGTCGAGAAAACCCGCTTTCACATGATCAACAAGGAGACCGGCAACCGCCTGAAGCAGCAGATGATCGACGCCGAGACCGGCGATGTCGTCGAGAGCGACCAGAAGGGCCGCGGTTATGAGCTGAAAAAGGGCCAGTATGTCGAGATCGAAAAGGAGGAACTTGAGGCCGTTCAGATCGAGAGCAATCACACCATTGAGATCGACAGTTTTGTGCCACGGGACGAAATCGACAAGCGCTACTACAACCATCCCTACTATCTCGCCCCCGACGGCAAGGCCGCGGTAGACGCCTTTGCGGTGATCCGCGACGCCATGAAGGACGAGGATCGGGTGGCGCTGGCGCGCATCGTGCTGACCAACCGCGAGCACGTGATGGCGATTGAGCCGCTCGGCAAGGGACTGCTCGGCACCACGCTGCGCTATCCATACGAGCTGCGCGACGAGGACGACTTCTTCGAGGACATCAAGGCCCCGAAGATCACCAAGGACATGGTCGAACTCGCGGGCCACATCCTGCAGACCAAGGCCGCGCATTTCGATCCCTCGAAATTCAAGGACGAGTATGAGGACGCGCTGAAGGCACTGGTGCGGCGCAAGGCGTCCGGCAAGACGATCAAGCTACCCGAGCCCGAAGAAAAGCCCGACAACGTCATCAACCTGATGGATGCACTGAAGGCGAGCCTGAAGGGCAAGGCGGCGAAACGGCGCGGGCATGGCTCGACCGCGCGGCGGGCACCGGCGCGACGCACCGCGAAGAAGGCTCATCGGTCCGCAGCCCGGCACCGCAAGGCGGGTTAGCGCAGGTATATCCGCGTCATTGCGAGGAGCGAAGCCAATCCATCTCTCCGCGCGTGTGGAGCGGTGGATTGCTTCGCTTCGCTCGACAGCAATGACGGGCTTACTGCCTTAGCCTCCTTCCTGACGCTTCCATCTGTTCGGCTACTTCCTATCCCGCTTGCATTACCCAGCACCAAAAGGCATTTTCTCCCTGGGAACTGACGCCACCGGCAACAATGGCGCCGGACCGGGGAGGATTTGATGGCATTGACGAAGTCGCACGTCGCAGGACCGGCCACGCCTGCAGTACGCGAGATGACGTTCGGCGATCTCCTGCGCAAGGCGGCCGAGACGGCGCCCGATCGTCTGGCCCTGATTGCGGGCGTTCCCGACCCCGCGCTGCGGCGGCAATGGACCTATGCGGAGTTCTATCGGGAGGCGGAGCGGACCGCCCGAGCGCTGCTGACCCGCTTCAAGCAGGGCGAGCGCATCGCGGTCTGGGCGCAGAATATTCCGGAATGGATGATGCTGGAATTCGGCGCGGGGCTCGCCGGCATGGTGCTCGTCACCGTCAACCCGGCCTTCCGCGCCAGGGAAGTCGAATATGTGCTGAAGCAATCACGCTCGGCCGGCGTCTTCGTCGTCAACGATTTTCGTGGCAATCCAATGCTGGAGACAGTGCAGGCGGTGGCAGCGAACTGCCCGGAACTGCGCGAGATCATCTGCTTCGACGACTGGAACGCTTTCATCGCGGCAGGCGACGACGACAACATCAAGCTGCCGGACGTTACTCCCGACGATCCCGTCATGATCCAGTACACCTCGGGCACGACGGGTTTCCCGAAAGGCGCCTTGCTCCGTCATCGCGGACTGCTCAACAACGGCGCCGACACCGCCGACCGGATGGGTGTCGATGCCGGCGACGTCTTCGTCACCACGATGCCGCTGTTTCACACCGGCGGCTGCGTCTGTTGCGTGATCGGCGCGGTATCGAAAGCGGCGACCCAGGTGCTGGTCGAGGCCTTCGAGCCCGGCCTCGTACTGGAAATGCTCGGGACCTACCGCGGCAATGCGATGCTCGGCGTGCCCACCATGCTGGTGGCGATGCTGGAGCATCCGACATTCGCGGCGACCGATCTTTCGGCAGTCAAGGCGATCTGCTCCGGCGGCTCCACGGTGCCGGCCTCGCTGGTACGGCTGCTGGAGGAAAAGCTCGGCGCGCCCTTTACGATCGTGTTCGGCCAGACCGAGTGCTCCCCGGTCGCGGCGCAAACCCGCACCACCGATAGCGTCGAGGACAAGGCCAACACGATCGGCCTACCGCTGCCCAATATGGAAACCAAGATCATCGACCCGAACACCGGCGAGACGGTGCCGATCGGCACCATCGGCGAGTTCTGCACCCGCGGCTATCACGTGATGATCGGTTACTTCGAAATGCCCGACGCGACATCGGCCGCGATCGACGCCGACGGCTGGCTGCATACCGGCGATCTCTGCGCGATGGACGCGCGGGGCTATTGCACGGTGGAAGGCCGTCTCAAGGACATGATCATCCGCGGCGGCGAAAACATCTATCCGCGCGAGCTGGAAGAGCTGCTGTTCAAGCACCCCAAGGTCGGTGAAGTCGCCGTGATCGGCCTGCCCCACGAGAAATGGGGTGAAGAAGTCGCAGCCTTCATCCGCCCGGCGCCGGGGGCCGTCATCGACAAGGATGAGATGATCGACTACATGCGCGCCGCGCTCGCCCCGCACAAGACGCCGAAACACTGGTACGTCGTCGACGCCTTCCCGCTAACCGGATCGGGCAAGATCCAGAAGTTCAAGTTGCGGGAAGCCTGCACCAAGGGCGAGATGACGGCGATCTAAAGGGCGAGGTGGCCATTCCAATGCAACCGCAAAGATGATAGCTTGGTGTGGCCATTGGGGGCCATCAATGCCGTGCCTGAAGTCGATCTTGATGCTTGCGTCACCGCACCCAAGCATCACCTGTTTTGACGCCATCACACGGCGTGCGAACTGATCGGCCGCCATGATGTTTGACCGGGCCTATCGGCAGCGCCTAGAAGCTGATCTTGCGCGATGGGAAGCCGATGGCGTGATCACGCCGGCGGTTGGCACCGCCATCCGGGTCACGCTTCCACCGCTTGCCTCCGGCGTCAACATCGCGGTGGTGGTGGCCATCGTCGGCGGTCTTTTGATTGCCGCGGCATTCCTGGCATTCGTCGCGGCTCATTGGATTGAACTCGCGCGGCCGCTGCGTTTGGCAATGCTGTTTGCCGGCGTTCTCGTCGCCCATGGCTTCGGCGGCTGGTTCGCTCGCGCCGGCCAGGCGGTGCTCGCCGATCTTTGCGCTGCCGTGGGTGCGATCATCTTTGGTGCTGCGATCGCGTTGGTCGGCCAGATGTATCACCTGGGCGGCGACTTTGCGGGCGGCATGCTGCTGTGGGCAATGGGTGCGCTCGCGGCGGCGGCGCTAACCGGCTCGCGCGGCGCACTGGCGGTGGCGCTCGCTGCCGCAATCATTTGGAGCTGGATGCGCACCATCGAAACCGATGTTCCGCATTTCGCATTCGCGGCGTTCTGGCTTATCGCGGGCGGCCTCGCTCTGGCCTGGAACTCGCGCGTGGCGGCGCATCTCGTAGCCGTCGCGGCACTTCCGTGGTGGCTTGCTGCTTCGTTTGAGCCTCATCTTCATATCCGGCCGTCGTTCATGCTCGCCAATGGCGCAGCATTGCTGTTCGGCGGCGGACTGGCGCTTGCCGCTTCAACCTGGGAGCGCCCGGCTCGCGCAGGATCCGTCCTGTCGACCTACGGCGCTCTTGCGCTGGCGGGCGTCGCGATCCTGGAAGCGGTGATGGCCAACGAGGTTTTCCGCAGCCACACGGGGTTGGCAAACCAGCCGCTTTGGATCGTCTCATGTGGCGTCACCGGCGTGATCTTCGCCGTTGCCACCGCCGCGACGGCACGCCGGATCGGCACGGCCTTCGCCGCAGGCGCGATCGGGCTTGTCCTTGCTGCCGCGGCCGCATGGACGCCTCAGCAATCGAGCGAACCATGGCTGGCCTATGCCGCTCTGCTGTGCGCCATGCTCTGCCTTGTTGTTTCCGGTATGCTGGACACCACCCGTCCGCGGATCGTCGCCGGCTGGCTCGGCATCGCGGGCGTTATCGCGGCCATCACATGGGCGGTGAAGGGATCGCTGTTGAATCGTTCGATATTCCTCGCCGCGGCCGGCATCGTCGCTGTTGCCCTTGCCCTGGTCCTCAATCGCTTTGTGCCGAGGGCCCGCGAATGATCACAGGCTCCGTTACATCCCTCGCTGCTCTCTGGTCGCGCATTCCAAAATTCGTGTTATTCGGCGTCGCCGCGCTGGTTCAGATCGCGCTGCTGGGCGTGATGATCGTCGATCGGATGCAGGTCCTGCGTGACGGCACGGAAGTGACCTTGCAGACCCGCCCCGTCGACCCCAGGGATTTCCTGCGCGGCGACTACGTCGTCCTAGGCTACGACATTACGCAACTGCCGGCGGGCCCGCTTCAGAACCAGCCCTCCGGCGAACGCAATCCGCTGGTGTATGTCAAGCTCACGCCCAATCGCGACGGCGTCCATGAGCCGATCTCGGTCCATACCGCCCCCGTCGCGGTTGCGAGCCACGAGGTGTTGATCCGTGGCCGCGTCACCTATGGCGCTAGCTGCGGCTCGAAGTCGGATGTCTTCTGCGAAAAGCTCACGATCAACTACAACCTCGAAAGCTATTTCGTTCCCGAGGGTGAAGGCCGGAAGCTCGAAGATCTCCGCAACCAGCGCAAGCTGTTGGTCGTCGCGGCAGTCCTCCCCTCCGGACGCGCCGCCATCAAGCGGCTGCTGATCGACGGCAAGCCGGTCTATGAGGAGCCGTGGTTCTAGCTCCGCTTCCGAGACCTCACGATTTCCTGCGCGGTTGCCGCTAGCCCTTGAATGTCGGCTGCCGCGGGTGGATACAGTCCTTGAAGTCCGCAAATCCCTTCCACGCCGGCTCCGGGGCGTCCTGGCCGGCCTGGGGCACATAGATCGATGGCTCGATCGCACCCATCGTCGGAATATAGCGCGGACAATTCGGAAAGATCGCGCGCGCGGTCACGCGAACGATAAGCTGCGCGCCGAGGGTTTCCGCGAGCAGCGGATCGTTGTCGCTCACCGTGGCGCTGCCGTTGATCCGCAAACGTTTCGGTTTGTCGTGCATGGCAATAAACAGCAGACCGACATTGGCATTGGCGACAATGTTGCCGAGGCTCTTGAACATGCCGTTGCCGTCATAGTCGGGGAATGCGAGCTCGGAAGGCCCGGTGACGCGCACAAAACCCGGCGCTCCGCCCTTGAACGAGCAATCGGGCCGGCCCTCGGCGTCCGCCGTTGCCAGAAAGAAATACGGCAGGCTTTCGATATACTGCTTGTCGTCAGCGATGAATTCCTTGCGCATCAGTTTCTCTTCCAGCCGGTCCGAAATCCGGCGGCTGTCGAACCGATCCTGCAATTGCCTGTTACCTTCGTGATACATGACACTCTCAGCCATGGCCGTACGTCCTCCTGCTCTGATTCACGTGGGCGTGCGAAGTCCGGGTCAGATCCCCAGATGAAAGCATACCACGTTGTCGTTACATCGCATGCGGCAAGCTGCCCCGTGGCAGACCAACGCGCGGACGGTTGTGGCCAGCTATCGGAAGCGATGGAAAGCCGGTAGATTTGCTTGCCGCCAGACTAAACCCGCATTACGGGAGCCCAACGATGCTGCAGCTTTATGGAAATCCGAGATCGCGCGCGATGCGGTGTCTATGGATGCTCGAGGAAGTCGGGAAGCCTTATCAGATAGTGGAAAAAACTACGCGTGCAGACGATCTGCAGACCGCAGAATATCTGCGATTGAATCCAAATGCACGAATTCCGACTCTGGTCGATGGCGATCTGGTGCTGTGGGAATCGATGGCGATCAATCTCTACCTCGCGCAAAAGTATGACGGCCCGATGCATTGCGCCGGCCCGGAAGTGCTGGGCCTCGCCGCGCAGTGGAGCTTCTGGGCGGTGTTGGAGATTGAACACCTGCTACTCAATTTTCTGGAGCACCGCGCATTGCTGGCGGAGTTTGCGCGCGACCCCTCCGTGACAGCGCGGAACGAATTGCTGCTGAAGAAGCCCCTGGGTGTGCTGAACGACGCCCTGGCCGCACGCGGCTATTTGGCGGGGAACAGCTTTACAGTCGCCGACCTTAACGTCGCGGGCATCCTGACGTGGGGAAAAATGGCAAGAATGGACTTGTCGGCTTACCCGGAGCTGACACGATGGCTGGACGCCTGCCTGGCCCGACCCGCCTATGTGCGCTTGCGCGATCAATCTCGCCGCAAATGAGTGCTGCGATCTGATCAATCCGGCGCGCGCAACCGGTAGCCGATGCCGGTTTCAGTCAGCACGAATTGCGGGCGCTCCGGATCGGCCTCGATCTTCTGGCGAAGCTGGCGCACATAGACGCGCAGATATTGCGCGTCCGTCAGTTCGTCCCACAGCTCCTTCAACAGGAAACGATGGGTCAGCACCTTGCCGGCATGCTGCACCAGGACGCGCAGTAATTCGTACTCCTTCGGCGAGAGTTTGACCTCGCGCTCGCCGACCTTGACGATGCGGCGGACCAGATCGACCGAGAGATCGCCGGCGCGAAATACCGGCCGCTCACCCTGCACCTGCAATTGATGCCGCAGCGCCGCACGCATCCGCGCCAGCAATTCGTCCATCCCGAACGGCTTGGTGAGGTAATCGTCGGCACCGAGATCGAGCGCCTGCACCTTGCCGGCTTCGTCGCCGCGGCTCGACAGCACCACGATCGGAACGCTTTCGTTGCGGCCGCGGATCATGCGCAGCAATTCGTGGCCCTGGATATCGGGCAAGCCCAGATCGAGGATGATCAGCGCCGGGTTCTCGGCGAGCTTCTCCAGCGCCAGCTTGCCGTTGGAGGCTTCGAGGATGTCATAACCTTGCGTGCTCAGCCCCATCCGCAGCAGCTTGCGGATCGGCGGCTCGTCGTCGATGACCAGAACCTTGATCGCGGGAGCATTCATGCGGCGGTATCCAGTGCGTCAGAGCCTCTGTTCTGATTGTGTCAGAACAGAGCCTCCTTCTTTATGTTCTGACGCGTTTTCTTCACGCGAACCGGCGTCCACTTCGCTTGTAAACGCTACGCCGGTGGCAGGTACCGGCAGCCGGATTGATATCACCGCCCCGCTGCGGTCGCTGCGGTTGGCAGCCGAGATCGTGCCCTGCATCGCCTCGACGAAGCCGCGCGAGATCGCAAGCCCAAGGCCGGTGCCGGGACGGACATGATCGCCCTTCTCGGCGCGGTAGAATTTGTCGAACACGCTTTCGAGTTCCGCAGGCGGGATGCCGCTGCCCTCGTCGCGGATCTGCAGCGAGACTACGCCTTGATCGCGCATTCCTCTGACCGAGATTGTGGTGCCGGGCGGCGCATATTTAGCGGCGTTGTCCAGCAGGTTGAACAGCACCTGTTCGAACAGCACGGCGTCGAGCTCCAGCATCGGCAGATTGGGGCTAAGCTCCAGCGACACCTTGTGATGCACAAGAATCTTCCCAGCGCGGCGCAGCGCACTGCCGACGATCTCACTGACGTCATGCCGCGCGGTGTTCGGCACGATGGCGCCGGATTCTAGCTTGGTCATGTCGAGCAGATTGGCGATGAAGCGGTTGAGCCGCTCGGATTCGTCGATCATGGTAGCAAGCAGTTCGTTCTTCTGCGCGTCATCAAGGCTGGAGCCGAGATCGCGCAGGGTGGAGGCGGCGCCAAGCACGGATGCCAGCGGCGTCTTCAGATCATGCGAGATCGAGGTCAACAGCGCACCGCGCAGCCGGTCGGACTCCACCGTGCGCTTGACCCGGTCCATGTCCTCGACCAGCAGCACGCGCTCGATCGCGAGCGCGCCCTGATCGACCAGCGCATCCAGCAGGCGGCGCTGGTCCGGTGTCAGCAATGGTCCGGTGCGGTCGTCGTCGATGCCGATGACGCCGATCGCGCCGCGGCCCGTTCGCATCGGCAGGAACAGCCGCTTCGCGCCCGGCAGCGTGTCGGAACCACGGCCCGCCGGACGGTCATTGCTCCAGGCCCAGTTGGCGGCAGCGAGGTCGGCCTGGTCGAGTTGGTCCTCCGGAGGATAGCCGGACTTCACGGTCAGCACACCGTCCTCGGTCAGCAGCAGCACCACCCTCACCTTCAGCATCAATGCGATCTGATAGGCGGTCGCCCACAGCACGTCGTCCAGCGTCGCGGTGCCAGCCAGCTTGCGACTGAAGGCGTAAAGCGATTCGGTTGTGCGCACCCGGCCGATCGCCGTATCGGCCTGCGAGCGCACTCGCGCGGCGACGTTGGAAACCAGAATCGCGATCAGCATGAAGAAGAAGAACGCCGCGACATTGGTCGGGTCGGTGATGGTGAAAGTATAAACCGGCGGCAGGAAGAAGAAATTATAGCATAGCGAGGCCGCGACGCTGGCCAGCAGCGACGGCCACAGGCCGAAGCGCGCAGCGACGCCGACGACGGCGGTGAGGAACACGAGATCGACGTTCTCGATGCCGCCGAACATCGGCTGGATCAGTGTGGCGGCGGCAAGACCGATCGCGACGAACAGCAGCGCCATCAAATAGGGCTGCGCGTTGAACGGCTCCTGCCGTGCCGCGGTCTGCACGGCCGCTTTCGCCACGCCCTGCTCGTCGCCGGCGATGACGTGGACGCTGATGTTGCCGGAACGCCGCACCAGATCGTGCACGACAGAGCCACGCGTCAGTTCGAACCACCATGAGCGGGTCGACTTGCCGATGATGATCTGGGTGACATTGTTGGCATGGGCGAATTGGATGACGTCGTCGGCGATGCGGCGGCCGACGCCGGGAATGGTCAACGCCTCGCCGCCGAGCGCTTCGGCGAGCCGCATGGTGTCGGCGAGCCGGTCACGCTGCTCGTCGGTCAGTTGCAGGCTGCGCCGCGTCTCGATGCTGATCGCCGTCCACGGCGCGTGCAGCCGGTCCGCCAACCGCTTGGTATAGCGCACGAGGCCGGCGGCGCGCGGGTCTTCGCTGACGCAGACCAGAATGCGTTCGCCCGCGGCCCACGGTCCGTCGATAGCGTTGGCCTGCATATGGGTGAGCAACTGCTCGTCGACGCGCTCGGCGGTGCGGCGCAGCGCCAGTTCACGCAGCGCGGTCAGGTTGCCGGGCGAGAAATAATGCTCCAGCGCGCGCTCGGCCTGCTTGGGGACGTAGACCTTGCCCTCCTTCAGGCGCTGGATCAGATCGTCAGGCGTGAGGTCGATCAGTTCGATGGCGTCGGCGCGGTCGAACACCCTGTCCGGCACCGTCTCGCGCACCCGCACATGCGTGATCTGCGCCACCACGTCGTTGAGGCTTTCGATGTGCTGGATGTTGACGGCGGTATAGACGTCGATGCCGCGCGACAGCAATTCCTCGACGTCGAGATAACGCTTGGGATGGCGGCTGCCCGGGGCATTGGTGTGGGCGAGCTCATCGACGAGGGCGATCTGCGGCCGCCGCGCGATCAGCGCATCGAGGTCCATCTCCTCGAGCGTCTGCTCCCTGTAGGCAAGCCGCCTGCGCGGTAGCACGTCGAGGCCTTTCAGCAGCGCCTCGGTTTCCGCCCGCCCGTGGGTTTCGACGATGCCGACGACGACATCCGCGCCCGCCTTTTTCTTGGCATGGGCGCTCTGCAGCATCTCATAGGTCTTGCCGACGCCGGGCGCAGCGCCGACGAAAATCTTGAGCCGGCCGGCGCGGCTGTCCTCGCGCCGGGCGGCCTCCAGCAAGGCCTCCGGCGAAGGACGTTGTTCGGGGTCGCGGCGGGTTTGGACCATACAGCTATATAGCCCTCACGCCGCAATGGGCCTAGCCGGTCTCATTTTGAGGTCTGGTCCAAAGCAAGATTCAACGCCAATACGTTAACGCGGGGTTCGCCAAGCAATCCTGCCATGCGGCTCTGGGTGTGCTCCGCGACCAGTTCACGGACGCGTGCTTCCGGCAGGTTGCGCGCCTTGGCGACCCGCGGGACCTGGAATTGCGCACCCTCGGGCGAAATATCGGGATCGAGCCCGCTGCCGGACGTCGTGACGAGATCGACCGGCACAGGCACGGACGGGTTTTCGCCCCGGAGCTTCGCGACGTCTTCCTTGATCCGGTCAGCCAGCGCCTTGCTGGTCGGACCGAGATTCGAGCCACCGGAATTGGCGGCGTTATAGGGGGCGGAGACTGTCTTGGTGGTATCAGCCGGGTCCGGAGCCGAAGTCGCGGACGGGCGACCATGGAAATATTTGTCTTGCTTAAACTCCTGCCCGATGAGCGCCGAGCCGATCACCTTGCCGTCCTTCTCGATCAGGCTGCCTTGCGCCTGCTTTGGGAAGATCGCGCCGGCGATGGCGGTCATGGCGAGCGGATAGGCAAGGCCCGTGATCGCGGTGAGCAGCAGCAGGATGAGAATGGCGGGGCGGATTTCGCGAAGCATTTTGTGTCTCCTGTTTCTCGTCATTGCGAGCGAAGCGAAGCAATCCATGGTGCGGCAAAGGAAGAGTGGATTGCTTCGTCGCTTCGCTCCTCGCAATGACGGTTAGGGTTAGGCCAGGCCCAAGGCGGCAACCGCGAGGTCGATGGCCTTGATGCCGATGAAGGGAACGATGATGCCGCCTAAGCCATAGATCAGCAGGTTACGGCGCAGCAGCGCGCCTGCCCCGATCGCGCGATAGGCAACGCCTTTCAGCGCCAGCGGGATCAGCGCGATGATAACAAGCGCGTTGAAGATGATCGCCGACAAGATCGCGCTCTGCGGGCTGGCGAGATGCATGACATTGAGCACTTCGAGCTGCGGGTAGAACGCCAGGAACATCGCGGGAATGATCGCGAAATATTTTGCGACGTCGTTGGCGATCGAGAACGTGGTGAGCGCGCCGCGCGTCATCAGGAGTTGCTTGCCGATCTCGACCACTTCGATCAGCTTGGTCGGATTGGAATCGAGGTCGACCATATTGCCGGCCTCGCGCGCGGCCTGCGTGCCCGTGTTCATGGCAACGCCGACATCGGCTTGCGCCAGCGCCGGCGCATCGTTGGTGCCGTCGCCGCACATCGCCACCAGCTTGCCCTTGGCCTGCTCGTCGCGGATCAGCTTCAGCTTGTCCTCGGGCGTAGCCTGCGCCAGGAAATCGTCGACGCCGGCTTCGGCCGCGATGGCAGCGGCCGTCATCGGGTTGTCGCCGGTGATCATCACGGTGCGGATGCCCATGCGCCGCAATTCCGCAAAGCGCTCGCGGATGCCGCCCTTGACGATATCCTTGAGGTGGATGACGCCGAGCAGCCGGCCATCCTTGGCAACCGCAAGCGGCGTACCGCCGGCCTTGGAAATTTCGTCGGCAATGGCCTGGATTTCGCGTCCTACTTCGGACATGGCGCCCGTCTGCAGCGCACGAACCGCGTTGCCGGAGGCGACCGCCCGAACGCCGCCGCCATCGACATAATTGAGGATCGCATCCACCGCGCCCTTGCGGACGGAGGACGAGCCGGCATCGATGCCGCTCATGCGCGTCTGCGCGGTGAAGGGAATGAAGGTCGCGGCGAGCTCGTTCATGTCGCGGCCGCGGATGCCGTATTTCTCTTTCGCCAGAACCACGATGGAACGGCCTTCGGGCGTTTCGTCGGCCAGCGAGGCAAGCTGCGCTGCATCCGCCAGTTCCTGCTCGGTGACGCCGCGAACGGGACGAAACGCCGTCGCCTGTCGGTTGCCAAGCGTGATGGTGCCGGTCTTGTCGAGCAGCAGCGTATCGACGTCGCCCGCGGCTTCCACCGCGCGGCCGGACATCGCGAGCACGTTGAAGCGCACCAGCCGGTCCATGCCGGCGATGCCGATGGCGGACAAGAGCGCCCCGATCGTGGTCGGGATCAGCGTCACGAACAGCGCCACCAGCACCACGACCGAGATCGAGCCGCCGGCATAGGCCGCATAGCTCGGGATCGTTACCGTCGCGAACACGAAGATGATGGTCAGGCCCGCGAGCAGGATGTTGAGCGCGATCTCGTTCGGGGTCTTCTGCCGCTCGGCGCCTTCCACCAGCTTGATCATGCGATCGATGAAGGTCGAGCCCTGGGCTGCCGTGATGCGGACGCGGATCCAGTCGGACAGCACCTGCGTGCCGCCGGTCACCGCCGAACGGTCGCCGCCGGATTCGCGGATCACGGGCGCGGATTCGCCCGTTATCGCGGCCTCGTTCACGGACGCCACACCCTCGATCACCTCGCCGTCGGAGGGAATGTTGTCGCCGGCTTCGACCAGCACGATATCGCCCACCTTCAGGCTGGTGCCGGACACCAGCCGATAGGACCTGTCGGGGCCTTCCAGCAGCTTGGCCTTGCTCTCGGTGCGGGTCTTCTTCAGCGATTCCGCCTGGGCCTTGCCACGGCCTTCGGCAACGGCTTCGGCGAAATTGGCGAACAGCACCGTGAACCACAGCCACAGGATGATCTGGAAGGTGAAAGCGAGGCCCTCGCCGCCCATCACCAGATTGCGCAGGAAGATGACGGTGGTAAGTGCAGCCACGATCTCGACCACGAACATCACGGGATTCTTCACCATCAGGCGCGGATCAAGCTTTACGAAGGACGCGCGGATCGCGGGCAATACGATTGCGGGATCGAGCATCGCCGAAGCGGTCGCCTTCTTCTGTAGTTTCATGGTTTCCATGGACGTAACTCCGAAAGACGTTCGATCAGAACAGAGTGTTGGCGCTCATCGCGAGATGCTCGACGATCGGCCCGAGCGCCAGCGCCGGGAAGAAGGTGAGACCGCCGATGATCAGGATTACGCCGACAACGAGACCGACAAACAGGCCGCCGGTGGTCGGCAGCGTGCCGGCCGAAGGCGGAATCGATTTCTTGGAAGCGAGCGAGCCCGCCAACGCCATCGCCGGAACGATCATGAAGAAGCGACCGACGAACATCGAGCTGGCGAGCGTCAGATTGTAAAAGAAGGTGTTGCCGGTCAGGCCGCCAAAGGCCGATCCGTTATTGCCGGTCGCCGAGGTGAAGGCGTAGAGCACCTCGGTAAAACCATGCGGCCCGGCATTGGCCATCGACGCCACCGCCGAAGGCAACACCACCGCGACTGCGGTCCAGCCGAGATACATCAGCGGCAGCACCAGGACGGCAAGCATCGCCATCTTGACCTCGCGCGCCTCGATCTTCTTGCCGACATATTCCGGCGTGCGACCGACCATCAGGCCGGCAACGAAGATCGCCAGCACCACAAACAGCAGCATGCCGTAAAGACCAGCACCGACGCCACCGACGATGATTTCGCCGAGCTGCATGTTAATCAGCGGGATCATGCCGCCGAGCGCCGTAAAGCTGTCATGCATCGCATTGACCGCACCGCACGAGGCCGCCGTCGTAATGACCGCGAAGAGCGATGAAGCGACAATGCCGAAGCGAACCTCCTTGCCTTCCATGTTGCCGCCGGTCAGGCCGAGCGAGGCAAGCGTCGAGGTACCGTTAGCTTCGGCCCAATAAGTGACCGCAACGCCGGCGAGGAACAGCACGCCCATTACAGCGAGGATCGCCCAGCCCTGGCGTTCGTTGCCGACCATGCGGCCGAACACGTTGGTGAGCGCGGCGCCGAGCGCGAAGATCGAGATCATCTGCACGAAGTTCGAAAGTGCAGTCGGGTTCTCGAAGGGATGCGCGGCATTGGCGCTGAAGAAGCCGCCGCCATTGGTGCCGAGCATTTTGATCGCGACCTGCGATGCGACGGGACCGACCGCAATCGTCTGCTTGGCACCCTCCAGTGTCGTCGCCTCGACATAAGCGCCGAGCGTCTGCGGCATGCCCTGCCAGACCAGGAACAGCGTGTAGACGATGCAGATCGGCAGCAGCACATAGAGGGCGCAGCGGGTTACATCGACCCAGAAATTGCCGATGGTGCGCATCGAGGAGCGGGAAAAGCCGCGGATCAGCGCCACCGCCAGCGCGATCCCGGTTGCCGCCGACAGGAAGTTCTGATGCGTCAGCCCCAGCATCTGCACCAGGTACGATACCGTGCTCTCGCCGCCGTAGTTCTGCCAGTTGGTGTTGGTGATGAACGAGATCGCCGTGTTGAAGGACAGATCCGGGGCGACGGCGGATTGCTCCGCCGGATTGAGCGGCAACAGCGCCTGTAGCCGCATCAGGCCGTAGATGATGAGGAAGCCGCCGACATGGAACAGCAGCATCGCCACCGTATAGGTCAGCCAATGCTGCTCGCGCGTCTCATCGACGCCGCCGATCCAGTACAGCCCGCGTTCGACCGGGCGCAGCACCGGAGACAGAAAGGTGGACTCGCCGTTGAAGACGCGCGTCATGTACCAGCCGAGCGGCTTTACCAGCGCGACGACGACGGCGCAGTAGAGAATGATCTGAATCCAGCCGATGAGTGTCATAGCAAAGCCTCAAGATTTCCGTGCAGTCAACAACAGGTTGGTGAGAACGACGAGCAACGCCGTGGTCGCAACGAATGCCAGCATGATGGCGGCGAGCGTTGTCATGACGAACTCAGAACCGTTCTGGCCGCAGCAGCGCGTAGGTCAGGTAGAACAACAGGCCGAGCGAGACGAGGCCGGCAAGCGAGAAATCAAAGATCATGGCGCGCTCCTCTAAAACCGTTCGCAGGCGTAGGCGTAACCGATGCCTGCCACGAAGAAGCCGAGCCCGAGCGCCAGCATGACAATGTCCACCATGGGATGTTCCTATGCGACGTAACCGCCGGCCGAACGGGTGACCGGCATATTGGATGGTGGTGACGTGCCACCTGGCGCATAGGTTTTCGAGACGGGAGGGATGGCGACGTTATAGGAATCCTATAAAGACCGCGCTGTCGTCCCGGCGAACGCAGAGACCCATAATCCCCGGCAGTGGTATGTGAAGGTCGACGGCCGCAATCGTTGCGCCGTCGAGATTGCACAAGGCCGCACACGCGTCGTTGCGGGCGCTGGATCAAACTCAACCGATCGCGCGATCGAATTGACGATGCGGGCCGAGCGTGCCGGCGCCGATGCCGTGCTGTCTGTCGTGCCCTACTATAACAAGCCGATGCAGGAGGGCGTGGCCGCGCATTTCCGCGCCATCGCCGCGTCCACCGCGCTGCCGATGATCCTGCACGATATCCCAGCACGGACCGTCCGCGAATTGACCGACACGACGCTGTCGAGGCTGGCCGAGTCAGCGCAGTTTATCGGGTTGCTGGACGGCACCTGCAATATCGCGCGCCCTGCCCGCCTGCGACCGCGGCTGCCGCCGAACTTCCGTCTACGGACCGGCGATGACGCCACGGCGTCGGCTTATATGACCGCCGGCGGCCACGGCTGCGTTTCGGCGGTAGCCAACATCGTCCCGGTATTATGCCGAGCGCTCCATACATACCAACTACAACCAATCGCCGAATTGCTGGCCGCTGATCATCCAGCGGCTCTGAAATGTGCGCTGGCGCTGCTCGGCCTGATCCGGCCCGATACGCGCCTGCCGCTCGTGCCGTTGGACGGAACGGCAAAGTCGTTGGTCGAGGCCGCTATCGCCGATCTTTCCGATGAGATCCTGGTCAGCCCTCGCCGTGCTTTGCCCGCCACGCCGGTCCAGGACCGCGCATATAATAGGCTTCCGGGCGATAGGCTCTGATCGGTTCGTTGCCGAACCATGTCAGCAAGCGGGCCAGTGCGCGCAACAGCGCGGTCGATACGGATGAAACTTGTCGCATGTCAAAAATCCCATTTTCGCCGAGATGCAGCGGCTGGCGCGGAAACCGGTCACCATGCGCGTCTGCGTCGGGTTGGTGCGAGCGTGCCCAGTTCGCGCGGGTCGCGGCGTGCAGCCGCAGTTCGTTGCGCAGCCGGCGGATCCTTGCGACGGCGATCGCGCGGTGGATTGTTCTCAGTGCGCTCCGTACGCGACGGAACGGGCGGCCAATGGAGAAGCCACCAGCCGGACCATACGAATAGAGAAGAGTCATGTTCCATGCTCCCGATGTGGCGCGAACCGCGCGCCGGATAATCGAACATGCGGCGACGCACATAGGATTTCGAGAGGCACGGCGGCCCTTTCACATAGGTACGGCATAAAGATCCGCAGGGTTCACCAATCGTCGAAATGGGTTGCGGGAATATCTTTGCCCCGATCGCATTGACGGCGGATTTCGTGGTGCTAGCCTCTTGGAAAATAACGCCGCGAAGCAAGTTTCGGCAGCAACCAGTCGAGGGTGGAAGCCATGAACGTCGCATCGCCAGGCATTGTAAAAACCGAGCCGGTCACCTCCGATGGCGTGGTCGCGGCCGGCGTCTACGTCGAAGGTCGGCGTATCGCCAACATCGCCATCGATGAAGCCTCGGGTTGGCGCAGCAAGCCCGACCACGTGGTCTGGATCGGACTCCACGAACCCGATATCGCCGTACTGCGCCGCGTGCAGTAGCAGTTCGAGTTGCATGACCTTGCGATCGAGGATGCCGACCATGCGCATCAGCGGCCGAAGATCGAACAGTATGGCGACGCGCTGTTCATCGTGGCGCGGACCGCGCAGCTCGATGGCAACAGCATCGCATTCGGCGAGACGCATCTGTTCGTCGGCGAGGGATACATCGTCTCGGTGCGCCACGGCGCCTCGACGTCCTACAAGGCGGTTCGCGAGCGCTGCGAGAGTTGCCCACGCGCGCTCGCCCGCGGCGAGGACTACATTCTCTACGCCATCCTAGATTTCATCGTCGACAATTACTCACCTGTGATCGAGACCATCCAGGAAGAAGTCGAAGCGATGGAGGAACAGGTACTCGCAAGCGCGATGACGCGGGCGCAGATCGAGCGGCTGTATATGCTGCGTCGCGACCTGTTGCGCCTGCGCAATGCGGTCGGCCCGCTGGTCGAGGTCTGCCGCCGGCTCGAGCACGACAATTTGCCGATGGTGCGGCCGGCGATGCGGCCGCTGTTCCGAGACGTCACTGATCATGTCCGTACCGTGCAGGAGCGGATCGACTCGCTTCGCGAGGTGCTGGCGTTTGCCTTCGAGGCGAGCCTGCTAGTCGGCCAGGCGCAGGAAACTGCGGTATCCAAGAAGCTGGCGTCATGGCTCGCCATCATCGCGGTCCCGACCGCGATCGCCGGCATCTACGGCATGAACTTCAAGCATATGCCGGAACTGGAGTGGGAATACGGCTATTTCGGCGTGATCGGCACCATCCTGCTCGTGTGCGCGGGATTGTTCTGGCGCTTTCGCCGCGCCGGCTGGTTGTAGGGTAGCGAGCCGAAGGCCCGCATTTTCCCGGTACCCTCCCCGTCCGATACGGTATAGAGTACCGCCGAGCCAACGATCCGGCAGACGGACGAGTACCATGACTGCCATATCGGCGAGCCGAACAATCATCCCCATCATTGCTCTTGTTGCGGCCTGTGGCGTGGCGGCTGCCGCCGCCATCTTCTACGTTCGCCGCGACGCGCCGGCTGATACCACCGCCGCAACAAATGCGCCGGCGATCTCAGGACCCTCGTCTGACGGGCTAAAACAGAGTCCGGCCCCACTGGCAGCGGCGAAAGCGGAAGCTAACGCCGTCGTGGACGCGCTGATCGGACCGCCACCATCGCCGGAGAACAGCGACGGCGTGCCGACGTTCGACATTGCCCGTATCGAGCCCTCAGGCGACGCGGTCATCGCGGGTCGGGCGGCGCCAGGCGCAACGGTGGAGCTGCTGCGTAACGGCGAGGTGCATGATCGCGCGGTCGCGGATCCATCCGGACAATTCGTCATGATCCCGCCTCGACTTCCGTCAGGCACTTACGACCTGACGCTGCGCGCCAAACAGGCGGACGGCAAACAGACGACGTCGAAGCAGCGCGTAACAACGGCGCTGGAGCCGAAATCGACCGAACGGCCGATGGTGGCGCTGGTGACGCCGGACAAGCCCACTGTCGTGCTGTCGCAGCCGGCTGGGTCAAAGCCGGCGGCCGGCGCCGTGGTTGTGGAGGCCGTCGAGATCGAGCCGGGCGGCAAATTCCATGTGAGCGGCCAGGCGCGCCCCGGCGCAGGCTTGCGGCTTTATCTCAACGACAGCTTCGTTACCTCGGTGACGGCCGGCGCGGATGGACGTTTTGCGGTCACGATCAACGAAGGGGTCTCGCCGGGCAGCTACCGTGTCAGGCTGGACGAAGCGTCGAGCTCAGGCTCGGTGCGTGCACGCGCCGAGGTGCCGTTCAACGTTCCCGACACCGCGGTGACCGCATCCGTGTCGGGGCAGCCCAAGCGCGCCGACTCGGGCACCCCACAACAGCCACAGCTTGCGGCCGCGGGCGGCATTGTTTTGCCAGACGGCGGCTCGTCCTCCGCCGTGGTCGTGCCGAAGATCACGACTACCACGGTCTCCCGCGGCGACAGCCTGTGGCGTCTCAGCCAGCTCTCGTACGGCGCGGGCACGCGCTATTCCGTGATTTACAAGGCGAACCGGGAACAGATCCGAAATCCCAACCTGATTTATCCCGGCCAGACCTTTGTTCTTCCGGCGAAGTGATGAGCAGGCAGTTCGTGACGTGGTGGCCACCCAGACACTGCTGGTTGTTAAGAGGCTCGCAGCGCGTTCGATAGTGCAGACAGAGCAGCCGGCTGATGCTTACGACTGGGGTAATACATGAAGAATCCGGGAATTGGCGGCGTCCAGTCCTCGAGCACGCGAATAAGGCGACGCTTCGCAACATGCTCTGCGACCTGCTCTTCGAATGCGAGTCCTAGGCCGGCGCCAGCGAGTGCCGCCTGAATCACCAGGTGGGTATCATCGATTATGAGCGGGCCATTCACGCCAACAGTGATCGCCTTTCGTCCTTTCTCGAATTCCCACCGATATGGACCGCCTGGAAGACGCAGGCCTATGCATCGATGGTCATTTAGATCCTTGGGCTTCCGAGGAATGTTTCGTGATGAAAAATAGCCAGGCGATCCGATCACCGCCAATCGCAGCTCTTGCGTGACCCGCACCGCGATCATGTCCTTTTGAATGTACTCGCCGAGTTGAATACCGGCGTCGAACTCGCCCGCAACGAGGTCTACAGGGCCAGTGACAGTAACAACATCAAGAACGATGTCAGGGTAGGCTTCCGCGAATGCCGTGAGCCGCGGCAACAATACCATCACAGCAGCCGACCGGGACATTACAATTCGAAGGCGCCCTGCAGCTCGGTGCCGAACGTTTCGGGCTTCGTTGATAGCACGAGCAATTTGCTCAAGTGCCGGAGACAGTTCTTTCAAAAGAGCTGCCCCTGCGGCGGTTGGTGCGACGCTCTTGGTCGTTCGAGCAAGAAGCTGCAACTCGAGCCGTTGCTCAAGTCCCCGGATCGTGTGGCTCAGGGCCGACTGAGACACACCAATCTTTGCCGCAGCTCGCGTAAAGCTTCGTTCACTGGCGACGACTGCAAACGTGGCAAGTTCGTTCAGTTCGTTTCTCATGATCTATGAATATCACTCATAAGCCCATGCCATGCAACATGGCTAGTTTCATAAGCCACGTTGTCCTAGATTTGGCCACAGCAAGATTTGAGGCAACTTTCCGTACGTTTTTGCCGGCTTCTGAAGAGCGCAACTGAAACTCACTTTTAGGGAGAGCAAAAATGTCAAAAATGGATCGACGGGCATTTTTGAGCCGATCTGCCAGCGTGACTTTTGGAGCTACGCTCGTCAGCGCTCCTGGTTTGATGCTTGGAGACCGGACGATCAGCTATGCGCAGTCTCCTCCCGTTCCAAACAACAACCCTACGGATAACAAGCTTATGGATGCCGATGCTCATGCCTTGCGCTCTCTAGCGCAGACGTATTTTGACGGTGCTTATGAAATGGATGCAGACAAGTTTGCGTCCATATTTCATCCCCTGAGTTCCGTGACCAAGGTCGGCGACGACGGCGACGTGAGCGTGACGCCAATTGCGACCTGGCTGGCAGCCGTCCGCAATTTGAAGGCACCAAAAGAACAGGGCCTCAAACGCCAGGATCAGATCCTGTCAATAGACGTTGAGGGAGAGCTCGCGCTTGTGAAGTTGAAATTACAGATTCCGCCTCGTTACTTCACCGACCTGTTGTCATGCTTAAAGGTCAACGGAACCTGGAAGATCGCTCAGAAAGTCATGACTTCGAAAACCTAGCGGTTCGGTGCCGTTTTAAAAAGTGAATCACCCACTTGGCAGGTTGTCCGTGGAATTTCTGTCACAAAGCGCCAACACCTTGGGCTGCGCTTCGGGGTCATGGAGGATTTGGTCACTCTCTGATGGATATGTCGACCTGCCCGCCGAATCCCTCAAGTATCCCAACAACAGAATACGTAGGCAGACTGAATCGCCTCACCGGGACAATTCTCTAGTTCGATTGTCGGTCAACTGCTTCCTATTCGATCGCTCTGGCATCGACCGCGTTTTGATTGATTGTGGAGCGGGCGGGAGTTGGGAGCCCTCCATGGGTCACCTCGGGGAGGCGATGGCGGAGGCAGGCATCTACACGTCATCAATCACGACGGTCGCCCTCACTCATGCTCATGGCGACCACATCAATGGCCTTCTGACGCCTGACGGTCGACGGGTATTTAACAACCTGAGCAAGATCGTGATAGGGGAGGAAGCCGTTGGGGGGTTCCTTGCCGAGCCAAATCTAGCTGAGTTTCGTCCGCTCCTTGCCCCAATTAACGGAGGAGACCGGCTGGCCGATCATTTGCTGGCGGTGGCAATACCTGGGCACGCTCCGGGCCATATGGGTTATCTCCTCAGCACTGACGAGGACGAGATCTTATTCTGCGGCGACCTGATCCACGTTCCTGCTGCGCAGTTTGCCCGTCCCGAGCTTACTTGGGCCCATGACGATGACGAGTCCATAGCGAGGGCTAGCCGGATCAAGCTGCTCCAAAACGCAGCGGATACACATACGTGGCTAGCCGGCGCTCACCTAGATCGACCAGGCATTGGTAGAATTGTCGAAGATGGGCAGGGATATGCGTTTATTCCGGCCGCGTAGCCACCAGTGAGCCCGCCGTCACTTGTGCGGGTTCGACAACGGCCCTTGCCGCCATGTGCATGATCAGGTCGGATTTGACTTTTGTGGTCCGTCGAAGGACCGCCGCCCTACTCCGCCGCCGACTGCAGCGCCACCTTTTCCGCGCGCACGGCGCAGAACTTGAATTCGGGGATTTTTCCGAACGGATCGAGCGCGGGGTTGGTGAGCAGGTTCGCAGCCGCCTCCGCGTAGCAGAACGGCATGAACACCATGTTCTCCGGCACGTCGCGGTCGGAGCGCACCTTGACCTCGACGGCGCCGCGGCGGGTCTCCAGGCGGATGAAATCGCCGGGCCAGACGCTTAAGCGCCGCATGTCCTTCGGCGACATGAACGCCACCGCCTCGGGCTCGATCTGATCGAGCACCTGCGCACGCCGCGTCATCGAGCCGGTGTGCCAGTGCTCGAGCACGCGCCCCGTGGACAGCACCATCGGATATTCGGTGTCGGGCAGCTCATCCGGCGGGATCACTTTGGCGGGCACGATCTTGCCGCGGCCGCTCGCGGTCGGGAAGCCGGTCGTGAAGATGATCTCATTGCCGGGCTTGCTCGGATCATCCGCCGGATAGGTGACGGCTCCTTCGCGCACCAACCGTTCCCAGCTGATGTTCTTGAGCGAGGGCATCAGCTGCGCCATCTCGGTGTAGACGTCGCCGGGACCCGAATAATTCCACGGCAGCCCCATGCGCTTGCCGATCTCCTGGATGATCCAGAGATCCTGCCGCGCGTCACCCGGCGGCTTGATCACCTGGCGCGCGAGCTGCACGCGGCGATCGGTGTTGGTGAACGAACCGTCCTTTTCCGCGAACGCAGAGGCCGGCAGGATGACGTCGGCGTGGAACGCGGTCTCGGTGACAAAGAGATCTTGCACCACGAGATGATCGAGCATGGCGAGCGCATGGCGCGCATGCTGGAGATCGGGGTCGGACATCGCCGGGTTCTCGCCCTCGATATACATGCCCGTGATCTCGCCGGCGTGGATCGCATTCATGATCTCGACCACGGTGAGGCCGCGGACGGGATCGAGGTCCTGGTCCCACAGCTTCTCGAAGTTGCCGCGCATGTCGTCGCGGCCGACGGGCTGGTAGTCGGGCAGGAACATCGGGATCAGGCCGGCGTCGGAGGCGCCCTGCACGTTGTTCTGACCGCGGAGCGGATGCAACCCAGTGCCGGGACGGCCGACCTGGCCGGTGATCAGGGCAAGCGCAATCAGGCAGCGCGCGTTATCGGTGCCGTGGACATGCTGGCTGATGCCCATGCCCCAGAAGATGATCGAGGACTTCGCGCGGGCGTAGGTTCTGGCGACCTCGCGCAGGGTCTCGGCATCGATGCCGCAGATCGGCGCCATCTTCTCCGGCGTGAACTCCTTGATCTTCTCCTCGAGGTCCTGGAATCCCTCGGTGTAACCCGCAATGTACTGGTCGTCGGTCAGGCCCTCGGTGATGATCGTGTTGATCATCGCATTGAGCATGGCGACGTCGGAGCCCGGCTTGAACTGCAAATGCTTCGTCGCGTGACGCGACAGCGCCTGCCTGCGCGGATCCAGCACGAAGAGTTTCGCGCCCTTCTTCGCCGCGTTCTTGATGTAGGTCGCGGCGACCGGATGGTTCACCGTCGGGTTGGCACCGATCACGATGATGACCTCGGCGTCCATTGCGGCTGCGAACGGCGCCGACACCGCGCCCGAACTCAGACCTTCGAACAGCGCCGCCACCGAGGAGGCGTGGCACAGCCGGGTGCAATGGTCGACATTGTTCGAGCCGAAGCCGGTACGAACCAGCTTCTGGAACAGGTAGGCTTCCTCGTTCGATCCCTTCGCCGAGCCGAAGCCGGCGAGCGCCTTGACGCCCTTCTCGTCGCGAATTTTCACGAGGCCCTTGGCCGCAATATCCAGCGCCTCTTCCCACGACGCTTCGCGGAAATGCGTGAACGGATTGGCCGGATCGACCTGGTCGTTGGCGTCCTTCTTCGCGTTCGGCAGCCGCACCAGCGGCTTGGTCAACCGATGCGGGTGGTGGATGTAGTCAAAGCCAAAGCGGCCCTTGACGCAAAGGCGGTTATGGTTGGCCGGGCCGTCGCGGCCTTCGGCATAGATGACCTTCTCGTCCTTGACCTGATAGGTGACCTGGCAGCCGACGCCGCAGAACGGGCACAGCGAGTCCACCTTCTTGTCCGCATAGGTGACGCGGGTCTGCTTCTCGTCGAGCATCACCGACGGCATCAGCGCGCCGGTCGGGCACGCCTGCACGCATTCGCCGCAAGCGACGCAGGTCGATTCGCCCATGGGATCGTCGAAGTCGAACACGATCTTGGCGCCGGCATTGCGATAGGCCATGCCGATGACGTCGTTGACCTGCACCTCGCGGCAGGCGCGCACGCAGAGGCCGCACTGGATGCAGGCATCAAGATTGACGCTCATTGCGGGGTGGCTGGTGTCGCTCGACCAGCGCTCGGCGGCCGGGAAACGGCTCTCGGTGACCTCGACCTTTTCGGCCCAGTTCCAGAATTTCGAATCGGGATCGTGCGAGGTCTCGCGCGCCGGCTGGTCTGCGACCAGAAGTTCCATCACCATCTTCTGCGCGGCGACCGCGCGCGCGCTCTCGGTCTTTACCTTCATGCCGACGCTCGGGGTGCGCTTGCAAGACGCGGCCAGCACGCGCTCGCCCTCGATCTCGACCATGCAGGCACGGCAATTGCCGTCGGGCCGGTAGTCGGGCTCAGGCGAATAGCAGAGATGCGGGATCTCTTTCTGGTGGCGTTTTGCCACTTGCCAGATGGTCTCGCCCGCATTGGCCTCGACTTGCTTGCCGTCGAGCTCGAATTGAATCTTGGTCATTCCGCGGCCTCTCTCGGCACGAATTCTTCCGGAAAATATTTGATCACTGACGTCAGCGGATTCGAGGCGGCTTGTCCAAGCCCGCAGATCGAGGCATCGCGCATCGCCTGGCTCAATTGATCGAGCAATTCACGGTCCCAGACCGGACGCTGCATCAACAGCGCCGCCTTCTGGGTGCCGACCCGGCACGGTGTGCACTGGCCGCAGCTTTCATCCTCGAAGAATTTCATCAGGTTCAGCGCCGCGCCCTTCACGCTGTCCTGCTCGGACATGATGACGACGGCGGCCGAGCCGATGAAGCAACCGTATTTTTCCAGCGTGCCGAAATCGAGCGGGATGTTGTCCATCGAGGCCGGCAAAATGCCGCCCGACGCGCCGCCCGGAAGGTAAGCGTGGAAGGTGTGCCCATCTGCCATGCCGCCGCAGAACTCATCGATCAGTTCGCGCACGGTGACGCCTGCGGGCGCCAGCTTCATGCCGGGATTCTTCACGCGGCCTGAAACCGAATAGCTGCGCAGGCCATGACGGTCGTTGCGGCCGTGGCTCTTCCACCAGTCGGCGCCCTTCTCGACGATGTCGCGCACCCACCACAGCGTCTCGATGTTGTTGATCAGCGTCGGCAAGCCGAACAGGCCGACCTGGAACGGATAAGGCGGCTTGTGCCGAGGCAGGCCGCGCTTGCCCTCGATCGATTCGAGCAGCGAGGATTCCTCGCCGCAGATATAGGCGCCGGCGCCGCGGCGCATGTGCAGCACGGGACCGCCAGGCGGCAGTTTTGCAATCTCGCGTTCGAGGATTTCGCGCGAGGCCGGGTATTCGTCGCGCAGGTAAATGTAGACGTCGGTGGCCTCGACCACATGGGCGCCGATCAGCATGCCCTCGATGAAGCGATGCGGGTCCGTTTCGAGATAGAAGCGATCCTTGAAGGTGCCGGGCTCGCCCTCGTCGCCGTTGATCGCCATCAGCCGTGGGCCGGGCTCGCCGAGCACCGCGCGCCACTTCCGTCCCGTCGGGAAGCCGGCGCCGCCGAGCCCGCGCAGCGAGGCGTCGTCGAGCGATTTCAGCAGATCTTCTTTCGTCATCGCGCCGGAGCGCAGACGGTTCAGCAGCTTGTAGCCGCCATCAGCAACATAGGCGTCATAGTCGACATATTTGGGCAGATGCGCATGGGTGTGGCCGGCCTTGGCGGCAGCGAACACGTTCGCCACCGTGGCATGATCGACGAAGTGATGACCGACTTCGGCGGTGGGCGCAGTATCGCAGCGGCCGACACAGGGCGCGCGCACCACGCGAATGCCGGGACCGGCCTTGTCCTGCAATTCATGCAGCAGCTTCTCCGCGCCCATCATGGCGCAGGTCAGGGAATCGCAGACCCGGATTGTGAGCGGCGCGATGTCGGGCGCGCCTTCCTTCACCACGTCGAAATGCGCATAGAACGTCGCGGTCTCGAACACTTCCGCAAACGACAGCTTCATCTCGTCGGCCAGCGCCGCCAGATGCGCCGCCGAGATCTGGTGATACTTGTCCTGGATCAGGTGCAGATGCTCGATCAGGAGGTCGCGCCGCCGCGGCCGGTCGCCGAGCAGGAGTTCGATCTCGTGGGCGGCGGTGGGGTCGACCTGACGGCCCTTCGGTGTCGCCTTGGCGCGCTTCCGTCCCGCACCCGGATGGTCGAACGCCCGGACTTTTTGTAGGTCGTGTACGTCGTGATCCATCGAAACGTCTCGTTCCCTGACAATCTGGAAGAACTCTAATTCGTGGCATGCCAGATGCCAAGAGATTTATCAGCTATTTAAGGCAACACAGGCCGCGAGCTTTCGATCCTGTCCCCACCGGAGCGACCACGTTCTATCCGTTTGCCTGATGGGCGGATGAGAACGCCAATTTAGTCCAGAGATCAATAAAGCCGTCTCATGCTGCGATTGCGAATGCGCATTGATCTGGATTTTTGATAGCTCGATTTGAATCCGGCATTGAAAAAAGACGGATCGAGAACGGCGTCGCGGGCCGCCTGCCCGCGACGCCGTGAAAGGTCACAAGATCTTGACGGCGCTTTCCAGCGTCTTCCACACGCCCCAGGCCAGCGGGATGCCGACGAAGGCCCAGAACAGCGCGGCTTTGGCGTCGAGCCCGCCGAAGCCGATGCCATAGGAGCCTGACGGGCCCGAAGCCCCGGCGTTCGCCGTCGCGGCCTGCAGCTTGGCGACCTCGGCATCGCTCATGTGCCACTTCGCATCGACCGGCTTGATCAGATAGTTGCAGATCAGGCCCGCGATCAGCATCGCGCACAGGATATACATCGTGGTGTTGTAGAGCTGGTCACGCGGAACGCCGGCCGCAAGCTGAAACTCGCGGATGTAGTTCACGACCACGGGACCGATGATGCCGGCCGTCGACCAGGCCGTCAGCAGACGGCCATGAATGGCGCCGACGAACTGCGTTCCGAACATGTCGGCGAGATAGGCCGGCACGGTGGCGAAGCCGCCGCCATACATCGAAAGGATGATACCGAAGCCGAGCACGAACAGAAGCTTCGAGCCCATCGCCGCGAAGGTCGGCGCCAGCGCGTAGAGCACGATGCCGAGGATGAAGAACGTGTAGTAAGTGTTCTTGCGTCCGATCTTGTCCGACAGCGAGGCCCAGATGAAGCGGCCGCCGATATTGAACAGCGAGAGCAGTCCGGCGAAGCCGGCCGCAATGCCTGCAATCGTCGCCTTCTGCGTCGCGTCGAGCTGATTGAAGCCGACATCGGGCAATCCGATCAGCTTGCCGGCGAAGATTTCCTGCAGCATCGGCGAAGCCATGCCGATCACGCCGATGCCTGCCGACACGTTGAGGCAGAGCACCCACCAGATCAGCCAGAACTGCGGCGTCTTGTGCGCGTCCTTCAGATGAACGTGGTTCTGCGAGATCATCGCATTGGCCTTGGTCGGCGGCGTCCAGCCCTCGGGCCGCCAGCCCGCCGGCGGAATGCGATAGCGGAAGGCGCCGATCATCATGAACACGAAGTAGATCACGCCCATCGCAACGAAGGTTTCCCAGACGCCGACCGAGGTTGGGGTCTTGAAATAGTTCATCAGGAGATTGGCCAGCGGCGCGCCGATCATGGCGCCGCCGCCAAAGCCCATGATCGCCATGCCGGTCGCCATGCCGCGCCGGTCCGGGAACCATTTCACCAGCGTCGACACCGGCGAAATGTAACCGAGGCCGAGACCGACGCCGCCGATCACACCCGAGCCGAGCCACAGCAGCCAGAGCTGGTGCGTGTAGATGCCGATCGCGCCGAGGAAGAGCCCGCCGCACCAGCACATCGCCGAGACGAAGCCCGCCTTGCGGGGGCCGACGCGCTCGAGCCAGCCGCCCCACACTGCGGCGGCAATGCCGAGCAGCACGAAGAACAGCGTGTACATCCAGCCCATGCTGGCGACCTTCCAGTCGCAGGTGGTGGTGAAGAGCTCCTGCACCAGCGTCATGTCCTGGCAGGCCTTCGGCGCACTCAGCCCGATCGCGCGCGACAGCGGCAGCCAGAACACGCTGAAGCCATAGGCCATGCCGATGCAGAGATGGATGCAGAGCGCGGCCGGCGGCACCAGCCAGCGGTTGAAGCCGGCTGTCGCGATCGTTCGCTCCTTGTCGAGGAGCCCGAGCGCACCTGACGGTGCAAGCGTGGCATCGGCTGTACTCATAGAAAAACCTCCGGGTTCGTGGCCTTACCGGCACATCGTTGGAAAGTTGAAGGATGGGATGAGGGGGCCGCGAGGCGCCAACCGTATGCGCAGGGCCTGTGATGCGCATGCGACCGATCGGAGTGGGTGTCGACGCAAAGTCGTTTGAAGTGCGGCGCAAGCGGGTCAGGAAAGCAGCAAGCAACCGAACGCGTTTGCGCAGTCGCCAACTTTGCGAGCGAACACTCGGTCATCGCGCCCTCCCCACCCCACTCCCCGAGAAGGAAAGACAGCAATCGACGTGCCAAATGGCGCGATACAGAAAATCAATCACTTAGCGGGATGGCTCCCGCGTCGGCGGACAAAATGTCCAGACCGCCTCCGGACAAAATGTCCGATCAGCTCGCTTCCGGCAGCCACAGCGGAATGTGCTCCCCGAGCCGATCTGGCTTTCGACGGTGATCTGGCCGCGCTGGCGCTTCACCAGCGTCTGGCTGATCGATAGGCCAAGGCCGGTGCCTTCGCGGCGCTTAGATGTGAAGAAGGGGTCGAACACCTTCTCCATGATGTCCGCGCTCATGCCGATGCCGGTGTCGGCCACTTCGATTGCAATGCCCGGGTTCCCATCGCGATCGGCGTCGAAGGAGCGGAGAGTTAACGTGCCGCCGTCGGGCATGGCGTGGATGGCGTTGACGATCAGGTTGATCACGACCTGCTGTAACTCCGTGCGGTTCATCAGGACCAGGCGGCTCGCCCGATCTTCCCGCACGACATTGATTTCGGTCTTGTTCAGGAGATGCTGGACCAGCGGCAAGCAATCCAGCACGACGCTTCCCGGCGCATGGCGCTCGACATAGCCGGCATATTCCTCCGGCCGGGCGAACTGGAGAAGTTTCATGACGATCTGGCTGATGCGGTGGATCTGCTCATCCAGCAGCCGGAACTCGACCTTGGCCTTGTCGACGTCGGCGCCGATCACGCTGCGGATGACGTCGAGATTGCCCTGCATCACCGCGATGGGATTGTTGATCTCATGCGCCACGCCCGCGGTGATCTCGCCGATGGCGGCGAGCTTCTCGGACATGATGAGCTGCTTGGTCGTCGCCTCCAGCTTCAGATTGGCATGCTCGAGGTCCCGCGTTCGCTCGCGGACCCGCGTGTTCAGCTCCTCGTTCCACTCGCGCAACTGGCGATCGCGCTCCTGAATCTGGTCCAGCAGCGTATCCAGGTGAACCGCCACACGGCCGATCTCATCGCCCGACGCCGGCAGTTTGGTGCGGGCGGACAGGTTGCCGCTCTCGACTTCGCCGATGGTCGCCGTGACCCGTTCGAGCGGCATGAAGACCGATTGCGCCCAGCGCAGGAAAATCGGCACCGTCGCCCCCGTGATCACGATGAAGGCGAGCGCGATGATCAGGAGCGTCTCGAACTTCGCATCGTTGAACGGCTTCTGCAGAAATCCGACATAGAGCATGCCGACGCGCTTGCCATAGGTGTCGACCAGCGGCTCGTAGGCCGAGATGTACCAGTCGTTGACGACGAAAGCGCTGTCCAGCCAGGTACGCCCTTCCCCCAGCACCGCCGAACGGACTGCCGCCGACACCCGCGTTCCGAGCGCGCGCCGTCCCTCGAACAGGCGGACATTGGTCGATATCCGCACGTCGTCGAGAAACAGCGTCGCCGTGCCCTGGCTGCCCTCGGGCAGGCTCGCTTCGCGATAGACAAGGTCGTTGATCGTATCGATGAACTCGAGATTCTGGTTCAGCAGAATCCCGCCGACCAGCGCGGCCGGCCCTCCTCCGGGCGCCGTTGCGCGGGCAGCAGCATGCACCACCATGCCGCTCGTGTCCGTGCTGCGATCGGTCGGCACCGCGTTTGGCGTCGGCACCAGATCGAGACGCGCCCGCTCGGCCAGCGCGGGCGAGATCGCCGCAAGTTCGTCGTTGGTAAAGATGTCGATGCCCGTCGACATGGATTCGCCCGACAATGCCGACCTGATGATCGGCCAGTCGGCCCTCGGCGCACCCTTGAGCGGGGGTGACGAGGCGACGACCTTGCCAGCGGCGTCCATCAGATAGAGAAAGTCGAGGCCGATCTCCTTACGGGACTGTTCGAGCAAATCCACCACGGCGGCGAGGGTTTCACGCTCTTCCACCTCGCGGAAGCGGAACGAGAGACTGAGCCCTCGGATCTGAACACCGGTCTTTTCCAGAATGCGGGCGAGATATTGATGCGCGATGGTGAGATCGCCGTTCACCTTCGAAATCAGCGTGGCGTCAAATCTCGCATTCCAGCGATAGATGGCTACGCCAAGCAGAAGCGGCAGGATGACCAGCATCGGCAGCAGTGCAATGGCAAGCAGGCGGAAGCGGACGGATTGCCCGCGTACCGGCGCGTCGATGCTGCCTGCCCGGTCAGCCATTCCATAACGCAAGTTTGCGATCGATTGTCTTGCGCGAGATGCCGAGCCGCCGCGCCGCCTCCTCGCGGTTACCGCCGGTCTCCTTCAGCACCGAAAGAATGTGCCGACGCTCCAGATCCGCGAGACTGTCAGCGCTGGCGGCCTGCCCGTCATTGCGCGGCGGCCCGGCGAAATCGTCCGGGAACGCGCCGAGGATCAAGGCGCGCTCGATCAGATTGCGCAACTCGCGCACATTGCCCGGCCAATCGTAACTCGCCAGTGCGGCGCGCACTGAGCTGTCGATCGCAACCGGCGGCATGCCGAGCTGTATCGAGAGCTTGTTCATGAAAATGGTGGCGAGTTCCTGCACGTCATCGCCGCGATCCTTCAACAGCGGCAGATGAATCTGCATGACGTTGAGGCGGTAATACAGATCGGCACGGAAGCGCCCCCTCTCCACTTCCTTCTGCAGATCGGCATTGGTCGCAAAGATGAGGCGAAGGTCGACCGGCACTTCACGCTCGGAGCCGACGGGACGGACGCGGCGGTCCTCCAGCACGCGGAGCAACTTGCTCTGCATCGGCAGCGGCAGTTCGCCGATTTCATCGAGGAACAGCGTGCCGCCATGGGCATAGAGGAACAGACCCTCGCGGCCGCTGTCCGCGCCGGTGAAGGCGCCCTTGATGTGGCCGAACAGCTCGCCCTCGATCATTTCAGGCGGAATCGCCGCGCAGTTCACCGGCACGAACGGCTTGTCGGCGCGGTCGGACAGCGAATGAATCGAGCGCGCGGCAACTTCCTTGCCGGTGCCGGATTCACCGGTGAGCAGGATCGACGTCGGCAGGCGGGCAACACGGGCGATGGTTTCCCGCACGCTTCGGGCCGCCGGCGATTCTCCGATCAGATTGTCACGCAGGAAGGTGCGGTCGGAGGATGCGCGCAGCGCATAGCGAAGAACATAATTCTCGCGCTGCAGCCTGACACGGTCGAGGCAGCGGGCCACAGCGTTCAGGATCTGGTTCGAGCGAAACGGTTTCAACACGAAATCGACCGCACCGGCGCGCAGCGCCTGGATCGCGGTGTCGAGATCGGCGTAGGCCGTGATCAGGATGGCGTCGGCAAAGAAGCCGACGGCCCGCTGCTCCGCCAGCCAGTCGACACCGTTCTTGCCCGGCATGATGTTGTCGAGGATGACGACGTCGAATCGATTTTTGTCGAGCTTGCGCGAGGCTTCGTCAGTATCGGCGGCCTCTTCCACGTGCTTGCAGCGCGGCCCCAGCGTGCGCACCAGAAAATTGCGCATTCCGGGCTCGTCGTCGACGATCAGGATCGAGGCCTGCGCCAGCGCGCCGAACTCGGGGCCGCCAGCCGATTTGCCTGGCTTGGCCGCCGGTTCGTCCGCAGGGGATATCGCCGCACTCGCCTTCGATGTCGGGAGGTTCATGCCGGGAGTTGTAGGTCCGATTGTCGCACCCGGCAATCACGCGCCGCAGTGAACTCGTCTAATTGACGCGTGCGGCCCTCACTGCTCAGGCATTCGCCTTTTCTATTGACCCATTTGCTTTTTCTATCAAGAAAACAATGCGGTCCTGGCTGCGCTCGGTGATTTCGACCTTGTCGCCGGTCTCGCGAATGAGATTCGGGATATCGATCACCGACAGCGGATCGGTGCAGAGCACTTCCAACCGGTCGCCCGGCGGCAGCGTCTTCAGTGCCTTGCGCGTCTTTAGGGCCGGCAGCGGGCATTTCAGTCCGGCGAGATCGAGTTTTGTCGTCGTCATGCGCCGACCATGGCGAAGGGGGCCTGCATCGTCAACGGACTCAGTTGATCAGGCTTGCATAGGACAGGAACCCGACCGTCTGGCCGGGCGTAACCTGCGTGACGTCTTCGCCGAGTTCGACTAGGCCGTCGGTGTCCGCCAGCGACGACAAAAGCCCGGCGCCTTCGCGCGGAAACTTCACCGCCTCCAGCCCGCCGTCGGTCGCCTTGCGCAAGCTGACGCGAACATATTCACGGCGTGAGATCTTCTTCTTGTAACTGAAGGCGGCGCGAACCGGCATCGGCAAAATCGGCTCCGGCCGCCCGCCCGAAAGCGCCAGGATGGTCGGCCGCACCACGTGAACGAAAGTGACAAAACTCGCCACCGGATTGCCCGGCAATCCGATGAAGGGGGTGCCGTTGATGATGCCCATCGCGACGGGCCGTCCCGGCTTGATCGCCATCCGCCACAGCACCAGCCGGCCGACGCTTTCGACGCTTGCCTTGACATGATCCTCCTCGCCGGTCGAGACGCCGCCGGTTGTAAGGATCAAATCATGGCTGCCGGCGACCTCCTGCAGCGCGCGGGCCAGCGAAGCGCGATCGTCCCTGATGATGCCGAGATCGCTGACGTCGCAGCCGAGTCGCGACAACATCGCCATCAGCATGAAGCGGTTGGAGTCGAATAGTTGCGCCGCGGCGCGCGCTTCGCCGGGCGAAGCGATCTCGTTGCCCGTGGAGAACACGGCGACGCGCAGGCGCCTGACGACATCGAGCTCGGTCAGGCCGAACGCCGCGGCAAGCGCGACATCCTGCGGCCGCAGCCGCTGGCCGGGCTGCAAGGCCGCAAAGCCTGAAGGGATATCCTCGCCCGCGGGGCGTACATTGGCGCCGGGCTTGAGGCCGGCGGGAAGCACGACCTTGTCGCCGTCGACGCGGACGTCCTCCTGCATAAACACGGTGTCGGCGCCTTCGGGCATCGGCGCGCCGGTGAAAATGCGCATCGCGTGCCCCGGCTTGAGCGGTGCGGATGCGGAACTGCCCGCCTGGACGCGGCCGACAATAGCAAATGCCTGTTCGTCGTTCTGCGGCAGGTCGCGACTTGAAACCGCATAGCCATCGACGGCGGAATTGGTGAAGGGCGGCAGCGGCAGTGGCGCCAACATTTCATGCGCAAGAATGCGGCCATCGGCGCCGGCGAGCGCTACCGTCTCGATATCCACGACCGGCGTCACGCGCGTGGCGATGAGGCCCACGGCCTCATCGACCGACATCATCGGACCGCCGAAGGCAAAGCAATCGTCGGACAATTGCGCCATGTGCCTGATCAGCCCTCAGCTTCGCATTTGGCCAGCACGTCTTCGAGCGAGATCGCCGACCGCAACATCATCGCGGCCACGGCCTCGATATCGTCGAGATGGGCAGTCGGCAGCTTGGTTTCAACCGCCGTATCGGTCGCGATGCCGACAATGCCGGGATCGTCGGGGAACAGCAGCGGCTTTTCATTCGCGGCGCGATAGACCTCGATCTTGCGATGCGGCTCGCGCTTGAAGCCCTCGACGACGACGAGATCCACCGGCGACATCTTCGCCAGCAGTTCCGGCAGTCGCGGTTCATGCGCGCCGCGCAGCTCATGCATCAGCGCCCAGCGCCGGCCGGACGACACCAGAACTTCGGCCGCGCCGGCCTCGCGGTGCCGCCAGGAATCCTTGCCGGGCACGTCGACATCGAAGGCATGATGGGCGTGCTTGATGACGGAGACCCGTAGCCCCTGTTTTGCGAATTGCGGGATCGCCCGCGTCAGCAAGGTGGTCTTGCCGGCGCCGCTCCATCCCGCGAGGCCTATTACTTTCATTACGTTCTCCGCCGGCAGTTCTTCATGGATCGTCATGCCCGGGCTGATCCCGGGCATCCACGTCTTGGTTCTATCGCCGAAAGAAAGACGTGGATGGCCGGGACAAGCCCGGCCATGACGGAGTAAACCGTGACTTGCTAGCTCCGGTGCTTATATCAGCCTACAGATAATGTCATGCTACGCTGTATCCTATGATGAAGATGGAAAAAGCGCCCGCCCCCCTGATCGTGCCGAATCCTGAGGATCCGCGGCTGACGGAGCGCGTTGCCGGAACCGACCAGACGGGTGCTGCGGTCGAAATCCGGGTGCCGGTGGAGCGGCCGCTGACGCTGTACCTGAACGCGCAGGAGATCGTCACCATGATGACGATCGGCGACTATCCGGAGTATCTGGCGCTCGGCTACCTCCTGAACCAGAACATGCTGAAGTACGACGATGTCGTCACCGAGGTCGAATATCACGACGACCTGCAGGTGGTGGTGGTTCGCACCGAGCATCACACCAATTTTGAGGCCAAGCTGAAGAAGCGTACGCAGACTTCAGGCTGCGCACAGGGCACCGCATTCGGCGATCTGCTCGAAGCCGTCGAAAGCGTGGCGCTGCCGAAGGCCGAGTTGCGTACTTCCTGGCTCTACGAGATGACGCGTACGATAAATACTATGCCCTCGCTCTATCTGGAAGCCGGCGCGATCCATGGCTGCGTGCTGTGCAAGGAAGGCACGCCCGTCTGCTACACCGAAGACGTCGGCCGCCACAACGCCGTCGACAAGATCGCGGGCTGGATCTATCGCCACGGCGTCGATCCCGCCGACAAGATCCTCTACACCACCGGCCGCCTGACCTCCGAGATGGTGATCAAGACGGTGCGGATGGGCATTCCCATTCTGGTCTCGCGCTCGGGCTTTACGGCGTGGGGTGTCGAACTGGCGCGGCAGGTCGGACTGACATTGGTTGGCCGCACGAGGGGCAAACGCTTCATCGTATTGTCGGGACAGGAGCGGATCGTGTTCGATCAGAACCTCGACTATGTCGAGGAGGAATCCGCGCGGCACAAGCGCAAGGGCGAAGAACGTGACGAGTAAGATTCCTGGCGTTCTGCTTGCCGGCGGGCTGGCGCGGCGGATGGGCGGCGGCGACAAGGCGATGCGCACGATCGCCGGTCGCACCATCCTCGATCGCGTGATCGCGCGGCTTGCGCCGCAATGCGACGGATTGATCCTCAATGCCAACGGCGATCCCGCCCGCTTCGCTGCGTTCGGGCTACCGGTGATCGCCGACGGCGTCGCCGATTTCCCTGGCCCCCTCGCCGGCATCCTGGCCGCGCTTGACTGGATGGCGGCGAACCGGCCCGAGGTGGCTCTGGTGCTGAGCGCAGCCGCGGACTGTCCGTTCCTGCCGCGCGATCTGGCCTCGCGCCTGCATCAGGCGCTGATTGATGAAAATGCAGAGCTCGCGGTCGCCGCTTCCAGCGGCCAATCGCATCCGGTCATCGGGTTATGGAGCGTCGCCTTGCGCGACGAGTTGCGCCATGCGCTTGTCGTCGAGGACATCAGGAAAATCGACCGCTGGACCGCGCGCTATAAGCTTGCCACTGTGGCCTGGCGGACCGAGCCGCTCGATCCCTTCTTCAATGCGAACACGGTGGATGACATCGCCGAAGCCGAACGGCTGGCCGCGGCGGACGAGGCTCCGGAAGCCTGAGAAGAACGAGGATTTCGGAAATTCCGTCAGAAGTCCGTCCAGATCACCGCGAATGCGATCAGGCCGCACAGGCCCCAGGCGGTGGCTAATTTCGGCAACCGACCGATGGCGACGAGGAACCACGCCGGCAGAAAGAATATTCCGAAGATCGCACTAAGCAGAAGAATAGCTATCAGATGAAAACCGCCGTCGCTGCCAGGCGTCGGGTAGATCGCATGGAAGGTATAGATCCAGAACAGAGTGCCGGCGGCGGCGACGAGGGCCGCGATCTTGCGGAAGTTCAGGTGTCCGGACAGCGTCATGGGATCATTCCGCGCGATCGAGCGCTTCGACTGATGCGTGTCGCGCTCCCTTCCACCCGCTTGGTCGCGGCGCGCACCTGCCAGGTTCACGCGGTACGACTTGCAGCGCGTCACGCTGGCGGGAGCGGCGTCCTGCCGGACTGAACTCGATCACGGACGTTTACGACTACCGTCCATGTCCCGCAGGCTCGAGACTTGCCGATGAGCCAGATCGTATGGGGTCTTTTGGCCTTTTTCGTCAGGGTGATCGATTTCGTCCTGGATATCGCGCTGCTCGTTTCTCGGATGCGCGAGCTTGCCAGAATGTGGACGGGTAGCGACAAGATCGTCGAGGTGCCGGCGACTGTGAAAATCCTGACGCCCGCAGCACAGCGCACGCTGGCCGAGGCCGAACAGCGTAACCACTTCCTTTACCTGCCTCGCAAGTAACACCGGGCTCTATGTATTGACGAAACCGGTCGTGATTTCAGATTCGGATTAAATACGATTTAATGTACTCGCCGATACAATAGCCGCGGCGGATTTAACGCGAGGCGTGGCAATGTTCGGACGCAGGACGACTTTCGGCACGAACCAGCAAAGCTTTGCCGAATTCAAGGAGACGATGCGTCCGGCGCCGGACGCGGACGGTGTGACCCGCGTTTTCCCCAAAGAACTCTGGGACGATCCAAAGATCGGCAAATTTCTGCGGGAAGTTGGCTTTGCACCGGATGATGCGCGCAACATTCTGCCGACGGCAGATGACTACATCGCTCTCTTCGCCGCGGCCAAGCAGCGGCTGGATCAGCGCACCGAGGCTTTCAACCGCGACATGACCACGCGCTACGGCTACTGCCGCGCCGTGCCTTTTCTGGTCATCGACCACACTATCTGGGACGGCGAACATGGTGCGTTTCTGTATGCCCAGATGAACCTCATCGGGTACGACGACTGGAACGTGCTCATGCTGGCCGCGGATGTCCGCACCAAGGAGGCCTGCGAATTGGCAGGCCATCCCGGCACGGTGCCGGCGGTTACGGAAGTCATGACCAGGCGCGTGATCGAATGGAAGCGGCGCCATGATGCCGCGCTGGAAGCATTCGGAATTACCGCGACCGGCGGCCGCGGCATCACGCGCGAGCGATACGAAGCCGAACAGGACGCCTTGCGCCGGGAGATTGTCGACAATGTCGGCTGGATGAAGCCCCGGATCATCAGCGAGTTGTTGCGCATTCAAGCCTAACGAGAACTTACGCCGCCAGCGGCACCGTCCAGGCGTCGTAACCATAGACCCAGTCGGTATCGGTCTTTCCGCTGAGCCAGGTGTTGGCACGCGAGGTCGCTTGAATACGTTCCGTCCGGGCCTTGCGCGTCGCCTCGAAGCGGCGAAACGCCTTCGCGACGCCTTCCCGCTCCACTCCGTCAAGGCAGCGCGACAATACGGCCGCATCCTCGATCGCCATCGCCGCCCCCTGCGCCATGTAGGGCGTCATCGGATGGCAGGCATCGCCGAGCAGCGTGACGTTGCGATCTGCCCATCGTTCCAGCGAATGGCGATCGACGATCGCCCATTTGTGCACGTCAGGACATGCGGCAAGCACCTGTTCGACCTGGCTATGGAAGCCAACGAAGGTCTTTCGTAACTCGACGACATCGCCCTTCGCCGACCATGACTCGATCCGGAAATCCGGCTCCGGCTGGCTGGTGACGAGGTAGATCTCGCTGCGGTCCGGCTTGACGTAGTAGATGACGATATGGCGGTCCTCGCCCCACCATTTGGTGCAGTCGTCGATTTTTGCACCGCCGAGCAGCGCGGCGGGATAGGTGGTGCGGTAGGCGATGCGCCCGGTAAAGCTGACCGGCGACGCGCCGAACAGAATGTCCCTCACCAGCGAATGAATGCCGTCGGCGCCGATCACGGCGTCGGCCGTCACCGTTGCGCCATTGGCAAAGGCGAGCCGGACGCCCTCGCCGGTCTCATCAAGGCCGACCAGCTTGTGATTGAGCTTGACGCATCGATCGGGAACGGCGCTTGCGAGCGCGGCATGCAGATCGCCGCGATGCGCCAAGAGATAGGGCGCGCCAAACTTCTGTTCGGCGCTCTCGCCGAAGATCATGTCGAACTTGACGTCGCCGGTGCGCCAGTCGCGATTGTTCCAGGAACGCGGATAGAAGGATTGTTCGCGCAGCCGTGCTTCAAGTCCAAGCCCGCGCAGCACCTTCATGGCGTTGCAGCCGATCTGGATGCCGGCCCCGATCCGCGCGAATTGCGTGGCCTGCTCGTACACGGTGACGTCGATGCCGACCCGCCGCAGCGCCGCGGCGGTCGCAAGCCCGCCCATGCCGGCGCCAACAATCGCAATCGATAGCGGTGTTGCCATTCCCACCCCTGCCCCGAGCCGCTTCTGTTGGCGGCTTCTTACACTTCGCGAGCGCGTCAGGCCGGCCGGAAACCCGCCTGCTGCAGCGCCGTGCGGCCCGCCTCCGACGCCAGCGCATCGAGAAACGCCTGCACGGCCGGCCGTTGCTTGCGAGCCGTCACCAGCGCGAAATCATAATGCTCTTCGGCAAAGGGAATGAAACCCAGGTTTGACGCATGCGCGACCGGCGCAATGGTCATGCCCCAATCGGCACGATGCTGCGCAACGGCTGCCGCTACCGCATTGTGCGAGCGCGGCTGATTCCAGTAACCATCGGGACGCGCGCCACCGAGCAGCCGGTCGATCAGGATGCGCGTGCCGGCGCCCTGGTTGCGGTTGACCATGATGCAGGCGGAATCGGCGATTGCCGCGCGCACCGCCTCCTCGGCGCTCAAGCCTTCGAAACGCCGGTCGCCCCTGCGAAACACGATGCCCTGCATGCGACGCCAGCCGGGCACCAGTTCCAAACCCTCGGCAAGATAGGGCGTGTTGTAGGTTTCGCTCTTCTCGTCGAACAAATGGATCGGCGCAAAATCGCATTCGCCGCGTTTGGCGGCCGCGAGCCCGCCGAGGCTGCCGACGGCGATCGAGCGCACGACGAGCCCGGCATGCGCCAGCGGCGCGGTGACGAGGTCGAGCCCGGTACAATGGCTGCCGACGATGACGAGATCGGGCGCCCGCACATGCGGCGTGAACAGCGTCACCTCAGCCTCGCTGCCCGCCGGCATCTGGTCCGCGAGCGCATCGATCTTTAGAAAACCGTCGGCCTGCGCGAACGAGGTGATGGCGCCGGAACCCTTGCCCGTAGGATACGCAATCAGCCCGTCCGCCCCTTCGACCAGCGACACCATGACGAATTCGGTGCGGCCGAGTTCGGATGCGATCCGCACCGGCATGCGCGCATTGACCTTGGCGTCCGAACGCGGCGGCAGGCCGGCCATTCGCCGCAGCACCGGCACGATCATGTCGTGGAAGGTGAACATCGCCGAGGTCGGAAATCCCGGCAGGATGATCACTGGTTTGCCGTCGCATACCGCCAGGCACAGCGGCTTGCCGGGCTTCAGCGCCACGCCATGGGCGATGATGCCGGGCTTGCCGAGGCGGCCGATGATGCGGTGTGAGACATCGCCCGCGCCTTTCGAAGTGCCGCCTGACAGCACCAGCATGTCGCTGCTCGCGAGCGCCTCGCGCATCGCGGCTTCGAGTTGCGCTTCGTCGTCGGGGATCGCGCCGAAAAAGCGAGCCTCGCCACCGTTCTCCGAGATCGCCGCCGTCACGATCGCGCCGTTGGTGTCGTAAATTGCGGCCGGCCGCAGCGGTTGGCCGGGCTGCACCAGTTCGTCACCGGTCGAGATGATGGCGACGCGCAGCCTGCGCGCGACGGCCACATTCGCGATTCCGCAGGCCGCCAGCATGCCGATCTCGCGCGAGCCGATGACAGTGCCGGCGCGCAGCAGAACCTCGCCGCGGGCGATATCGGAACCGGCATAGGACACGAACTGCCCGGGCGAAGCGGCGCGGCGGATTTCGATCGCGCGATATCCCATTGGCTGCGTATGCTCGACCATGACGACGGCGTCGGCGCCGCGCGGCACCGGACCGCCGGTCGCGATCGGCGTGGCTGTTCCGGACAAGACCGGCCGTGTCGGCGCAGTGCCGCAGGCGATCACCTCATCGTTCAGCATCACGCGCACCGGTGAAGCTTCACCGGCGGAAGCGAGATCGGCGGAACGCACCGCAAAGCCATCGACGTTGGAGCGATCGAACGGCGGCACGTCGACCGGCGCCGTCACGTCTTCGGCAAGCGCGCAGCCGAGCGCGTCAGCGAGCGGACGCTTCTCTCCCGGCACCGGACGCGGGAACAAGGCGGCTTCGAAACGCGCCAGCGCATCCTCACGCGACAGGATCGTCAGGAACTGATCCTGCTCGTTATTGTCGCGATCTCTCGGCGAGGACGTATTGGTCATGCCTGAACTCATTTCACTCCCGCAACATATAGGCATCGACTGGGCTGCCTGCCGCAAATCCTTCCGAGCCGCCTGATACTACGAGCCAGGCTTCGGCGCGGGCGATCGCATCCAGCGACAATTCGCCCACCGCTAGCGCGGCCCACATATCCTGCTTCCGCTGCAGCAACACGATCTCGGCGATACCGACGCTGGATGCAATCTTGCGCGCCAGCGGCAAATTGACTGTCTTGCGCGGGCGGCGGCCCGAGAGGCGATCGAGCACGGGAAGCGCCAGCGTCCACCATGCGGCTAGCGCCTGATCCGGCGCGCCCGGCAAAACGACGACGGGCGTATTGCCGACGCGCCCGACGGCCGAGGTGCGGCCGGGCTGCAGGGCAATGCCGTGGGCGAGAATTTTGCCGCGCGCAGCCAATGCCGTCACCGCCGCATCGGTGCGGCCAACGCCGGAGCCGCCGACGATCAGGAGCAGATCGCATGCGCCGTCATCCAGTGCCGCCGCAATTGATCCGGCATCGCGGCCTGCGGCAGTGGAAGAGACGATCTCGGTGCCGATAGCTCGCGCGCTCTCGATGATCAGGTCCGCCGTCACATTGCGACCGGGAACATTGACGATGCGCAGCCGCGGACGACGGACCTTCAAGCGTTCCAGGCCGGCAGCGCGCGCGATCAGGAGATGGCGCGGCAACACACGCCGCCCGGCGTCCACGACAAAACTGCCCGCGGCGATATCGCCGCCGGCCCGGCGGACGCCCTGCCCCGGGATCGCCTCCTCCAGCACCTGCGGCAGCGGACCGGACACATCGACGGAAGCGGAATCGAGTACACAGTCGCAAGCCTCCGGGATCGCATCGCCGGCCTCGACCCAGATCGGCGGCGTCGACAACGGCAACGGCGAATAGGAGGATGCGCCGACGAGATCGCGCGCAAAAAATGCGTAGCCGTCCACCGCCGCGACGTCGCGGGGCGGATGAGCCTGAAGCGGCGGCATCTCGGCGGCAATGCAACGCAGCGCTTCGACAAGCGTTAGTTCTGCCGGCGCGACGGGCCCTACGCCCTGCAGGAGGGCGGCGAGCGCCCTATCAAGCGGCGTAAGGGAGGTCGGCAGGCGCTGCGGCGTGGTCATGGTTCGCCCTATGCCCTGAATCGCGCCGAAAGGAAACAGAACCAGATACCGCTCGGGAGGCGAACCGCTCCATTCGGCCACATTGACGCGGGGGCAAAATAGTTGCAAATGAGACCAATTGGCGGGGCAACCGCCCGAAAAACACCAACGGCCAACGCGCCGATTCCAGGGAGAAGACAGGGATGTTCGCCAGGAACCTATCCAGGCTTACCGTGCTTGCGGCCGCGATGCTGGCATCGACCGCGGCGCTCGCACAAATTTCAGACGATGTGGTCAAGATCGGCGTCCTCACCGACATGAACGGCCCGGCGGCGACGCCGACCGGCCAGGGCTCGGTCACGTCAGCGCAAATGGCGATCGACGATTTCGGCGGCAAGGTGGTGGGCAAGCCGATCAGCATCATCGTCGGCGACCACCAGCTCAAGCCCGACATCGGCGGCGGCATCGCCCGGCGCTGGTACGACGTCGATCAGGTCGATCTGATCGTCGACGTGCCGGTATCCGCGGTGGGGCTTGCGGTGCAAGGCATCGCCAATGAGAAGAAGAAGCTGTTCATCACGCATTCGACCCTCACCGCCGACTTCCACGGCAAATCCTGTTCGCCTTACGCGATGCAGTGGGTGATCGATACCCGTTCGCTCGCGGTCGGCACCGCGCAGGCGGTGGTGAAGCGCGGCGGCGATAGCTGGTTCTTCATCACCGACGACTATGCGTTCGGCCATTCGCTCGAACGCGATGCCTCGAGCGTCGTCACCGCCAATGGCGGCAAGGTGCTGGGCTCGGTGCGCCCGCCGCTCGCCACGCCTGATTTGTCATCCTTCGTGCTGCAGGCGCAGGCGTCCAAGGCCAAGATCATCGGCATCGCGGCCGGTCCGCCCAACAACATGAACGAGATCAAGACCGCCGCGGAGTTCGGCGTGCTCAAGGGCGGTCAGCAGATGGCGGCATTGCTCGCGCTGATCACCGACATCCATTCGCTTGGGTTACCGGCAGCGCAAGGCCTGTTGCTGACAACATCGTTCTACTGGGACATGGACGACAAGACCCGCGAATGGTCAAAGCGCTATTTCGCCAAGATGAACCGGATGCCGACGATGTGGCAGGCCGGTGTTTATTCGTCGGTCACGAGCTATCTCAACGCCATCAAGGAGACCGGCACCGACGAGCCGCTGAAGGTCGCGGCGAAGATGCGCGAAAAGCCGATCGAGGATTTTTTCTCCCGCAACGGCAAACTGCGCGAGGACAATCTGATGGTGCACGACCTGTGGCTGGTGCAGGTCAAGAAGCCCGAGGAATCGAAATATCCGTGGGACTATTATCAGATCCTCGCCAAGATCCCGGGCGACGAAGCGTTCGGCCCGCCGGACCCGGCGTGCGCGATGGCGAAGAAATAGGACGCGAGTGGCGAGTGGCGAAAGCGAACCATTCGCTATTCGCCACTCGCTATTCGCCTATTTCACTATTCCTGCTTCCCTAAAATACTTCATCACCCCGGGATGAATCAGCGCCGCATTCGGTGCGGCGGCAACGGTGTTCGCCGCCGTGGTCTCGCAAGCCTGCGGCAACTTCTTGCACAGCGCGGCCTCCTGCCCATGCAGGGTGCGCGCGAGGCGGTAGGCGACGTCATCAGGCAGGCTTTCGCGGGCGAGCACAAAACTCCATGAGCCGATGGAATCGATGGCTGCTGGCTGGTTCGGATAGCTGTTGGCCGGGACCGTCAATGGCTTGAGGAAGGTGTGCTTGGCGCGGACGCGCGCGATCTCGGCCGCGTCCGGCGCGATGAACCGGGCGCCACCGGGCGCCTGCGCCATCGCGGCAAAACCCGGCCAGCCGATGCCGGCGCCCCACAGAGCGGCGGCGCGCCCGTCCTGCACCATGGCCGGACCGTCGCCGGCACGGTCGAGATAGATCGACTTGAAGTCCTCGTCCTGCTTCAGCCCGATTCCGTCGAGGATGTAACGCGACAGGATCGGCAGGCCCGAGCCCCTGGCGCCGAAGGCGACCGGCTGGCCGACCAGATCCTTGATCGTCTTGTAGGGGCTGTCCGCCCGCACCACGAACATGCCGGGGCTGGAATACATCGCGGTCAGGATTTTCAGCTTTGTCGCTGGCCGGCCGATGCCCATGAAGGCCTCGTAGGCGGGCTCTCCCGCGATCAGCGCGATGTCGAGCTGGTCGGATTCCAGCAGCGGAATGTTTTCGTTGGAGCCCTTGGTATTGCGCGGCTCGATCGAGAGCCCCGGATCGGCCGCATTCAGGATTTCCGCGAACGCATTGCCATAGACCGGGAAGCCACCACCCGGCGTCGCGGTCCCCAGGCTGATTGTGGTTTTGGTAATGGCCTTGCCTCCCTCCTGCGCCGCGGCGGCGCCGGCGAACAGGAGCAGGCCGGCCCAGACGATCCCAGCGAGTTTCATTTCTAGCCTCAAGCGTTCGGTGACGAATGATGCAATGGAGGTTGTAGGCAAGCGCGGGGCCCGATGAAAGCCTGTTCTTGGCTCCCAACCCGGCATTGCCGTATCGCTGTCATGCCTGTAAACGATGCCAGCACCGTTGCCGGCCGCCCTTCCCGCGGCCGCTCCGCGGCGGGGCCTGTAGCTCAATGGTTAGAGCCGGCCGCTCATAACGGTCTGGTTGCAGGTTCGAGTCCTGCCGGGCCCACCAGCCTTCGCTCGCTTCGCGAGCTACGGCTAGGCAGGCCAGCCCTTGACCTCTCCGAGCGAAGCGAGTGAAGGCTTCCGCGCCGAAGCCCACTTGGGCGAAGGCGGGCCGGACAGCCACCGCCCCCAACAAAAATATCGAAAACAACCCCATGCAAAGTAGCCGGTGACTTTGAGCGATCGCTCGAAAGCATTTTGACACGTCGGGCAAATCAGGGGCACTGTTCGATCGTCGCTCATCGCTCTGCTTCAGCGGCCATCAACCTACCGCTGCACATTCGATTTGACGATGGCATCTCCTTTCTGGTCGCAGATTCGGCGGGCTCATCGCACGAAACGATCACTTATCAGATCATCATTTGGCCGGCTGTCGAGCTACCGCACCAGAAACGCATCGTTTCGTCGCTCATCTCATCAGTTCTACGGTCCTTAAACTGCCGCTCCACATGCGATCGCGCTACGGTCTCTCCACGACAATCACTTCTGCATAGGGACCCAATCGCAGACGACGGTTCACCCCGGCCCTCGCGCTCGCGGCCTTTGATCGCTGAGCGGAACAATCTCCACCGTGGCACTTTCGGTGGTGCGGCCGCGCTCGATCGTCAGCCGCACCTGCCGTCCGACCTGAGTCAGTCCGATTAGGTTGCGCATCTGCGTTGCGCTGCGAATTGGGATGTCGTTGGCCTTGAGTATGATGTCGCCGCGGCGCAGCCCTGCGCGCTCGGCCGGTGAGCCGGGGCTGACTTCCTTGATGCGGGCGCCCTGCACCGAACCGGCGGCCGGCGCTTCCAGATCCTCCAGTGCAATGCCGATACGCCCGCGCTCGACCCGGCCGGTTTGCGCAAGCTGTTCCATCACCTTGCGCGCCATGTTGATCGGCACTGCAAAGCCGATGCCGACATTGCCGCCACCGGGCGAGATGATCGCGGTGTTGATGCCGACCAGTTCGCCTCGGAGGTTGATCAGCCCGCCGCCGGAATTGCCGGGATTGATCGCCGCATCGGTCTGGATGAAATCCTCATAGCCGTGCTTGCCGAGCCCGGTGCGCCCGAGCGCACTGACCAGGCCCGAGGTGACGGTTTGGCCGAGGCCAAAGGGATTGCCGACCGCAATCACGAAGTCGCCGACCTGTAGCGCATCGCTGTCGCCGAGCGCAATGGCTTTCAACTCGGCGGGCTCCCTGATCTGCAGCAGCGCGATATCGGTTGGCGCGTCGCGGCCGACCACTCTGCCGGCAAACTTGCGGCCGTCCTTGGTTCTGATCTGCACCGCCGTGGCGTTGGCCACGACATGGTTCGCCGTCAGTACATAGCCTCGCTGCGCATCGACGATCACGCCCGAGCCAGTGGCGTTGACTTCCTTCTCCAGTTGCTTGGGGACGTTGAAGAACTCACGGAAGAGCGGATCCTGGTAGAGCGGGTTGTCTTCCTTCACTCGCCCCTGCACCGAAATGTTGACGACCGCCGGCGTGACCTCCTTGACGAGCGGCGCAAGGGTCGCCACGCGACCTGTGGTCAGATCTGGAATCTGGGCGACGGCCGGCGCTCCCCACAGCGCCCACACCAGCCCCGAGACGACGGTCAGTCGTCCGAGCAAACGCAAAAGCTGCATGGTTTCTCCCCGACAAAATGTGCCTGGCGGCCCCCAGTGGTGACCTCGGCGCCGATAAGCTGGGTGAGCGGAAATGGCCGTTCAAGGGGCCTTGGCAGTCGGAGGTCCGGAGTGACAAAAAATTTTTGCCGTACCCCTTGAAGCGCTTTTTTTCTCTTCCTAGGTCGTTTTGCGCCTGGGGGCCGGTTCCGGACCCGGCTTTTTAGACATCGCTGACCTGACAAGGAGGATGCGCATGCATTTCCGTCCACTGCACGACCGCGTGCTCGTGCGCCGCATCGACGCCGAGGAGAAGACCGCCGGCGGCATCATCATTCCCGATACCGCGAAGGAAAAACCGCAGGAGGGCGAGATCGTCGCCGCGGGGCCGGGCGCGAGGAATGAGCAAGGCCAGTTGATCCCAATCGACGTCAAGCTGGGAGACCGCGTGCTGTTTGGCAAGTGGTCCGGCACCGAGGTGAAGATCGACGGCCAGGACTACCTGATCATGAAGGAGAGCGACCTTCTGGGCGTGGTCGACAAGGCCGGCTCGGCCAGGAAGGCCGCCTGAGTACGCTTTCCGAAGCTGCAGTCATCGAACGAGAAAGGAGCAGAGACATGGCTGCCAAGGAAGTAAAATTCTCCACCGAAGCCCGTGAACGGATGCTGCGGGGAGTGGATACGCTGGCCAATGCAGTGAAGGTCACGCTTGGCCCCAAGGGACGCAACGTCGTGCTCGAAAAATCCTTCGGCGCGCCGCGCATCACCAAAGACGGTGTCACTGTCGCCAAGGAAATCGAGCTGGAGGACAAGTTCGAGAACATGGGCGCGCAAATGGTGCGCGAAGTCGCCTCCAAGACCAGTGACCTCGCTGGCGACGGCACGACAACCGCGACCGTGCTGGCCCAGGCCATCGTGAAGGAAGGCGCGAAATCGGTCGCCGCCGGCATGAACCCGATGGACCTGAAACGCGGCATCGATCTCGCCGTCGAGGCTATCGTGAAGGACCTGAAGGCGCATGTGAAGAAGGTCACTTCCAACGAGGAGATCGCTCAGATCGCCACTATCTCGGCCAACGGCGATACCGAGATCGGCCGCTTCCTGGCCGATGCCATGCAGAAGGTCGGCAACGAAGGCGTTATTACGGTAGAGGAAGCCAAGAGCCTCGATACCGAGCTCGAGGTGGTGGAAGGCATGCAATTCGACAGGGGCTATGTATCCCCCTACTTCGTCACCAACGCCGAGAAGATGCGGGTCGAGCTCGAAGACACGTACATCCTGATCCACGAGAAGAAGCTATCCAGCCTGCAGCCGATGCTACCGCTGCTCGAAGCCGTCGTGCAGTCCGGCAAGCCGCTGCTCGTGGTCGCCGAGGATGTCGAGGGCGAGGCGCTGGCAACCCTGGTGGTCAACCGGTTGCGCGGCGGGCTGAAGGTCGCGGCGGTAAAGGCTCCGGGCTTTGGCGATCGCCGCAAGGCCATGCTGGAGGATATCGCGATCCTCACCGGTGGCACGGCGATCTCGGAAGACCTTGGCATCAAGCTGGAGAACGTCACGCTCAAGACGCTCGGCCGCGCCAAGAAGGTCGTGATCGACAAGGAGAACACGACCATCGTGAATGGTGCCGGCGCCAAGAAGGACATTGAGGCCCGCGTTGCCCAGATCAAAGCGCAGATCGAGGAGACCACCTCCGACTACGATCGCGAAAAGCTGCAGGAGCGGCTTGCGAAACTGGCCGGCGGTGTGGCCGTGATCCGTGTCGGCGGCGCGACCGAGGTCGAGGTCAAGGAGCGCAAGGACCGGGTGGATGATGCGATGCACGCCACCCGCGCCGCGGTCGAGGAAGGCATCTTGCCGGGCGGCGGCGTGGCGCTGCTTCGCGCGCTGAAGGCACTGAGCGGACTCAAGACGGCAAATGACGACCAGAAGGCCGGCGTAGAGATCGTGCGCCGCGCCATCCAGATGCCCGCGCGGCAGATCGTCGAGAATGCGGGCGAGGACGGCTCGCTGGTGGTCGGCAAGCTGCTCGAGAACTCCAGCTACAACTGGGGCTTCAACGCCGCAACCGGCGAGTACCAGGACCTGGTGAAAGCCGGCGTGATCGATCCCGCCAAGGTCGTGCGCACCGCGTTGCAAGACGCGGCTTCCGTCGCAGCTCTGTTGATTACCACGGAAGCACTTGTCGCCGACAAGCCAAAGAAGTCCGAGCCGGCCGCCGCCGCGCCGCCGATGGACTTCTGATCAAGCACGAGACCGGCCGGAGACGGCCGGGCTCTCTCCCCAACCACTAGGATAAAGGAAAACACAAGCACCAGGGAGCTTCAGATGAGCACTCGCATTCGAGATCGATCGCGCAAGAGCGGGGCGACTGTAATGCATTGGCTCATGTTCGCCCTCAGCCTTCTCACGATCGCATGGATCAGTTTTCCAAGGACAGGAGGATGAGATGATCAGGTCGTACACACTCGGCTCCGCTCGTGCGGAGACTTCCGGACGCAGCGCCAGCAGGATCGTCGCAGGCGCCTTTGCCATGGCGACGATGTTTCTGCCGCTTGGCGCATGGGGCATGGACAGCACGCCCAGACCGGCGCTCGACAGGGCTGGCAACTTGCTTCCGCTCCCACCCATTCCCTATTTAGAGTCGATGCGCTGGATGAGCTGGAAGCCGAGCGCGCCGCTTTTCAAGACCGATACCTTGCTATTGCCGTACAATATGCAGCCCGGTCTCTTCCAAATTCCATCCGAGCATGAGCGCAGCCTCCCGCGAGTGAGCTGAGTCCCAAAGCGGCGCGATCGGCGCTGCTCGCGGGTCGCGCCTCGAGTGCAAGAATGTTCGAATTGGCACACCGGCCCCAAGGCTCCGAGCTGCCCGATCCGCCCTCCCTGACGCGGTACATGCTTCCTGATCGAGAGCGAACGGCGGGTCATTGTGCATTGCCGAAGCTTGCTGGAGCGGGACGGCCTTTCCGGCAAGGAGCGCCGCAGGGCACGCGTCTCGCCCGCGAGGCCGAAGCGGGACTGCAGCGCCTGGCGGCGTAACCTTCGGCCAGAAAAATTTCAGCAAGAACCTTGAAACCATTGCCCTTTCTCCTAGTTCTGTTTTTGCCGCAAGGCTGCGGCGCCGGATGCCAGATCGGGTCCGGCAGACTGAACTGGGCGCCGGACCGGTGTCCTGCGCTCCTTCGTATCCATCTTGCTCTTAGGAGGACTTGGCTATGAGGAACTTCGATTTCACCCCCCTATGGCGATCGACCATCGGGTTCGATCGCATCTTCGACCTGCTCGACGAGACACAAAGGACCGTCGAGGAAAACTATCCGCCCTACAACATCGAACGGCTGGGCGAAGATCATTACCAGATCTCGCTCGCGCTCGCCGGCTTCAGCCCGGACGAGATCGCGATCACGGCCGAGCAGAACGTGCTGACCGTCGAGGGCCGCAAGGCCGACGAGGCGAAACGCGATTATCTCTATCGCGGCATCCCGGCCAAAGGCTTCAAGCGCCAATTCAACCTAGCCGACTATGTGCAGGTGAAGACGGCGGCGTTTGATAACGGGCTGCTGCGGATCGAGCTCGCCCGCGAGCTGCCCGAGGCCATGAAGCCCCGCAGCATTCCGATCGGCGGCGCCGAGCAGATCACCCACAAGCAGGCGGCCTGACGCCGTCGGTGTCTAACGACATTGGTGCGCACGGGGGCGGCATCCGCACAGCCGGCGCACCTGACAGAAAGGAGTCCAACATGGCAATTCGCGATCTAATTCCGTGGAATAAGAACCAGCAGCTCACGAGGGGCGAGGCTTACGATCCGTTTCTGACGCTTCACCGCGAGATGAATCGTCTTTTCGACGACGTCTTCCGCGGGTTTGGCAGCTTCGGCAGCGTCGGCCGGCTCGGCGCCCCGCTGATGGAAGGCCAGTTCGGTTGGCCGCGCATCGAGCTCAACGAAACCGACAAGACCGTGACGGTTTCCGCCGAGCTTCCGGGACTGAGCGAAAAGGACGTCCAGGTCGAAATCGCCAACGGCGTCCTGTCGATCCGCGGTGAGAAGAAGGCCGAACACGACAATGGCGGGCGTTATAGCGAGCGCTACTACGGCTCGTTCGAGCGCCGTATCCCGCTCGATGGCGTCCAGGAAGACAAAGCCGAAGCCAACTTCCGCAATGGCATTCTCACGGTGAACCTGCCGAAGACCGAGCAGGCCAGCCAGAGTGTCAAACGGATCGCCATCAACACCACCAACTAACGTGCCAGGACGGCGGTGTCAGCGCCGCCGTCCGCCATCGCCTGGAGAAAGGAACAAGAGGAGATCAAGACATGAGCCGCCCTGATCGTTTGACGGGCAGCGTGGATGCCCGATTTCATCCTGTATCCCACTATAATTCGCCAGCCGATGTCCTGAATGACGAGGTGCTGTCGCCTCCTGAGAAACGGGTCATTCTCTCCTCCTGGGCTTCGGACCTGTACGCCGTCGATTCCTGCCCAGCCCTTCGCAAGATTCCGGGGCTCGCGGCTCCCATGCATCTCGAGGACATCCTCGCAGCGTTGCGGCAGCTCGACGAGGAGGAGAATGCGCCTGGGGTCGGAGCCGCTGCCGTACGGTTCAGCGCCCAAGCACAGCAAGCAGCGAGAAATCGCCAGCCCCGCATCGCCATCTCGGCGAAGTCACGGTGGAGCAGTGAGGCCAATGTTCGGCGGTATCGCCGCTTGCTCGCAACGCACTTGACGGAAAACGAGCGGCGGTTCGTCGAGCACAGACTGGCCGAGGAGCTTTCTCAACTCAGAAGTCAAAGCAATGTCGCTGAATCGTCGGAGTCTCAGTGAGATCCGGGGCCGCGGCACCTCTGGTGGCGCGGCCAAGCTCGTGAACAACGGGGCGGCCATTGGCAAGCCCGGCCCAGAGTAACGAAGGACGGACTGAAATGAGGATTGCTCAGATTGCCCCGCTGTACGAGAGCGTGCCGCCGCGGCTCTATGGAGGAACGGAGCGGGTCGTCTCATACCTGACGGAGGAGTTGGTTCGGCAAGGACACCAAGTGACACTGTTCGCGAGCGAGGATTCCATCACCTCTGCCGAACTTGTACCCTGCACGCCTCGCGCCTTACGCCTCGAGCCGAACGTCCGCGACGCAGTGCCCCACCACATGATTATGCTCGACAAGGTGCGTGAGCGCGCCGACGACTTCGACCTCCTCCACTTCCACATCGACTACATGCACTTCCCGCAGTTTCGCCCGGAGCGTGCGCGCACGCTAACCACCCTTCACGGCAGACAGGACCTTGCCGACCACATGCCTTTCTACCGGCGTTTCTCGGACATGCCGCTGGTATCGATTTCAAATGCGCAGCGGATGCCGCTGCCAAGCGCAAACTTTGTCGGGACAGTTCATCACGGCCTGCCGCTCGACCTACTGACGCCGAATTTCGAACCGAAAGGCTGCTACCTCGCATTTCTTGGGCGCATCTCCCCAGAGAAACGGCCGGACCGTGCTATCGCGATTGCACGGGCGGCCCGCCTTCCACTCAAGATCGCGGCAAAGGTCGATAAAGCAGATGACGGCTATTTCCGCGACGTTATCGCTCCGATGCTGCAAGGAAGCGGCGTCGAATTCGTCGGCGAGATCAACGAAACCACAAAGAACGAATTTCTCGGCCAAGCTGCCGCATTACTGTTCCCGATCGACTGGCCCGAACCATTCGGTCTCGTGATGATCGAAGCTATGGCATGTGGTACCCCGGTGCTTGCCTTCCGCCGCGGGTCGGTCCCTGAGATCGTCGAGGACGGACTAACCGGCCGCATCGTGTCTGACGTCGACGAGGCGGTGCGAGCCATTCCCGGGCTGCTGGCCCTCGACCGCAAGGCGATCCGTGCGCGCTTCGAGGAGCGCTTCTCCGCCGCCCGAATGACAACGGACTACGTGAGGCTCTATCAAAAGATGCTCCGAGAGCACAACGCGCCCGACGGCCGACTTTCGACACTCGCCGCCCGTTCGGCGACCATCGGCGGACACGGAGCAGAACCATCGTCCGCGGCACGGAAGGATAACTGAAACAGCAGGATCATGCCGAAATCGAGTACCGAAGGTCAGCCATGCCGACCAGCTCCTGTTACGGTCTCTCCCCAACCAATGAGGAGGAACGGATTTACCTGGAATCGCTGATCCGAGAGGATTTCGAGCGATGCCATCCCGATGACACGTTCGACGATCTTAAGCGGCGGGCGTCGTTTTCCAAGGAGGACAAGGGACTGTTGCGGGACTGGATGGCGGTAGCGGCGCGCCGCGCCGCTGCTGATCCGGCCAGGACGTCGCGACTGACTACAGCCGCCTAGGCGGTCACAGACCTGCGCGTGTCGACCTCCATTGAGGTGCGCGTAATCGGCCCATCGGTCTCGGGTGGAAGAGCCCGGCGGAAACGCCGCGCGGGTGCATTAGCGGCGGGAGATACCACTGTGCGAGGTCACCTGTTCTTCGGCTGCTGCAGGAGGAACCGTTTGAGCTCGGCGGCCGTACACCATCTTCGTCTTACGCGAGGTGCAGAAAGCATGGCTGCGCCGATTGCGATGCTTTGGGTCACAAGCGGAAAGTCTCGATTTGAGTAGATGCTTTTCGCTTCTCATGCGGTCGCGGAACGCGTTGCCTACTCGCCAAGGGCCGCAACCGAGAACCGCACCAGCTTCGCACCAGAAACAACCTGGTTGGAACGCAACAAACGCGATCGAAATCGAACAAAAACGCAGTGTTCTGCCGCTCATAACGGTCTGGTTGCAGGTTCGAGTCCTGCCGGGCCCACCTTCGCTCGCGAAGCGAGTGAAGGCTGCCGCGCCGTAGCCCACTTGGGCGAAGGCGGGCGCTGCCCGCGAGCTACGGCTCGGCAAGCCGCTCCAACCAAAATATCGAAAGCAACCCCATGCAAAGTAGCAAATTGGTCGATGCCCTGAGCGATCCCGCGAAAAACTTTGACACGTCGGGCAAATCAGCGGCATTGATCCATTGTTGCGCATTAGTCCGCTTCGGCGGCCATCGGACTACCGCTCCACATTCGACCCGACTACGGTTCTTCTTATTGATCGTTGATTCGCGGCATTGTCGCACGAACAGGATAAACGACGCCCAACCTGCTTCATCAGCCGTTGGTCTACCTCCTTCCTACCTATCAGATTGGCACAGAATCGTCTGGGCCTGCAGAGGCTTGGTCCACGATAGGTAGCTATGTCCAAATCGGGTTAGGTTCGTACGAGAAACCGCAACCAAGTAGCGGCTAGCTTGTCGCGCTAGGTGAAGGGAAGTGGGCCCATTCCGGCGGCCACCGAAGAAGTTTTGGCGTGGATCAAAGAACACCCGGATCCGACATGCCGTCATGACCTACGGTGTGGACTACGACCTCACGCCTCCAGGCCAGAGGAAGCCAGGTCATCGCAACAGGCTCTTGGATCTGCGCCGGGCCGTCATGGAAAGGGGAAGAAAAAATGAAGGTGGCCTTCGTCTCCTGCGTCAAGGAGGCCATGGGCGGCAGACAAAATTGATCTCCATCAAGGTGGTGCGTTCGTTCCGTGAGAGAATACCTAAAACGGGAGAACGGACATGACCAAGCTTGCTTATGTGCGAACCATGTTTGCCACCTGCATGTTGTTTCAGGTGATTTACGTAATGTGCGTGGTGCTTTGGCTGGCCTTTCCGGATTTGAAAGGCCATGCACTTCTGCCGGCTCTTTTTCCCAATTTCAACCTGATCACGGTCGGTAGCTTTATCTACGGTCTTGTCGCGAGCATGGTCTACGGCTGGATCGTTGCGATCATTTTTGTTTTCTTCTTCAACCTCTGGCCGCGAGCGATAGCGCCTGTTCTAGGGCGGAGAATGCTGCAACGCAGTTAGAACGTTGAGGATCATTTAGAGCGCAGCTAAAGCGCCGATCTCAGCGATGCCGACCGATTCAAAGTGCCTGGTCCGGAGACCTATTTGTCAAGCTGCCGATTTCCGATGAACCGCATGTAAGGGGTTTGCCCAGCCGGTCCGAAAAGCACGACCGTGTAAGGCTGAGGCTCGCCGCCCTCCATTCCCGGCGAACCAATTGGCATGCCCGGAACAGCGAGGCCCCTGGCGTTGGGGCTCTCTGCCAGCAAGCGCTGAATTGCGAGCACGGGCACGTGCCCTTCGAGGACATAGCCGCTCACTGCGGCAGTGTGGCAAGCAGCCAGCTCTCGCGGAATTCCGCGCTGCTGCCTTATCGGTGCGAGATCAGCAGTTTCGTGCACATCGACCGAGAAACCAGTGCTTCGGAGATGGTCGATCCAGCGCGAACAGCAGCCGCAGTTTGGATCCTTATGGACGGTGATGGCGGGTGCAGCGGCAAAGGTCCGCCCGACCATCTGTCCTGCAACTGCCGCAGCGATCAGGCCCAGAAACGATCGTCGGGCAATACGGTATCGCATTTCGTTCATGTGGTTCACCTTGCTTTTGCGGGCTTTTAACGCCGTCTTGATAGCGTCGACCCGGATGCGCCGCTTCGCGGCGCAGCCGGAATGACGATAGCGCAGTGGGCTCCGCTCACTTGCTCTTTTGCATCTTCGTCACGGTGTACGCGCCATCCGCGTTCTCGGCTTCAAACTCGACCTTGTCGCCGACCTTGACCTGCTTGAGCATGGCGGGGTCCTTGACGCGAAAGACCATCGTCATTCCCTCGTCCATTCCGAGGCTTTTGATCGGTCCGTGCTTGAGGCTGATCTTGCCGGCCGACGCGTCGATCTTCTTGACCTCGCCTTGAGCGGCGTTGCCTTGCGCATATGCAGCGGGCAGCGACAAGATCGTGGCGAACATCGCGGCCGCCAGCGTGGGAATTGGTTTCTTCATGGTTGTCTCCTTCTTGAGGCTTGGAGCCTTCGTCTCACTTCACCGTGACTTTGCCGATCATGCCGTAGTCGCGGTGGTCGGGGATCAGGCACGAATATTCAAACGTGCCGGCCTTGGTGAACTTCCAGACGATCTCCGCCGACTTGCTCGGTTTGAGTCGAACGCCGTTCGGATCGTCGTGCTCCATGTGTGGATTCTTCTTCATGTCCTCGGCGTGCTTCAGATTTTCTTCCGTGGTAGCGAGCAGAAATTCGTGGTCTTCCTTGCCCACATTGCGGATCACGAAGCGAATCTGTTCGCCGCGCTTCACCTCGATGCGCGAGGGATTGTATTCCATCTCACTCATTTTGACCTCGATGGTACGAGATCGCTTCTTGGGATTGCCGGGCTCGCCTGCCGAATAACTTTCGTGGGCGCTCTTGTCGTGGCCGTTTGCGGGCCAAGCCAGCGTGACGAGTGCAGTCAGCGCCAGCGTAGTCGTGGTCATGTTCTTCATAGTCGTTTACTCGTTGTCGGTTCGAGGGTCGTCGGTTCAAGGCAGTCGCGGGACAGTTGCTACATCTTCATTCCCTTGTGCATGGACTTGTGGTCCTTGTTTTTCGTTGCCGGCGGGGAAGTTGCCGGCGTCTCTTGCCGCGCGGGCGCGGCTGCAGGCGCAGCTACTTCCCAGGCGACGGTACCGGGCGGGAATTTGTAGGGGCCGGGATCGGAGTAGTCGTCGCGCGCCATTCCCTCGCGGATCTTCATCACCGTGAACATGCCGCCCATCTCGATTGGGCCGAACTGGCCGGTGCCGGTCATCATGGGCAGCGTGTTGTCCGGGGCGGGCATTTCCATGGTGCCCATCGACATGCCGGTCGAACCCATCACCATCGCGTCGGGTGCGAGTTTGCCGACGGCCTTGGCGAGGTCCTTCTTCGACACGCCGATCATGTTGCGCATGTCGTGGCCCATGGCGTTCATGGTGTGGTGTGATTTGTGGCAGTGGAACGCCCAGTCACCGGGGTTATCCGCCAGCACGTCGAATGCTCTGACAGCGCCGACTGGCACGTCAGTCGTTGTCTCCGGCCATTGCGCGCTTTCCGGAACCCATCCGCCATCCGTACACGAGACCACGAATTTGTGACCATGCAGATGGATCGGATGGTTGGTCATCGTGAGATTGCCGATCCGAACGCGCACTCTATCGCCAAGGCGCACCGGCAGCGGATCGATGCCGGGAAACACGCGGCTGTTCCAGGTCCACATATTGAAGTCAGTCATCTCGTTGACCTTCGGCAAATAGGTGCCGGGGTCGATCAGATAGCTGCTCATCACGAAGACGAAGTCGCGGTCGACCGGCCGGAACGATTGATCGCGCGGATGAACGACGAACATGCCCATCATGCCCATCGCCATCTGCACCATCTCGTCGGAATGCGGGTGGTACATGAACGTTCCGCTGTGCTTGAGCTGGAACTCGTAGACGAAGGTTTTTCCGGGCGGGATGTGCGGCTGGGTAACGCCGCCGACGCCGTCCATACCGCACGGCAAGATCATGCCGTGCCAATGTACGGTGGTGGCTTCGGGCAAGCGGTTGGTGACGAAGATGCGAACCTTGTCGCCTTCCACCGCCTCGATGGTCGGCCCTGGAGCCTGGCCGTTATAGCCCCATAGATTGGCCTTCATGCCTTCGGCGAATTCGCGCACCACGGGCTCGGCGACGAGATGAAATTCCTTCCAGTCGCCGTTCATGCGCCACGGCAGCGTCCAGCCGTTGAGCGTAACGACCGGGCGATACTCGGGGCCCGACGTCGGATGCAGCGGCGGTTGCATCACCGCCTTGTCCATCGTCGGCGCTTCGGGAATGGCTGCGGCCTGGACACGGCCGGTCACGGCGCTTGCGCCGACAAGAGCCGCGGTGCCGAGAAATCCTCTGCGTGAAAACATCGTCGATCTCCTCTAGTGTCCGGCGTTGGCCGCCGGCGCTGCCGCGGCTGTCGTCGTTGGAGTTTCTCTTGTCGCGCCAGAGCCACCGCCATTAACGGCGGTCTGCAGGTCGGATTGCGCCAGCCAGAATTGCCGCTTGGCGTCGATTGCAGCGCGCAGTGAGGCCAGACGCTGCCGCGCTTCCGTCAATAGCGCGAACACGTCTATCTGCATGCTGGAGAAGCGAAGCTGCATCTCCTCAGTGATGATCTGGCGCAAGGGAAGGATCTCGCGCTGGTAATGGCTAGCGATGTCGTAGCGCGATCGGTAGACGCGGTATGCGTCGCGCGCTTCCGATCGCACGTCCACCGCTTTTTCGGTCAGACGATTGAATGCCTGGTTGTAGATTTCAGTGGCTTGCCGGACGCGCACCTCGCCGCCATCGAAAATCGGGATCTGGAATTGAATGTCGAAACCGCGTTCCCGGAATGGAGCGCCTTCCGGCTCGCGGGTTTTCTTGTCGATCCCCGCAAGATCGAGAAGCGTGACGAACCGAATTGCCTCCGTGAGCTTGAGCGACTTCGCAAGAAGACCCAACTCGATGCGGGCCATCTGCAGATCGATCCGATGTGCGACGGCATCTACCTCGATGAGCGGCAGCGACAACGGCCGGCGCGGCAAGGCCGGCAACTTCTCTGGCAGCCGGAAGCCCAGGTCGCCGTCCCACAGTCCAAGTAGGCGGATCAGGCGCTCGCGGGAGCTTGTCGCATCCTGACGAAGCGTCGCAAGATCGGCCGTGACCTCGGCGTAAAAAACCTGTTCGCGGGCCTGATCAAGCTTGTTCAGCGATCCGGTCTCTCCGAGCTTCAAAGCGAGCTGCGCCGTGGATTCCGCAGTGGACTTGGCATCGGTAAACAGGACGACAAGCTCGTTGGCCCCGACCGCACCGTAATAGGCGCGCCTGACCTCGGCGGCGAGCCGCAGCGTCTCCTCTGCCGCACGTAACTGAGCCTTGTGGAAGCGCTGACGAGCAATCTCCGACCGGAACGGCAGGGTGGCCAGCGCCAGAATGTCGCCGACGACCTGACGCTCGATCTCGTACCCGCCGTTGCCTGCGATGCGAGAAATCGCGAAGGTTGGATTGGGCGGCAGGCTTTCCCCGACAAACTCGGCTTCGGCCAATGCCAGTTCGTTGTATGCCGCCTGCAGGCCCCGATTGTTGAGGAGCGCGACCTGGACGGCGGTATCCACCGTCAGGGCTCGACGCAGAAGGCTTTGAACGGCGGTCCTCGCCCACTTTGCATCATCGGCCGTGCGAATGGACACCACATCCTTCTTGATCGTCTCGTCGGCAACGGTGGCGACGACATTCATTCCGCGATCGGCCGAGAAGGACGCGCATCCCGTCAAAGCAACAGTTGAAAGAAGTGCAGCCAGGTACGCCGGCCTCAATCGAAGCTGACCTGCTGGGATTAGCGCAATTCGAAAAATCCGATTCATTGTTCGCGCTCCTGTTGGCCAGACTTGGGGGCCGGAGTGACGCGTTCGTTCTGCTGGCGCCACGGGGCCGGAGCGGTCGGGCGAAGGCTGGTGTAAGGAGCAATTGTTGAGCGGTATCCGACCCCGGCTACCTTGACGCTGGGGTCCGCGGGATCGCTGCCAATTAGCGCAACAGTAGCCGCCATGCATCCTCCCAGAGTGACGGCCGCGAGGGCCACTCCCACGAGAAGGATTCCGGATTTGCGTCTATTGAATTGTTGCACGGCCGAATGAACGGCGGCGAAGTTCGCCCCGAGCTGCGCAGACATGAATGTATCCCTGATCTCTGATTCACCACAGGCAGGCGCGCGCTGATGCGCGCACCACTGCCCACGTTTGGTTACTTCAGATCAGGCGATGGGAGGACGATAGTGCAGAGGGGGCGGTTCGCCCGGCAAGCGCTGGAACCTCTCTAAGACGCAGATCGAGGTTGGCTGCGAGGGCTTGGCCAGACCGGGCAAATCGGCTGGGAGCGCGGACAGGCAGAGCATGGCGCAGCAAGGTCCCGGCAAAGTTTTGCCGTGCCCGTGCTTTGCATGATCGTGTTCGGTGCGGTCTGCGTCGGCGTGGTGGCTCGACTGCTGGTTCCCGTGCACCTCATGGTGCTCGTGCGAGGCGTCCTCGTGCACATGCACGGCGGCCGGGGGAATCTGATGCAAGAGGCACGACGCGGCATCGCCAACAGCAAGCGCAACGCCCGGCGCGAGCACGCAAAACAGATATAGCAGGGCGACAAACCACCCCGCTTTAGCGCGAATCGACCTCGTGAAGCGAACGAACATTGCAGCAAACTAACCCCAAACGCCGATTCCGCCAAGTACCCGACGGGGCCCTCCCCATCAACCGTAGATTCGGCGGGCCTATTGCACGAAACGGCCAAACGAGGTCTCGCTTCCCGTCAGGCCGCCTTTTCCTTCACATAACGGCCGGGCGCGGATTCACCGGGAGGATAGAGGTTGCTGCCGAGTTGCGTGCGCGCCGGCAGTTGCTCTTCCGCCCATGGCTTGAGCCAGGCAATCCAGTCGTTCCACCAGCTGCCGGGCTTTTCATCGGCGCCAGCCAGCCACGTCGCCGGATCGTCGCATCGATTGTCCGACACCCAATAGCTTCTCTTGTTCTTCGACGCCGGATTGATCACGCCGGCGATATGTCCGCTCGCGCCGAGGACAAAGCGCGTGTCGCCGCCGAACAGGCCCGTTGTTCGATAGGCCGACCGCCACGGCACGATATGATCCTCGACGGTCGCCAGAACATAGGCAGGCAGATCGACCCGCCCCAAATCGACTGACGTGTTGCACATCGTCAGTCTGTTCGGTTCCCGGAGATTGTTCTCCAGGTACATGTTCCTGATGTACCAGCAATACATCGGTCCCGGCAGATTGGTTACGTCGGCATTCCAGAACAGAAGATCGAAACGCTCGGGCGACTTCCCCTTCAGGTAATTATTGATCACGTTCGGCCATATCAGCTCTTTCGAGCGCAGGGTCTGGAAGACGAATCCGAGCTCGGCGCCGCGGTAGATGCCTCCATTCCCGATGGTCTGCTCACGCTGCCACACACTCTCCTCGTCCACGAATACGCCGAGATCACCCGGTTCGCGGAAATCGAGCATGGTCGTCAGCAGTGTCACGCTGGCGACCGATTCGTCGCCTTGCGTCCGCAGGATAGCGAGCGCAGACGACAGGATCGTGCCGCCGACGCACCAGCCGACGACGTTGACCTTGTCGGCGCCGGAAATCGAACGGGCGATCTCGATAGCGCGCATTGCGCCATGCTCGACGTAATCATCCCACCCAAAATGCCCGCAAGAGGCATCCGGGTTGCGCCAGGAAACGATGAAGACCGTCATGCCGTGCTCGACCGCAAACCGCACGAAGGAATTGGCTGGCTGAAGGTCAAGAATGTAGAACTTGTTGATACAGGGCGGCACGATCAACAAGGGCCGCACAGCCACCTGCTCCGTCGCCGGTTCATATTGAATGAGTTGAAACAGGTCGTTCTCGAATACCACCGCGCCCCTGGATGCCGCGACATCCTTTCCGACCTCGAAAGCGCCCTCGTCCGTGATCGTCAGACTGCCCCTGCCAAGATCTGACATCAAATTGTCCAGGCCTGCCTTGAGGCTTTGGCCTTCGGTATCCTTCGCGAGCTTGATGACGTCGGGATTGGTGGTGACAAAATTGGTCGGACTCATCGCCTCGACGAGTTGGCGCGTGAAGAAGCGCAGCCGATGCTTTTCCTTTTCGTCCAGATCCAGCGCTTCGACGAAGTCAGTGCAATAGCGCGAATTCAAGAGATAGCATTGCTTCAACAGACTGTAGAGCGAATTGTCCCGCCATTCCGCACCGTTGAACCGGCGATCGCCGCGCACGGGTTCGAGCGTCGCATCGGTCTGCATTCCTGCAGCCGATTTGAAGACGTTTTCCGTGAGCTGGTAAAGACGCATCAAATGGTCGGCCTGCAACTCGGCGATACGCCCTGACGAACTCAGGGTTGAGCTGAACGCCGTGCCGTCGCGATCGGCATTCGGCACCCACCCCAGCGATCGCCACAGGCTCGCACCCGCCTTCATGAACCCATCGACGAATTCGTCAGGAACGTTGAATGGTCGGTTCATCACTTACCCCTCACTCAGATTGAAGATCTCGTTCGTTTCCTGTTCGGGCAGCTTCTGTCTGGCGCCCTTCTCTCGTACGCGCCGAGAGCTTGTCTGCTGTTCGACGGTCCCATGGCTTCTGCCGTCAAGCCGGTCCGGGGCTTCGCAATGGCCGCTCTTTGTCGTCAGGAGCTGGAGCGAACAACTGTCCCCTCTCTGATCCCGTCAACGTTGACGGAAAGACGCTTGATCTTGTCGTATAACGTCTGCTTCGGGATACCCAAAAGCATTGCAGTCGCCTGAACGTCGCCCTGCTTGCGCCGCAACGCGTCCTCGATGATCGACCGCTCGATGTTTTCCAATTGTCGAGGCAACGACACATCCGACGCGCCAAGTCCGGACTTGTTGATGGCCTTGCCGTCGAGCACGCCAACCACGAAGCGATCGGCGACGTTGCGAAGCTCCCGTACGTTTCCCGGCCACGAATAGGCCAGCAAGACGGACAGCGTCTGCTCGTCCAATAGCGGCGCGTCGCGCTCGAACCGTCTGGCGGCATCCAGCGTGAAGTGCTCGAACAGCAAGGGAATATCCTCGCGCCGTTCTCGGAGCGGCGGCAGTTCGACGAATGCGACGCCGAGGCGATAGTAGAGATCGGCGCGAAACAGCTTTTTCTCGCTCAGCTCGAGCAAATTCGCCTTGCTCGCCGCAACGACACGGCAATCCACGGAAATTGGCTTGTTCGAGCCGACGCGCTCGATCGATCGGTCCTGCAGCGACCTCAGCAACTTCACCTGCACGCTCAGCGGCATGCTTTCGATTTCGTCGAGGAACAGCGTTCCGCTATTCGCATATTCGATCTTTCCGATACGCTGACGGGTGGCGCCGGTAAATGCTCCCACCTCATGGCCGAACAACTCGCTCTCGACCAGCGATTCGGGGAGGCCGCCGCAGTTCACCGCAACATAATTGCCGCGGCGTCGGCCGCTGTGATTGTGGAGGCAGCGCGCAACTACATCCTTGCCGGTTCCGGTTTCGCCATAGATCGTGACGTCAACATTGGTCGCGGCCAATGTGGATACGAGCCTGCGCACTTCCTGTATCTGCGGCGACCGTCCCAGCAAGCTCGCCTCGATGCCCTGGCGGTCCGCCAGGACAGATCGCAACGAGCGTACTTCCAGGGTGAGCCGTCGCTTTTCGGCCGCTCTACGCACCACCGAGACGAGCTGCTCCGAGGAGCATGGCTTCTCGATGAAATCGTAGGCACCGTTCCGCATTGCCTGCACGGCCATGGAAATATCGCCATGCCCGGTGATCAGGATCACCGGCAGATCATGGTCCAGTCGGCGCAGATCGGACAGCCAGTCAAGGCCGCTCTTGCCGCGCAGGCGCACGTCGCAGACCACGACAAACGGCATTTCGGAGCGAACGGCTCCATTAGCGGATTCAACCGAGACGAATCCCGAAACGGAAAATCCTGCAAGCTCGAGCGCCTGAACGCCGCCGATCCGGACATCGTCATCGTCCTCGACGTAGATCACTCCGATTGATTGGTCATCGCTCATTCGAAGCCTCTGTTGGGTCGGCCAATGGAAGGAACACGACAAATTCGGCACCACGCGGCATCAGGTTTCGCGCACGCAACTCACCACCAAAAGAGCGCGCAATGTGATTGGAGAGCATCAGACCAAGGCCGAGCCCTTTTCCTGCAGGCTTGGTCGTCACAAACGGCTCGAACATGCGCTGGAGAACGTCGGGCGCGATGGCCGGACCGCTGTTGCTGATGGCGATGCGGCAACGAGGGATCTGCCCGTCTTCCCTGGTCGCTCGAATCAGGACGGACTTCTGTTCCACGCTCTCTACAGCGTCCAGCGCATTCGCCACGATGTTGCACAACAGCTGCTCCAACCGCGTCTGATCGGCAACGACGCAGAGATTCGCATCGATGTCCGTCACGACGTCGACTCGCCCCTCCTTGATGCGCGCGGCGAGTATCTTGAGGGATTCAGCCACGGCTTGTTCAACGGAGACCACGTCAAGCGGGCTGCTCGACTTGTACGCGAAAATCCGCAGCTGACCGGTCAGGCGCCCAAGCCGGCGTATCAATTCGCCAATCCGGGTGAGATTTCCACGGGCATCGCCGATCGACCCACGATCAACGAGCAAGATCGCATTGTCGGCAGCGGTCTGCAGCGCAGCCAACGGCTGGTTCAATTCGTGCACCATTCCGGCCGACATCTGGCCGAGGGCGGCCAGCTTGCCGGCATGGACAAGCTCATCCTGCGCAGCCCGCAGTTCGGCGGTTCGTTCCTGCACCCTGATCTCAAGCATGTCGTTTGCGGCCTGCAATGCCGCCTGGTTGGCCAATCGTTGCTTGATCGCTCGCCCGCGCTGCTCAACGAGACCGGCCACCAGCAACGCAACAATGGCGGCGAGACCCGACATCGCGCCAATGATAAGCGCGGTCTGCCGTGTTGGCGCCTCGTCATCGAGAAGGATCAGCTTCCACTGACCGTGGTTGATTGGCCGTTCGCTGACGGTGTAGGCCGCGCCGTTTTCTACGGTGACGCGTGCAGCGCCGTCCGAGAACTGAGCAACAAAAGTCCATCGAAGCGGCCTGAGCTCGTGGTTTCCGTATGGCTTGGATCGCGAAATCTCGTCGTGCATCTGAAGCGACAGCGGCTCCATTGGACGAAAGCGCCACTCGTCGCGAGAGGAAAGTATCGCGACCCGGCGCTCGTCGAGCAGAAGAATATCGCTGTCAATGTCGCGCCACGCGCGCTCAAACGAATCGAGGTTGACCTTGACGGTGGCGATGCCCCTCGTCACTCCGCCCTCCTTCAGGGCATAGGAGAGATAGTAGCCAGCGCGGGCGCTGGTAATGCCGACACCGAAAAACGCTCCTCGGCCTTTCGAGAGAGCCTCGCTCACATATGGGCGATAGGACAGGTTCTCGCCAAACGGCGTACCCGGTTTGTCGAAATCGGCTGCGGCCAGCGTCTCGCCGGAGACGCCCAGGACGTAGAGGTTGTCAGCTCCCGCAAGCAGATTGATCGACTTCAGGTACAGGCTAACCGATTGCTGCAGCGCGGCATCAGCAGGATCGCCAAGCAGTCGTAAAACGCTCGGGGACGTCTCAAGCAGTGACGGCAAATATTCAAATCTGGAGAGATGACCGTCGAGCCTGGCCGCTTCCACCGCTAGCCGCTGCTGAGCAGCGACGTGCAAATGGTCCAGTCCGCGCTGGAATGACACGGCATATCCAAGCCACGAAGCGGCAGCGACCAGGGCAAGGGCAGCTGTTCCACGAACAAGCCAACGTATGGAGCCCGATACCACTGAACTGACTTCGGGACTCCTCTTGATGTTCACCAGGGATGGAAGCTCCGTCATCTTGTGAACCAGGACAAACCGAGGAGCGTCGGCCACCCCAGACGACCACTCACGCATAGTCCAACTCTATGGTCTTGCCCCGGAATACGCGATAGGAAAATCCTGTGTAGGCGATAATGACGGGCAACGTGACACAAACCCCGATCAGGATGATTTTGAGCGACTCGGGGCTGCTGGCGGCCTGCCAGACGGTAAGCCTGTCGATCACCACGAAGGGATAGATGCTGTAGCTGAGGCCGAGGAAACTCAGGAAGAAGACGAGCACCAGCAACGCGAAGGGCAGCCAGCACAGGCTGCCACGCACGGCTGGCGAACCGAGCAGGAGGCGCGCCGCCAGCAGCGCAACGCCCGTTGTGATTGGGATCGACGCCACCGCAATCATCGCGGGCAAGGTAAACCACCTGACACGAACGGTCTCGCTGATCCACGGCGTTGCCATCGAGATCAGGATCAAGCCAAGGACCATCGGTGGCCAGGCGATCTTGCTCCATTCGATCGCCTTGTCCTGGAGTTGCCCGTCTGTCTTCATCACCAGCCATGTCGCACCGAGCAGCGCGTATGCCATCGGCAGCGCTATCGCAATTGCGCCAGCAAAGATCGGATAGTTCCAGCCCTCGCCGAAGCCGCTGATATAGCGGCCGAGCATCCAGCCCTGACATACGGACGCGAGCATTGACCCGGCGATGAACAGGCGGTCCCACATCGCCTTCCGGTCGGCCTTGGCCTTGACCCTGAAATCAAAGGCAGCGCCGCGCAAGATCAGCCCGACCAGCATGAGAGCGGTCGGCAGGTACAATTCCGACAGGACCAGTCCGTGCGCCTTGGGGAAGGCAACCAGGAGCAGGCCGACGCCAAGGACCAGCCACGTTTCGTTGGCATCCCAGAACGGGCCAATGGATGCGACCATGGTATCCCGCTCTTCGGGAGTCGCTCGATGCATCAACATGCCGACCCCGAGATCGTATCCGTCGCTCACGACATAGACGAGCAGCGAGACCCCCATCAACCCGATGAAGATGAGCGGGAGTAGTTCGTCGAACGACATCGAACTCATGCGAATTCTCCCCGGCGCTGATACTGGTGCGTGCTCTCCGCGAGGTCTTTCGATGTGATAGGGCCGGTGGGCTTTTCCGCAGCTTCCGACATGTATTTCAGCACGCCGACATACGCGGCGAGCAAGGCCAGATAGAGCGCAGTGTAGATTGCGAGCGTCAAGGCAATGCTTGACGACGGGACCCGTGAGGCGACATCGGCCGTCCTAATGAGACCCGACACAATGAAAGGCTGGCGTCCGATTTCCGTGACATACCATCCGGCAATGGTTGCAACCCAACCGGCAAAGGTCATTCCAGCAAACAGCTTGAGCATTGGTCGCGGCATCCGGGCGAAATCCCAGCCATCGCGCCAGTGCCTCCACAGACCGATCCAGCTGACCAGCAACATCAGGATGCCGGTCCCCACCATGATCCGGAAGCACCAGAACACCGGAAAGACCGGCGGATGGGCCGATGGAAACTCGTTCAGCCCCTTGATTTCGCCATTTGCATCATGGCGGAGGATCAGGCTCGCGAGCTTCGGCACAGGCAATTCGAAACGGTTCGTTCTCGCCGCATCATCCGGGATCGCGAACAGCAGCAATGGAGCACCGCGCGTCGTCTCCCAGATACCCTCCATGGCCGCGATCTTCTGCGGCTGATGCTTGAGTGTATTGAGCCCATGAAGGTCACCCGCCAACATTTGTGCGGGCGCGATCAGGGCAGCGAAAATGAGCCCGGTCCGCAGCACGCGAGAGGCACTGGCCGTCGCTACGCCTTTCAGGAGCTGCCAGGCGCTGATCCCGATAAGCAGGAACGCGCAGGTCAGCGCGGATGCCAGCGTCATATGAACCAAACGATACGGAAAGGACGGATTGAAGATGATCTCCAGCCAGTTCTTGGCGTGAAACACCCCATCGATGACTTCGTATCCCGCCGGCGTCTGCATCCAGGAATTAAGGCCCAGGATCCAGAACGCACTCATCAGCGTCCCGAGCGCGACGAGGAAGGTCGCTCCCAGGTGAACCATCTCTCCGACGCGGCGGTGACCGAACAGCATCACGCCGAGAAAACCCGCTTCCAGAAAGAATGCGGTCAGCACTTCATAGCCGAGCAACGGGCCGGCGATATTGCCGACGCGCTCCATGTAGCCCGGCCAGTTGGTGCCGAACTGGAAGCTCATGGTGACGCCGCTGACGACCCCGAGCGCGAATGTCAGGGCGAACACCTTGGTCCACAAGCGGTAGGCACGGAGCCAATCGAGCTTCTGCTGCGGATCGGTTGCGCGCAGATGCTTCAACCTGAAGAACAGCAGTACCCAGCCCAACGCGATCGAGATCGACGGAAACAGAATGTGGAACGTGATGTTGGCGGCAAACTGTATGCGCGCGAGAAACACGGCCTCCATCAGCTTCCCCTACGTTCTCGACGCAGCGCATCGAGGTCGGTCGAACACGCAACAGTCGATGCGATGCTCATCCCGTTTGCGACCTGCCATCAATGAAGCTTCACGTGCGGCTCGGTCCGCCGGGTGATCAGGCGGGCCAACGTGTCGAGCGCAACTTTCACCGAGCCGTGCAGCGCGTGTTCGTGCATCTTGTAGAGAGACAGGTACATCATCCTTGCGAAGATGCCCGCGAAGACAAGGTTGCCGCCCACAAGCGCTCCCATCATCGAGCCGACCGTGCTGAATTCGCCGAGCGACACCAGAGATCCGAAGTCTTTATACTTGTAGTCCTTGATCGGCTCGCCCCGCAGATAACGCGGAATCTGGGAATAGAGATGCGAGGCCTGCTGGTGGGCCGCCTGCGCGCGCGGCGGTACGTTGCCGCGCTCACCCCACGAGCAGGCCGCGCAGTCGCCGATGGCAAAGATGCCGTCGTCGCGGCTTGTTTGCAGTGTCGGCCGGACGACGAGCTGATTGATGCGGTTGGTTTCGAGACCCGCGATGTCCTTGAGGAAATCGGGCGCCTTGACGCCCGCGGCCCAGACGATCAATTCAGCGGGAATCATCCGGCCGTCCGTCAGGCTCACATGGTCGGACCCGACCTCGGAGACCTTGGCGCCGACCAGCACATCGACTCCAAGCTTGCCAAGCAACTTCTCCGTCTCTTTCGAGACTCGTTCCGGCAGGGCGGGAAGCACCCGTTCGGCGGCTTCAATCAGCGTAATCCTGATGTCCTTCTGAGGATCGACCTGATCGAGGCCGTACGCCACCACTTCACGCGTCGTTCTGTGGAGCTCGGCCGCAAGTTCGACGCCGGTCGCACCGGCCCCGATGATTGCGACCTTCAATTGATGCGCTCCCAGAGGTGACGATTGGGCATGCGCGCGGATACACGCATTGACCATTCTTTCGTGGAACCGCCGTGCATCCGACTGCGATTCGAGCTTGATCGCATGGTCCACGACTCCAGGCGTGCCAAAGTCGTTGTTCTGGCTTCCGACGGCAACGACGAGGACGTCATAGTCGAAGGTCCGCTTCGGCGTGACCTCGCGGCCTTCAGCATCGAAATAGGGCGCCACCTGCACCTGACGGCGATCCCGATCGATCCCGATCATCTCCCCGATCCGGTAGCGAAAGCCGTGCCAGTAGGATTGCGCGAGATAATCGACCTCGTGAGCTGAGATATCCATGCTCCCGGCGGCAATCTCGTGGAGCTTCGGCTTCCACACATGCGTGCGTTTTCGCTCGACCAGTGTGATGTCGAGCTTTCCCTTGCGTCCGTGTTTGTCGCCCAGGCGCGTCGCAAGCTCCAATCCGCCGGCTCCGCCTCCGACGATGACAATCCGGGATTTTCCCAACTGCGGCTTGCTCATGATGGCCTCAACCGATCAGTTCACAGCTCGTCCAAACGCGTCCTCCGGATCAGGCTCTATCGGAGACTGCGTCTGCCACCGCGACGGCGGCCATGTTCACGATTCGCCGGACCGTGGACGATGGCGTGAGAATGTGGGCCGGCTTTGCCGCCCCCAGCAGGATGCCGCCGACCGTCAGTCCCTGGCCCGCCGCCATCCTGAGCAGATTGTAGGAGATGTTGGCGGCGTCGAGATTCGGCATCACCAGCACGTTCGCCGGTCCCTCGAAACCTGAATCGGGAAACTCGTGGTGAAGCACGGATGGCGACAGTGCGGCGTCCCCGCGCATTTCGCCCTCGACCGCCAGATCGGGAGCCCGCTGGCGAATGAGCGCCCGTGCTTCCCGCATCTTGTTGGCTTCCGGAACGGCGGAGCTGCCGAAGCTCGAATGCGACAACAAGGCCACCCGCGGCGTGATGCCGAAGCGCCTGACCTCCGCCGCCGCCAGCAAGGCGATGTCGGCGACCTGATCGGCGGTCGGATTAAGATGGCAATGGGTGTCGCAAATGAACAGCTGATGCTGCGGCAGAATCAGCATCTGCATCACGGCGAGCGTCCGCACATCGTCGCGGGTGCCGATCACGTTGCGAATGGCGGCCAGATGATCAGATGTCCTGCCGATGACCCCGCACAGCATCGCGTCACCGACGCCTCTTGCGAGAAGGAGCGAGGCGAGCACGGTCGCATTGCTTCGGGTCTCCGAGAGAGCGAGGCCGGCCGATACGCCGTCGCGCTTTCTGCGCGAGTGGTACACTTCCGCGCATTTGGAATAGATCTCCGCATCATGTGGATCGATGATGTCGCAGTCCATGCCCGGCCTCAGCCGGAGATCGAACGACTTGATCCGATCCTCGATCGTCGACGGCCGGCCGACCAACAAGGGCCTTGCGATCCTCTCGTCAACGACCACCTGCGCAGCGCGCAGCACGCGCTCGTCCTCACCCTCCGCCAGAAGCAGGGATTTGCCGCTGCCCTTCGCCACCGAGAAGACCGGCTGCATCGCGTTGCCGGACTGATAAACGAACCGGCTCAGCTGCTGGCGATAGGCTTCCATGTCCGCGATCGGACGCTTGGCGACACCGCTGTCGGCCGCAGCCCTGGCCACCGCCGGCGCGACGACCTCGATGAGCCGCGGGTCGAGCGGCTTTGGAATGAGATAGTCGCGGCCGAAGCGAAGCTTCTCCCCCTTGTACGCGGCGGCCACCACCTCGGGCACTTCCGTCATGGCCAGGTCCGCCAGCGCGCGGACGGTCGCAAGCTTCATCTCCTCATTGATCGTGGTCGCCCCGCAGTCCAGCGCGCCCCTGAAGATGAACGGGAAGCATAGAACATTGTTGATCTGGTTGGGGTAGTCCGACCGCCCCGTTCCAATGATCGCATCGGGACGAACCGCCAGCGCGTCCTCCGGCATGATTTCCGGGATCGGGTTGGCCATGGCGAAGATCAGGGGATCTCGCGCCATCTTCTTGACCATACCTGATGTCAGCACGTTGCCGGCCGACAAGCCGAGGAAGATATCCGCGTCCTGGATGATCTCGTCCAGCTTTCGCGCGTCCGTCTTTACGGCATAGCGCGCCTTGTTGTCATCCATGCCCTCGGTGCGGCCCGCATACACCACACCTTTTGCGTCGGTCACGATGATACGATCATGCCGCAATCCAAGACTGACTATGAGATCGAGACATGCAAGCGCCGCTGCGCCGGCGCCGGAGCACACCAGCTTGACGTCGGCAATGTCCTTCTTGACCAGCTTCAGGCCGTTGAGGATTGCCGCGGCGGCGATGATCGCAGTGCCATGCTGGTCATCGTGAAAGACCGGAATCTTCATGCGAGTGCGGAGCTTCTGTTCGATGTAGAAGCATTCCGGCGCCTTGATATCCTCGAGGTTGATGCCGCCGAAGGTCGGCTCCATCCTGGCGATGGTCTCGATCAGTGCGTCAGGATCCTCCTCCGCAAGTTCGATATCAAACACGTCGATCCCGGCGAACTTCTTGAACAGGCACGCCTTGCCTTCCATGACCGGCTTGCCCGCCAGCGGACCGATATTACCAAGGCCAAGGACGGCCGTGCCGTTGGTAACGACAGCCACGAGATTGCTGCGCGCGGTCAGCTCATCGGCCTGCAACGGGTCCTTGGCGATGACCAGGCAAGGCTCCGCCACGCCCGGCGAATACGCCAGCGACAGATCGCGCTGTGTCGCCATGGCCGTGGTCGGCACCACGGAAATCTTTCCCGGCCTCGGCAGGCGATGATATTCGAGTGCGGCTTCCCTCAGATCCTGGTTCATCGTGTTTCCTCAGCTTGATTCCGTTGTTCGAGAGGCCGTGCGAGCGACCTCTCTCCTGCTTTGAAGGACCTCACGGTCTCCGCCCGGCATTGCGCATGGGCGCCATGCCGTCCTCGAAACGCCGGTGCAATATTTCCATCGTTTGCTTCTGGGACTCGGCCGCCGTCTCGGCAAGCTGGCGCATGTTGGCCAGAGCCTTCTCGAATCCCTGCCTGGCCAATTCAGTGCGGCGTCCCGCGACAGATTCGTCGCTTGCCTCGGCAACGATCGCTTTCATGGTTTCCTGAAAAACCTCGGCCTGCCGGGTCATCAGGTTTCGCCAGCTGTCATATGCCGAACGATTGACCTCTATGAGCGCGTCGATGTTCTTCTTCTCCGTGTCGATCAACGCCATCATGTCGACACCGCTGATCTGGCAAGACTCGACCAGCTTGGCGAAATCGAGCCCCGCAAAGCCCCAGTCGGCGTCGTTTGTCTTCGATTTGTTGTCGGACATTTCCCTCTCCTTCATCGGTTGTTGGTGCAGTCCCGGGTTTGAAGCGGCGTTGTCGGTTGAGATGCTTCCTCTTGTCGATCAGGCGTGATCGGCGCAGGACGTCCCTCGCCGTCGAGCGCGACGAATGTAAAGATACCCTCCGTCACCTTGACACGGTCCCCTAACCGGCTGCGCAGTGCCCAGGCCTCCAGGCGAATCGCCACCGACGTACGCCCGACACGCTCGGCCGCGGCATAGACGCAGAGAACATCGCCGATGTGCACCGGCTTGATGAAATGCATCGCCTCGATCGCAACCGTTGCGACACGCCCCTGCGCACGCTGGCCTGCATGGTTGCCACCCGCGATATCCATCTGCGAAAGCACCCAGCCGCCAAAAATGTCACCGCTCGGATTCGCATCCGCAGGCATGGCGAGCGTTCGTGTCGTCAGATCCCCTCGTGGCTGCATCGACATGGCGGGGCTCAGACCATGCTCTGGCCGCCGTTTGCGGATATCGTCGAGCCCGTGATGAAACCGGCATCATCAGATGCCAGGAACACGACGGTGCGCGCGATCTCGTGCGGTTCGCCCAGACGACCGACCGGGATCTGGGGAAGGATGTTCTTGGCCACGACTTCCGGGTTGATCGCCTTGACCATTTCGGTCGCGATATAACCGGGGCAGATCGTGTTGACGGTAATGCCGGAGCGAGCTCCCTCCTGGGCCAGCGCCTTCACGAAGCCCATGTCGCCCGCCTTGGCGGCGGAGTAGTTGACCTGGCCCATCTGGCCCTTCTGGCCGTTGATCGAGGAGATACAGATCACGCGGCCGAACTTGCGCTCACGCATTCCTTCCCACACCGGCCTCGTCATGTTGAACAGCGAGTTCAGGTTGGTGTTGATGACCGCGTACCATTGGTCCGGCGTCATCTTGTGGAACATGCCGTCCTTGGTGATGCCGGCATTGTTGACCAGCACCTCCACGGGGCCGAGGTCCGCCTCTACCTGCTTCAGACCTGCGACGCAGGCCTCGTAGTTCGACACGTCCCATTTGTAGGCGTTGATGCCGGTCTCGCTCTTGAACTTCGTGGCCGCTTCGTCATTGCCGGCATAGCTTGCAGCGACTTTGTAGCCGGCCGCCTTGAGCGCAATCGAGATCGCCTCACCTATGCCTCGCGTTCCGCCGGTCACAACCGCAACTCTGGACATCGTCTCCTCCTGATCTTGATCGGTTGATCTTGTATTGGCCGGCTCTTGGGGAGCCGTTGTCGTTCGCGGACGGCTTGGCGCCGTCCGCATCTGGCGCCGGTCACGACGCCCGGAGCCGGTCCGCTGGTCTAGCGCTCGACTGTCAGGGCGACGCCCATGCCGCCGCCAATGCACAGCGTGGCAAGGCCTTTCTTCGCGCCGCGCTTCTGCATCTCGAACAGAAGCGTCGTCAGAACGCGCGCGCCGGACGCACCGATCGGATGACCGATGGCGATGGCGCCGCCGTTCACGTTCACGATCGAGGGATCCCAGCCCATGTCCTTGTTGACGGCGATCGCCTGCGCCGCGAAGGCTTCGTTGGCCTCGACGAGATCGAGGTCTTTGACCTTCCAGCCGGCCTTTTCGAGCGCCTTACGCGATGCCGGAATAGGCCCCGATCCCATCACCGCGGGATCGACGCCCGCGGTCGCCCAGGACACGATCCTGGCAAGCGGCGTGAGACCACGCTTGCTGGCCTCGTCAGCGCTCATCAACACCATCGCGGCCGCGCCGTCGTTGAGACCCGAGGCGTTGCCGGCGGTCACCGAGCCTTCCTTGTTAAAGGCGGGCTTCAGCTTTGCCAGCGCGTCCAGTGTCGTGCCGGGGCGGATATACTCATCCTGGTCGACGATGACGTCGCCCTTTCTGGTCTTGACGGTAACGGGAACGATCTCGTCCTTGAACCTGCCGGCCTTCTGCGCGTCCTCGGCCTTGTTCTGCGAGCTGGTGGCAAACGCATCCTGCTCCTCCCGGGTGATCTGCCATTTGGCGGCGATGTTCTCCGCTGTGACTCCCATGTGATAGCCGTGGAATGCATCCAGCAGGCCGTCCTTCAGCATGGAGTCGATGAACTTGGTATCACCCATCTTGGTGCCGTTCCGCATGTGCGACAGGTGCGGCGCCATCGACATGGATTCCATGCCGCCGGCGACGATGACTTTCGCATCGCCGTTGGCGATCTGCTGCAGGCCGAGGGCCACCGACCGCAGGCCAGAACCGCAGAGCTGGTTCATCCCCCACGCCGTCTTCTCCTGCGGAATGCCGGCCGCCATGGCAGCCTGCCGCGCCGGATTTTGTCCCTCGCCGCCGGCAAGGACCTGGCCAAGGATCACTTCATCGACTTCTTCCGGCGAGACTTTGGCGCGCTCGAGCGCCCCCTTGATCGCCACAGCCCCAAGTTCATGCGCGGTCAGCGATCCGAATGCCCCATTGAAGGAGCCAACCGGCGTCCGCGCGGCAGACACAATTACTACTTCAGTCATGATCAGCTCCTCGTTCGGTGTTCCCTGCGCTTCCGTTTTCAAGGTCAAGCGACGACTGGCCGAGGCGCGCCGGCCTCTATCTCGTCATCCGCAATCTTTACGGACTCCGGATCATCAGCTTCGACATCGCTCTCCTGGTTCAGACGTTGATGGAGCATTCTTTCATCGAGCGCCCCTTCCCATTTGGCGACAACGACTGTCGCAACGCCATTTCCGATAAGGTTGGTGAGCGCGCGCGCCTCCGACATGAAGCGGTCAATGCCAAGGATCAAGGCGATGCTCGCGACCGGAATCGTCCCGACGGATGCAAGTGTTGCGGCCAGGACGATGAAGCCGGATCCCGTGACACCAGCGGCGCCCTTGGATGTAAGGAGCAGAACGCCAATGATGCCGAGCTCTTGCCAGATCGTTAGGGGCGTATTGGTCGCCTGCGCCAGGAAGATCGCCGCCATTGTCAGGTAAATACAAGTGCCATCGAGGTTGAACGAATAGCCGGTAGGAATGACCAGGCCGACAACCGACTTTTCGCAGCCAAGATTTTCAGTCTTGGCGATCATACGCGGCAGCACCGATTCCGACGACGAAGTGCCAAGCACGATCAGGAGTTCTTCCTTGATGTAGCGGATGAACTTGAAGATCGAAAAGCCGCAAAGGGCAGCAACGGCGCCGAGCACGACGAAGATGAACAACAAGCATGTTACGTAGAACGCCAACATGAAGTTGGCCAACGAAACCAGCGTCGCCACCCCATACTTGCCGATCGTGAACGCCATTGCGCCGAACGCTCCGATCGGCGCAACTTTCATGATGTAGCCCACGATCTTGAAGAACACGTGGCTCACCACATCAATCAGCCGCAACACGCCCTCACCGTGTTGACCGAGAGCTTGCAACCCAAATGCAAACAGGATTGCAAAGAACAACACCTGGAGGATTTCGCCTTGGGCAAAAGCGCCGACGACTGTCGACGGGATAATGTCCATCAGAAACTGGACCGTGCCCTGCTCCTTCGCTTTTGCGGTGAAGGCCGCGATCGATTTTGTGTCAACGGTCGACAGATCGACGTTCATGCCGACGCCAGGCTTCCACAAATTGATAACGATAAGCCCGATGATCAGCGCAGCCGTCGTCAGCACTTCGAAATAGATCAATGCCTTCAAACCAACGCGTCCGACCTTCTTCATGTCGCGCATGCTGGCGATACCATGCACAACCGTGAAGAAGATGATCGGGGCGATAATCATCTTGATACATTTGATAAACGCATCGCCAAGCGGCTTCATCTGCTCGCCAAGCTGAGGATAAAAATGGCCCAGTAATATGCCGGCCGTGATTGCAGCCAAAACCTGCACATAGAGGTGCTGATACCATTTTACGGAATGGTGACCGCCTGTCGTTGCTGCTGCCGTTGCCATATCTCATTCCTCCCTAAGTTTTTTCTCAGTCCGCATTCACAACTCCGGGCGTAAGCCTGCTGCGATACCAACTGACCGCGCCGCCATGCAGCGGGATGAAATTGTTGCGCGTGATGTTCGAGGGGATCGTTTCCGCCGCCGCCGGATGAAATTCGATCATCCGATCGTTATTGGCGAACACTGTGTTGACGATGGCTGTGACCAGATCGTCCGGCAAATCCTTGTGCGCGACGGCAAAATTGAACAGGCCGACCGTGTCGTAACGGCGCCGCAAGGTAGGGTACGTACCTGCCGCGACAACGGATGCCGAGAGTTCCGGCATCGTCAGGCGCAGCGTTGCGATCTCCTGCCGCGTGAGAGGCAGGTAGCGCACCTTCGCCTTTCGCTCGATGTCGATAAGCATCGGAGCCGGCACGCCGGCGCCTACCGCGAGCGCGTCGATGCTTCGCGCCACCGACTTCTCCGCGAGCTCCGCCCAATCGCCGTGAACCAGGGTGGCCTCGAGTTTCAGGGCTTTGAGGAACTCGGGAAAGTAGGCAGCAGTGGTGCCGCCCTCGGGGCCGACACCGATACGTTTGCCGGCGAACTCGGCAAACGATTGAATCGGCGAGTCACTGAGCACCTGAAACTGAAACGGCGTATCGTACATCGCGAACATGGCGCGCATGTTCCGGTACTGCCGCCCATCGGTCCAGGCAGCGTTGGCGTTCCAGGCTTGCAGCGCCACGCCTTGTGTGACGAAGGCCAGCTGAATTTCACCGGTCTCAAGCAGCTTGATATTATCGACCGGGCCGCCAGTTGGTCGCGCCACCACCGCGATGCCGAGTTCTTGCGAGAGCAATCGAGCCAGCCCTTCGCCATAGACGTAATAAGTGCCGCCTTCCGACGCGGTGCCGAGCGTAAGCACTTGGGGCCAATGCGCCTCCCGCGCCGACGCCAATTTGGGCGAAAGCAGAACAAATGCGAGAAGGATAAGAACTCGCCACGTTCTTGAAGCCATGACTGTCTCCTTCATTCAACCGCGCCCTGACTGTACGCCGTTTTACTTCACAGTCACTTTTTCGTCTGCGGCGGCAGGTCCGTGCAATGACCCTCGAACACTTCGGCCGCCATGCCGATGGACTCTCCAAGCGTCGGATGCGGGTGAATGGTCTTGCCGATATCGGCCGGCTCGCAGCCCATCTCGATCGCAAGGCAGATTTCGCTGATCAGGTCGCCGGCATGCGTCCCGACGATGCCGCCGCCGATGACGCGGTGTGTCGTGGTGTCGAACAGCAGCTTGGTAAAACCCTCGTCGCGACCGTTGGCGATGGCGCGGCCGGAGGCCGCCCATGGAAAGACCGCCTTGCCGATCTTGATGCCCTCGGCCTTGCACTGCTCCTCGGTCCTGCCGGCCCAGGCAACTTCAGGGTCGGTGTAGGCGACGGAGGGAATCTGTCGCGCGTCGAAATACGACTTTTCGCCGTGGGCGACTTCGGCGGCCACGTGGGCTTCATGCACAGCCTTGTGCGCCAGCATGGGTTGCCCGACGATGTCTCCGATCGCGAAGATGTGCGCCACGTTGGTGCGCATCTGCTTGTCGACATCGATGAAGCCGCGCTCGGTCACCGCGATTCCGGCCTTTTCAGCGCCGATCTTCTTGCCGTTCGGGCTGCGGCCGATCGACACGAGAACGAGGTCGTAGACCTGCGATCCGGCGGGCGCCTGCTCGCCCTCGAAGCTCACCTCGATTCCGGCCTCGGTCGCCTTCGCGCCCACCGTCCTGGTCTTCAGCATGACCTTCTCGAAACGGCCCGCGTTCATCTTCTCCCAGACCTTGACCAGGTCACGGTCGGCCCCCTGCATCAGGCCGTCGAGCATTTCGACAACGTCGATGCGCGCGCCGAGCGTCGAATAGACCGTCGCCATTTCGAGTCCGATGATGCCGCCGCCGATCACCAGCATGCGCTTAGGGATCGATTTCAGCTCCAGCGCGCCGGTCGAATCGACGATGCGCGGATCCTCAGGCAGAAACGGCAGTTTCACGGCCTGGCTGCCGGCAGCGATGATGGCGTGGGCGAACTTGACCGTCTTCTTGCCTCCGGCCGAGACAATCTCGAGATGATGCGGGTCGAGGAAGGCGCCGACGCCGGTCGCAACCTCGACCTTGCGTGCCTTCGCCATGCCGGCGAGGCCGCCCGTCAGTTTCTTGATCACGCCGTCCTTGAACGCGCGCAGCTTGCCAAGCTCAATCTGCGGTGCTCCAAAAGAAATGCCATGGTCGGGGAGATGCCTGACCTCGTCGATCACGGACGCCGTATGCAGCAGCGCCTTGCTCGGGATACAGCCGACATTGAGACACACGCCTCCGAGCGTATCGTAACGCTCTACCAGCACGGTCTTCATGCCGAGATCGGCGGCGCGGAAGGCAGCCGAGTAACCGCCGGGACCGGCACCCAGCACCAGCATGTCGCATTCGATATCCGCCTTGCCGGAATAGGACGCGGCGGAAGGTGCAGCCGGCGGCGGGCTGGCGGTCGCCGCCGGCTGCGCTGCTGGCGCGGGTTTGGGCGCGGCCGCCGCGCTCTCCGCCTCCAGCACGAGGATTGTCGAGCCTTCGCTGACTTTGTCGTCAACCTTGACCCTGACCTCCTTGACGACGCCGGCATGCGAGGACGGAATCTCCATCGACGCCTTGTCGGACTCGACCATGATGAGGCTGGTGTCGACCGCGACGGTCTCGCCGGGCTTCACCATGACCTCGATCACCGCAACGTCCTTGAAGTCGCCGATATCGGGGACCTTCACTTCGATCTGCTGAGCCATGCTGCTTCCCCCGATCTCAGAACAGCACGCGCCGCAAATCGGCGAGCACGCTGGCGAAGTACACGTTGAAGCGCGCCGCCGCGGCGCCGTCGATGACGCGGTGATCCCAGGACAGTGACAGCGGTAGCGTCAGCCGCCAGTCCGATGTCTTGCCGTCGGAGGAGTGCTGCTTCCAGTAGCCCTTGCAGACGCCCATGATCGCGACCTCGGGCGCGTTGATGATCGGCGTGAAATAGATGCCGCCGATGCCGCCGAGCGAGGAGATCGAGAAAGTCCCGCCCTGCATCTGGTCGGGCTTGATCTTGCCTTCGCGCGCGAGCTTGGCGAGGGCGTTCATCTCCTTGGCGATTTCCGGCACCGATTTCTTGTCGGCATCGCGGATGACCGGCACCATCAGGCCATTCGGCGTATCAGCGGCAAAGCCGATGTGCCAGTAGTTCTTGTAGACGAGCGCGTCGCCATCGAGGCTCGCATTGAATTCCGGGAACTTCTGCAGCGTCGCTACAGCGGCTTTGACCATGAACGGCAGGAGCGAGAGCTTTACGCCGCTCTTCTCCAGCTCCTTGTTCATCTGAACACGGAATTGTTCGAGATCGGTGATATCAGCCTCGTCGTGGGTCGTGACGTGCGGGATGACGACCCAGTTGCGGTGCAGATTGGCCGCGGAAATCTTCTTGATGCGGCCGAGCTCCTTGCGCTCGACCGGCCCGAATTTTGCGAAATCGACCTTGGGCCAGGGCAGAAGGTCAATGCCGCCAACGCCGCCTCCGCTTGCGGTCGCTGCTTGCGGCTTGGCCGGCGCCGCGCCGCCCTTACCGAAGGCCTCGACGTCTTCACGCAGAGTACGGCCGTGATTGCCCGAGCCCTTCACCTTGCCGAGATCGACGCCCAGTTCGCGCGCCAGCTTGCGCACCGCCGGACCGGCATAGGCGAGCGCGAAGCTTTTTTCGTCAAAGGCGCCGACCACCGCCGTTCCAGCGGCGGTGGCCGACGAGGACGCAGGCGGTGACACGGGAGGGATGTCGGCCTGCAAAGGTGCTGCCCCAGTTGCGAGCGACAGGATGATCGAGCCTTCGCTGACCTTGTCGCCGGTCTTGACCTTGATCTCGCGCACGGTGCCCGAGAGAGGCGCCGGCACTTCCATCGTCGCTTTGTCCGACTCGAGCGCGATCAGCGGATCCTCCGCTTTCACGCTATCGCCGGGTTTGACGAAGATTTCGATGACCGGAACGTCCTTGAAGTCGCCGATATCGGGGACGCGCACCTCGGCGACTCCAGCCGGTGCGCTGACCGGCGACGGCGGAGCGCTGACGACAGGGCGAGCCTCGGCCTGCTCCGCGCCGGCGCCCTCGAACTGCACGATCACAGCGCCTTCGCTTACCTTGTCGCCAACCTTGGCGATCACCGACTTCACCACGCCCTCGCGCGGCGACGGCACCTCCATGGTCGCCTTGTCCGACTCCAGCGCAACCAGCGGATCCTCGGCCTTCACCCTGTCGCCCGGCTTGACGAAGACCTCGATTACCGGGACGTCCTTGAAGTCACCGATGTCGGGAACCTTGATGTCGATCAGACCACTCATCGCTCTGTCCTCGGCTCCGCTGGCTCACACGGTCCAGGGCGCAGCACGCCCGGCGTCGATTTTGTATTTGGCGATGGCGTCGGCCACGACTGCCGGCTTGATCGCTCCGTCGTCGGCGAGCGCCTTGAGCGCAGCGACGGCGACGTAATGCCGGTCGACCTCGAAGAATTTTCGCAGCTTTACGCGATAGTCGCTGCGGCCAAAACCGTCCGTGCCGAGCACGACGTATCGACGCCCGGCCGCTTGCACATATTCCCGAATCTGATCGGGGTAGTTGCGCATGTAGTCGGTGGAGGCCACGACCGGCCCGGGATGTCCATCAAGCTGCGTTTCCACCCAGCTCTTGCGGCGCGGCTCGGTCGGGTGCAGCAGGTTCCAGCGCTCTGACGCCATACCGTCACGGCGCAGTTCGTTGAAGCTGGTCGCGCTCCAGACGTCAGCGGTGACGCCGAAGTCCGCCTTCAGCAGACCGGCGGCCGCGATCACCTCGCGCAGGATCGTTCCCGAGCCGACGAGCTGGACGCGAAGCCCCTTCTTCGGCGTCTCGCCGCCGCTCTTCAGGAGATAGAGTCCCTTGAGAATTCCCTCCTCCGCCCTCTTGCCGGCGTCGGCGAGCGAGGGATGCGGATAGTTCTCGTTCATCAGCGTGATGTAGTAGTAGACATCCTCCTGCGCTTCGTACATGCGGCGCATGCCTTCGCGGACGATCGTCACGACCTCATAGGCAAAGGTCGGATCGTAGGAGATGCAGTTCGGGATAGTGCTGGCGAGGACGTGGCTGTGGCCGTCCTCATGCTGCAGCCCTTCGCCGTTGAGCGTGGTGCGCCCGGCGGTACCGCCGAGCAGGAACCCGCGTGCACGCATGTCGCCGGCGAGCCAGGCGAGGTCGCCGACGCGCTGCAGACCGAACATCGAATAGTAGATATAGAACGGAATCATCGGCACGTTGTTCGTGCTGTAGGACGTCGCGGCGACGATCCAGCTCGACATGGCGCCGCCTTCGTTGATGCCCTCCTGCAGAACCTGCCCGCTCTTGTCCTCGCGGTAGTACATCAGCTGATCGGCATCCTGCGGCCGGTAGAGCTGGCCGACCGACGAATAGATGCCGAGCTGGCGGAACATGCCCTCCATGCCGAAGGTACGGGATTCGTCCGGCACGATCGGCACGATGTGCTTGCCGATCGCCTTGTCGCGCACGAGGGTGCCGAGCATCTGCACGAAGGCCATCGTGGTCGAGATCTCGCGGTCGCCGGTAGCGTCGAGCAGCCGCTGGAACGTCGACAGCGGCGGAATTTGCAGGGAGGCAGACTTGCGCCGGCGCTGCGGCAGGCTGCCGCCGAGCTTTTCGCGCTGTGCGCGGAAATACTTCATCTCCGGGCTGTCTTCCGGCAGGCGGAGGAAAGGGACCTTCGCCAGGTCATTGTCGGCAACCGGCACCTGGAAGCGGTCGCGGAAGCCGCGCAGCGCGTCCTGCGTCATCTTCTTAGCCTGATGCGCGATCATCTGGCCTTCGCCGGATTCGCCCATGCCGTAGCCCTTGACGGTTTTCGGCAGGATCACCGTCGGCTGGCCCTTGTGGTTTACCGCTGCTGCGTAGGCCGCGAAGACCTTTTCCGGATCATGGCCGCCGCGCGCGAGCTTCCAGATCTCATCGTCGCTCATGTCGGCGACAAGCTGTTTCAGTTCATCGTACTTGCCGAAGAAGTGCTCGCGGATATAGGCGCCGCTCTTGCTCTTGAAATCCTGATACTCGCCGTCGACGCACTCCTCCATGCGCTTCAGCAGCAATCCGCTCGTGTCCTTTTCGAGCAGACGATCCCAGCCCGAGCCCCACAGCACCTTGATGACGTTCCAGCCGGCGCCGCGGAAAACACTCTCGAGCTCCTGGACGATCTTGCCGTTGCCACGGACGGGCCCGTCGAGCCGCTGGAGGTTGCAGTTGATGACGAAGATCAGATTGTCGAGATTTTCGCGGCCGGCGAGCGAAATCGCGCCGAGCGATTCCGGCTCGTCGGTTTCGCCGTCGCCCATGAAGGCCCAGACCTTGCGATTCGATGTCTCGGCCAGCTTGTGGTTCTGGAGATACTTCAGGAACCGGGCCTGATAGATCGCCATCAAGGGCCCCAGTCCCATCGACACCGTCGGGAACTGCCAGAAATCCGGCATGAGCCAAGGGTGCGGATAGCTCGACAAGCCCTCGCCGCCGGTCTCCTGCCTGAAGCTGAGAAGCTGTTCCTCGCTCAGCCGCCCTTCGAGAAAGGCGCGCGCGTAGATGCCAGGCGAGCAGTGCCCCTGCACGAAGATCAGATCGCCGCCATGGCTGTCTGTCGGCGCGTGCCAGAAGTGGCCGTAGCCGATATCGTAGAGCGTCGCAGCCGACTGAAAGCTCGCGATATGGCCGCCAAGCTCCGAGCTCTCCTTGTTGGCGCGCAGAACGATCGCAAGGGCGTTCCACCGGATGATCGAGCGAAGCTTGTGCTCGATCGCGCGATCGCCCGGCAGTGCCGGCTGCCGATCCGGCGGGATCGTGTTGCAGTAGGGCGTCGTCAGCGACTGCTCTACCTGAAGGCCGCCACGCCGTGCGGCGTCCAGCACCGCGTTGACGACGAACTCGGCCCGGTCATTGCCGCGATGGCCCCGGACTGCCGACAAGGCATCCAGCCACTCCCGGGTTTCCTGCGGATCCAGATCTTGCGCGTCCGCGACCTTCATTACCTTCTCCCTTTGCATGCCAAGCCGAAGTCAAGCGTCAACGCTCATTGCGTTCCGCGGGCGTGCGGAAGCGCAATGCCACACAGGCGGTACCGCCTGTCGCTCTAGGTGATCAGTTGAATACTGGCTGGCATCTGAACGTCCCCTCGCATCGTTTGTTCTTGAGCTTTTGCTTCTTTTGCATACCCAAGCAGCATTCGTGCCAGACCACGCAATGCGCAGCCAATCGCGCGCATGCCTTTCATTTTGCTTGAGATTGCGATGCAAGCCGTCGCGCCCTCCGATGCGATCGGTCCGGATCTGTCCGAAGCTCCGGAAAACGGGCCGGAAGGATCACCCGAAATGTCGGACAGGCGTGGCGACGGGTTCCAAATGCAAGGCTCGAAATCGGAAACCGGCCCGCGCGCACGAACCGAGAGTGCCCGCACAACGCGGCGACCGGTCGTGAGAGGGGTGCTGATGAGAGGACGAAGAATCGAATTGACGAAGTTCGCTTGGATAGCTGAATGTCCGCGACGGTGCATTCACAGGGCTGACCAAATGACTGTCGTGCTCGACCTCCTCAATAACGATCCGCGAGAGAAGATGCGGCCCGAGAGGCAACGCCACCCTGAAAAGGCCAACCGCCCCGACACGCCCATACAGAGCAAGCCTGCGTGGATCCGCGTGAAAGCACCCGGCTCCGCCGAATGGGCCGAGACGAAGCGCATCGTGCGCGAGAACAAACTCGTCACCGTCTGCGAGGAAGCCAGTTGTCCCAATATTGGCGAGTGCTGGGCGAAGAAGCACGCGACCTTCATGATCATGGGCGATACGTGCACGCGCGCCTGCGCGTTCTGCAACGTCCGCACCGGTCTGCCCGGTCCGCTCGACGCCGATGAGCCGAACAAGGTCGCCGAAGCGGTGGCCAAGCTGGGACTGGAGCATGTCGTCGTTACCTCGGTCGATCGTGACGACCTTGCCGACGGCGGTGCCGCGCATTTCGCTGCGACGATTGCCGCCATCCGCGCTACAAGCCCGGGTACGACCGTCGAAATCCTGACTCCGGATTTTCTCCGCAAGAAGGGCGCGCTCGAAACCGTCGTTGCGGCGAAACCCGATGTGTTCAACCACAATCTGGAGACGGTGCCATCGAAATATCTGACGGTGCGGCCTGGCGCGCGCTATTTCCATTCGGTGCGGCTGCTGCAGCGCGTGAAGGAACTCGACGCGCAGATCTTCACCAAGTCCGGGATCATGGCCGGCCTCGGCGAAGAGCGCAGCGAAGTCCTGCAGTTGATGGACGACCTTCGTTCCGCCGACGTCGATTTCCTGACCATCGGCCAGTATCTCCAGCCCACGCGCAAGCACCACGCTGTCATGCGCTTCGTGCCCCCTGACGAATTCGAGGCCTATGAGAAGGTCGCCTACGCCAAGGGCTTTCTGCTGGTCTCCGCCACGCCGCTGACGCGTTCCTCGCACCACGCCGGAGACGACTTCCGCAAACTACGCGAGCGCCGGCGTGGCTAGCGGGCCGGTGCGGCCAACCGTCAGAAGCTCAACTGCACCTTCATGGACCGGCTGCGGTCACCTGCCAATTCAAAGGCCGTTTGCACCTCCTCGAGCCCATAGCAACCCGTCAGCAGCGGCTTCATGTCGACGGCCCGCCGGTTGATGAGGTCGACGGCCAAGCCGAACTCTTCGTGGAACCTGAAGGTGCCGCGGACCTCGATCTCCTTGGCGACCACCGTGTTCTGGGGAATGGATATGTCGCCGCCGAGCCCGAGCTGCAGCAGCACGCCGCGCGGCTTCAACACATCGAGGCCCGAGCGGATCGCCCGCTCATTGCCTGATGCTTCGAAGTGCACGTCGAAATAGCCCTTGTTGGCAGCAAAGGCACCCAGCCGCTCCGGCTCCTTCGCCACATTGATGGCGCTGTCGGCTCCGATCTGCTCTGCCTTTTTCAACACCGCATCCATCACGTCGGTCGCCACGATTTCCCGCGCGCCGTGCGCACGCGCGGCAATGATGGTCAGCGCGCCGATTGGACCGCAGCCGGTGACGAGAACGCGTTTACCCAGCAGCGAGCCTGCGCGAGCGACCGCATGCAGGGTAACGGCGAACGGCTCGGCAAAGGCGGCTTCGTTGATCGAAACGCCCTCGCCCACCCGGTGGCATTGCCATTCCTCGGCGACGAGACGCTGGCGAAATGCGCCTTGAATGTGCGGCATCGGCATGGCGCTGCCATAGAAGCGCATGTTCAGGCACTGATTTTGCAAACCCTGCAGACAGTACTGGCAGGCATTGCAGGGCCTGCTTGGCGAAATGGCCACGCGGTCGCCGACCGCGAATTGAGATACGCCGGCGCCGGTCGCCTTGATCGTGCCGGCGATCTCGTGACCCAGGATCATCGGCTCGCGAATCCGCACCGTGCCGAAACCGCCGTGGTTGAAGTAATGCAGATCAGAGCCGCAAATGCCGCCCGCCTCGATGGCGACCTCGACCTGACCCGGCCCCACTTTCTCTGGCTCGCGCTCCTCGACCCGCAGATCGCGCGCAGCGTGAATGACGACGGCTTTCATGGCTTTCTCCTCAGACGATGGACGCGATCACTGCGGCGCCGGCACAGCGCGCGCCTTAACCGCGCATCTTTGATCACAGACTGGTGGTGATGCCGCCATCGACATAGAGCGTATGCCCATTGACGAAGGACGATGCATCTCCCGACAAAAAGACGGCGGCGCCGATCAGTTCGTCCACATTGCCCCAGCGTGAGGCCGGCGTCCGCTTTTCCAGCCAGGCCGTGAAGGCGGGATCGTCGACCAGCGCCTGATTCAGGGGAGTCTTGAAGTAGCCCGGCGCGATCGCATTGACCTGGAGGCCGTACTTCGCCCAATCGGTGCACATGCCGCGCGTCAGGTTCTTGATCGCGCCCTTGGTCGCCGTATACGGCGCAATGCCGGGGCGAGCCAGTTCGCTCTGCACCGAAGCGATGTTGATGATCTTGCCCTTTCCGCGCGGGATCATATGGCGCGCCACGGCCTGACCGACGTAGAAAGCGCTGGAGACATTGGTCCTGAGCAGTAGCTCCCATTTCTCCGCCGGAAAATCCTCCAGCGGCGAGCGAAACTGCATGCCGGCATTGTTGACGAGGATGTCGATCGGTCCGACCGTTTGTTCGATGCTGGCAACGCCTTCACGAACGGCCTCGGCGACGGTCACGTCGAAACCGGCCACGGCAACCTTGTGCCCGCCGGCCGTCAGGCTCGCTACCGCGGCGTCAAGCTTGCTGCGATCGCGGCCATTCAGGATGACGGAAGCGCCGTGTTCGGCGAGCCCGCGCGCCAGCGCAAGCCCGATCCCTTGCGACGATCCGGTGACGAGGGCGCGCTTGCCTGCGAGATTGAAAAGTTCAAATGCCACGGCCGGACCTTCTCCATGCGTGCGGAATTACCGTCCCAGCATTTTTCTGACATTTGCCAGACCGACGCGAAGGAACGGATCGGAATGGACATAGAAGTAACGCACGCCGCGCTCAAGCCAAAACGGCAGTTCGTCAGAGGTTACAGGCGTACCGGTGGTAGTCTTCCGTCAGAATCTGGCTCTTGAAAGCGAGGCAGGTACTTCTTGGTGAAATCGATCGCCGCGCGGCCGTAGCTTGTCGCATCAAACGGCTACGATCTTGCAATCAGCTTTTGACTACGTCGGCCGCGCTGTAACTAACCGCTGGCAGCCGCTCGGCCCGCCTCCCACAGATCGAGCGCCTCTTGGCGCGCGATGCCGCGGGTGATGAACACGATACGAGAGCGGCGGTCGGCATCGGGCCATGCGGGGAGCGCCACCGGCGGATGGAAGACATGGTGCACGCCGTGGATCACGATCGGCGTCGGCTCCCCGAGAAGATTGAGAATCCCTTTGACCCGCAGCAGGTCCTCCCCGCGCGCACTGCGCAGATATGCGAGCCAGCGCGAAACGGCCATCCAGTCGAGCGGTTCGTCGAAGGCAAGCAAGAAGCTGGTGATCGATGCATCGTGGCTGTGATGGTCGTGACCTGTGTGCTCGTGCACCGCCTCGCAGGATCCTGCGAATGCCTGCTCGCTGAGCCAGCGCGCAACGTCGATCGCTTTCTTCTCGGGATCGACCAGGCCGGCGCCGAATAGCGCCGCCGGATCGATCTCGCCATGCATTACGCGTTCGATCCTGGCGCCGGGATTGAGCCGGCCGAGACGCTGATACAATGCGGCAGTGTTGCTGACCAAATCAGACTTGGTGATCAGCAGGCGGTCTGCAAGCGCTACCTGTTTCACCGCCTCGTATTGACGATCGAGCTGATGAACGGCGTTGACCGCATCGACTGTGGTCACGACTGTATCGAGCCGCAGGAAATGCGAGACCAATGGATTGTTCAGAAGAAGCTGAACGATCGGGGCAGGATCTGCCAGACCTGTGGTCTCGATGAGAATACGGCGAAATGGCGGCACCTCGCCGCGGTCGCGCTTCACCAGGAGCGCGCGCAGCGTCTCTTCGAGGTCGCTGCGGATTGTGCAGCAAATACAACCGCTCGCGAGCACAGCCACCTCGCCGTCGATGCTCTCGACCAGGAGATGGTCGAGAGCGGTTTCGCCGTATTCGTTGATGATGACGGCGCTGTCCCCCATGGCGTCGTGGCGCAGCAGCCGATTGAGCAGCGTGGTCTTGCCGCTGCCAAGAAAGCCGGTGATCAGCGATACCGGCAGCCGCTCGGCTGACTTGTCGTTCTCGAACAGGCTCATCGGCGCCCTCATCTCAACCGTCTTATTTTTGTCGCTGGACAACAGCCTAGCGGAGGAGGAGCATTGTCGAAAATAAATCTTTAAGCCCAGCTTCCTGGGCACAATCTGGGAGGGAACGATGGACGATGAAGTCAGGGGCGAAGAGCAGAAAGGCGAGATGGCAACCGATCGCCGCACGTTGCTCCGCACAGCCGGCCTGGCCGGCGCTGCGGGAGCGGCGCTCGCAGGCGCGATGCATGGCAAGTTCTCGCTCGCGCCGGTCACCGCAGCGCAGGCGCAGACCGCCACCTCCATGCCCAAGGGAGTAGACAGGCCCTGGTGGCCCTCAAAATGGGGCAAGGACGACGAGGCCGGCGCATCCAACCACATCACCCCGGCGAAGGTCCTCGACGCGGTGAAATGGATCAAGGATGGCAAGATCTACAAGATCGGTCGTGTCTACGAACAGGGCATGCCGCTGTTCGGCGCGCGCGCGTTCTCGCTGCGCATTCCCGGGGGGCCGACCGGCGGCCCGTTCGGCGACAACAAGCTTGTGTATCATGACGAGTTTCTCGCCACTGAGATCGGCCAGACCGGCACGCAGTTCGATGGTCTCGGCCACATCGGCATCCAGATGGGCAAGGACGGCGACAAGAGCGAGATGCGTTTCTACAACGGCTTCACCGCCGCAGAGATCGGCGACGCGTACGGTCTCAAGAAGCTCGGCACCGAGAAGCTCAAGCCGCTCTTCACCCGCGCTCATCTGATCGACATGGTCGCGCTCAAGGGCGGGATGATGGACGCCGGCCAGGAGATTACCACAGCCGATATCAAGGCGGCGCTGCAGAAGCAGAACATTCCCGAAAGCGACATCAAGCCGGGCGACGCGATCATGTTCCACACCGGCTGGGGTTCGCTGTGGATGAAGAACAATGATCGCTACAATAGCGGAGAGCCGGGCATCGGTCTCGACGCCGCCAGATGGGTGATCGAAAAGGACCTCGCGCTGACCGCGGCTGACACCTGGGCGGTCGAAGTGGTGCCCAATCCAGACAAGTCGCTCGCCTTCGCGGTCCATAGCGAGTTGCAGACGAAGCACGGGATACTCAACCATGAGAACCTGATCTTCGACGAGCTCATCGCCGACAGGAAGTACCAGTTCGTCTACAGCTTCACTCCTGCCCCGATAAAGGGCGCAACGGGAAGCAACGGCTGCCCGATCGCGATCACATAACGAGGGCGCATTGGCGGCGTGGGCGGATGGACCGCCCACGCCGCGGTCTCCACGAAGGTTAGGGTTGAGGAGCGTTGGTTTCGTTCGCTGGGGCGGCCTCAATGTCCGCAAGGAGCCGACGTTCACATTTGCTCGAACTAAGCGAGGCTTACGACGTGCGTGCCTGTGCGATGGTCGCGTCGACGGGGGGGAGCCACGACCAGACTTGTGCCAGGGACACTCGGCTATCGGCCGGACTTGGCTGGCTGCTCTCGCCGCTGAACCTATGTTTGCTGGACAAGCGAATGCAACGCCTTAACCGCGGCTTCCCGAGTCTCCACGGGGACAAACAGGCTGACCGAATTTGGCGACATCGCGTACTTGTCGGAGACAATCCCGTGATGTGCGAGAACCTGCAACGCGGTGAACGGCAATTCCGGCAAAATGGCACCGAAGCAGGTGAGAGTCACCGCGCTTGAAGCCTCGCGCTGCTTGCGCAGATCCTGGCTCTGCTCCAGCGTGCGCAACAGCGCATCAAGCCACTCTGAATCGCAGGCCACGGTTATGCTGGTTTTTCCAGCGGTGAAGCCGGAGTCGAGGAGTTGCGGCCAGGACAGACTGTTCTGCTTGAGATGCTGCGCGAACTTCTCGAAACCATGATTGAGATCTTTGGAATCGATTTCCACATGCTCAATGCGCGCGATCGAATTGACGGCCAGAGCTTTTCCATTTTCCATGCCTGCAACCTCTTTCATCACTTGCGTACTGTGTTCAACGCCACCCCACCGCTTGAGAACCAGAGGTACATCCTGACTTTGCGCCAGCTCTACGCTGCGAAAATGCAGGACCTTTGCACCCCAGAAGCACATCTCCGACAGGGATGCGAAGTCCACTTGCCGCAGGGGTTTTGCGTCCGGCACGATGCGCGGATCGGCCGAACAAATTCCGTCGACCTCCTTGATGATTTCACAGCGTTCGGCCTTCAATGCTGCGGCCATCGCAACGGCCGTGGTATCGCTGCCGCCCCGGCCCAGCGTGGTGATCTCCCGGGTCGCCGGGTTCACGCCCTGAAATCCTGCCAACACCACAACGCGCCCACGATCAAGTTCCTCGCGCACGCGAATGGGCCGTACATCCAGAATGCGCGCGGAGGAATGGGAGTCGTCGGTCATCACGCCGGCCTGGCTGCCGGTGAAGCTGATCGCGGGCACGCCGAGATCGGCAAGTGCCATGCTCATCAGTGACATGCTGATGCGCTCACCGGTCGTTAGCAGCATGTCGAGTTCACGGCGATTGGGAGCAGGGCTGACCTGATAAGCCATCTGGATCAATTGGTCGGTGGTCTTGCCCATGGCCGAGACGATCGCCACGACACGATGACCACGGCCATGCAGATCAGCGAGACTGCGCGCAACCGCGCGAATTTTCGCCGGTGTTTCAAGGCAGACACCGCCATATTTTTGCACGATGATGGGATGGTTTCGCATCTAGCCTCCTTGAGAAGCTTCGCTCGCGTCGTCCATCGAACCGACACCGCCTATCCACGTGCCGACGACTTCAAAGTTCGGATTGAAGGCGACAAGGTCGGCGCGGTATCCGGGCGCGATCCGTCCAAGCTCGGACTCAAGGCCCAGGAATGCCGCTGAAGTCCGCGAGGCCATGATGAGGGCATCTGCAAGGGAGATTCCGAGCAGCGCAACAGCGTTGCGCACCGCCTCGATCATGGTGAGGTGCGCGCCCGCGAGTGTGCCATCGGGACCGGTCAGGCGATTTTCGTGCAACGTGATCTGCCTTCCCTGCAGCACGAATTGCCGGTCGTTCGTACCTACCAATGGCATGGCATCGGTGACCAGCATCAAGCGGTCGCGCCCCTTGCAGCGGAAGGCCACACACAAAGCGGCGCGATCAACGTGGATGCCATCGCAGATGATCCCTGCAAACAGCCGGTCATCATCAAGTGCGGCGCCGACCAAGCCCGGCTGCCGGGCGTTTAGCTGCGACATGGCATTGAACAGATGGGTCACCCCCGAGACACCGCGATCGACCGCCGGCCCGATTTGGGTCGCGGTGGCGTCGCTATGGCCGGCGGCGATACGCAACCCGGCGCCGATCAATTCATCGATCATGGACGCGGGCACGCATTCCGGGGCCAGGGTCACCATGGAGCGGCCGCATCCCCCAAAACGCTTGATCGCGGCCAGATCGCGCTGATCGGGCACGCGTATCTCGGCCTCCGGATGAATGCCCTTGCGAGACCGGTTGAGGGCCGGTCCTTCCAGATGAAAGCCGAGAACACCGGGAATCTTCAGACTGGCCTCGGCGACCGCAGCCAATCGCTCGATGACCTCGCTGCGATCGGTGATGAGGGTCGGCAAGCAGCCCGTGGTCCCCGCCTTGCGGTGCGCCTCAACGATGCGTCGAACGCCAGCCTCCGTGGGCTGGTCGTTGAGAAGAACGCCTCCGCCTCCGTTCACCTGGATGTCGATGAATCCGGGTGCGAGGATCGCGTCCGCGGGAAGCTGGATTGAGGCCCGCGCCGCCGCCTCGCCGAAAGTGATGCTTTCAATCCGCCCCTGTGAGATCCTGACCGCCCCCGGCCCGCGCATGTCGGCACCATCAAAGATGCGCTGCGCGGCAACCGTGAGGGAGGAAGAACCCAAATGGCCCATCAGCATTGATCCGAGAAGGATAAGTCACGGACTCGTGAGACGAGTCCTGCACAAGACTTCATATGTACACCAAGGAGCTCGGGAGGACCCGGAGGGAAACCTTCGCGTTAACTTTCCATGGGAACAAAAGGTACCACGTATCTCGGCATTGATGGCGGCGGAACTCGCTGCCGCGCCCGGATCGAAGACGAAAACGGCGGGGTACTCGGAACAGCGAGCTCGGGGCCTGCCACGACGCGGATTGGCTTCGAGAAGGCCTGGCGGTCGATCATGGAGGCCACCGAAGCGGCCGCCGCACAGGCCGGACTGACGCACGAGGATTTCGCGCGAATGCACGCCGGAATTGGCCTTGCCGGTCTTGGTCGCCGGGGCGCGGAAGCGGCGCTCAACAAGATCGCGCATCCCTTTGCGTCCGTCATCTTCACCAGCGACGGCCTCGCGGCCTGTCTCGGCGCCCATAGCGGCGCGGACGGGGCCATCGTGGTAGCCGGCACAGGTTCGGTCGGCGTCGGCCTGATCGACGGTCGCGAAATCCGTATCGCCGGCTACGGTTTTCCTGTGTCGGACGAAGGCAGCGGTGCCGATATCGGCCTCCACGTCGTTCGACTGGCGCTGCGGGCCGCGGATCGCCGCGGCGAACTGACCCCATTGCTTTCAGAGGTGCTGGGCGCATTCGATCATGATCCTTATCAGGCGGTGGCTTGGTCTGAAGAAGCCAGGGCCGCAGACTACGCTGCGTTTGCGCCGATCGTGATGCGACACGCCAATCAGGGCGATCCGGTCGGCCGTCGCATCGTCGAACGTGCGGCCGATGCCATTGGCGATCTGCTCGATCTGTTCCTGGCGAGGGGAATTGACCGACTCTCGCTGGTGGGCGGGCTGGCCGATGCCATGACGCCCTGGCTGACGCCTGACCTGCGCGCTCGCCTGAGGCGTCCCGATGCCGACGCGGCGGCCGGCGCGCTTCTGCTGGCGCGAGGACGGCTTGACCTGCCCAAGAGGGAAACGGAGACAGAGACGGACAGAGAATCTGACCATGAACAGGCTTCGAAGTTCCGCGTTTGATGGCACATGGATCAACTATATGGCCACCGAAGAAGTCGATCCCCGCTTTGCCGATCTTGATGCATGGTCGCTGACGTCAGCGATGGAAGCGATGTGGGAGGGCCAGCTTGCGGCAGTCGCGGCGATTGGTCACGCCCTTCCCGCGATCACTGCGGCGACCGAAGCGGCCAAGGCGGCGCTGGGCGATCGCGGTCGCATCGTGTATGTCGGCGCCGGCACCTCGAGCCGCGTGGCGGTCCAGGATGGCGCCGAGCTGATGCCGACCTTCGCCTGGCCCAGGGAGCGCGTCCGTTTCATCGTCGCCGGCGGCGACAGCGCGTTCGTTACCAGCATCGAGGGCGCGGAGGATGATGTCGATGATGCAGTCGCGCAGATCAATGCCGCGCGGCTCACACCGCACGACGTGGTGATCGCCGTTGCTGCCAGCGGGACAACGCCATTCACAGTCGCGGCGCTGCAGCAGGCAGGCTCTTTCGGTGCAGTGACGATCGGTATCGCCAACAATCCCGGCACCGCGCTGCTGGAATCGGCAAAGTTTCCGATCCTGATCGAGACCGGCCGCGAGCTGATCGCCGGCTCCACCCGGATGAAGGCAGGCACAGCCCAGAAAGTTGTGCTCAACCTGATTTCGTCGGGGATCATGCTGCGCCTTGGCCGGGTGTATCGCGGCATGATGGTCAACATGCAGCCGACCAATGCCAAGCTGAAGCGGCGCGCCGAGGCCATGGTGGCGCAAATCGCCCGCTGCGATCCGTCGCACGCGGCACGCTCGCTTGAGCAGGCCGAGGGAGACATCAAGACGGCAAGCCTTCTGGCGTTGGGTGTCGACAGGGTTGATGCCGAGACCATTCTGAAAAACTGTGACGGCAACCTTCGGCGCGTGTTTGCCGAGCTCACCAAGGATCATGACCGGCATCCCAAGGCAGCGGCGGCACGCAAGCAAGGCGGAGCGGTTGAGCCGTGACGTCATCCGCAATGGCGAGCGAAATCGGGGAAAGCGCGGATGTTGTCGCCAACATTGTTCGCAACCGCCCCGCCACGCGCGACATCGCGCAGCGAATTGGGATTGGCTCTGCCCCCCTGTGCGTCGTGTGCGGCCGCGGAAGCTCCGGGCATGCCGGGGTTTTCTTAAGATACCTCGTCGAGACGCGGCTTCGCCTTCCCGTCTCAGCCAGCGCTCCTTCGGTGATCACGGCATTTCGCACGCCCTTGATGCTGCGCCATGCGCTGTTCATCGTGATCTCGCAATCCGGGCGCAGCCCCGATCTCGTCGCGGCGACCAGGTCGGCGCGCGCCGCGGGCGCCCGCACCATCGCTATCGTCAATGCGACGTCGTCGCCGGTAGCTGACGAAGCCGAGTTCGTCGTTCCGATCGAAGCCGGCCAAGAGCACTCCGTGGCGGCGACCAAGACCGTGATCGGCTCGATGGCCGCTGGCGCCGAACTTGTTGCCGAGCTGGCGGAAGATCGGGCGCTGCGGTCAGCCCTCGACAGGCTGCCCGAGCGCCTGCACAGCGCGCTGGCGCTCGACTGGTCCGAGATTGCCGATGATCTCGCCAAGGCGTCAGCCGTGTTTGTGGCGGCGCGGGGTCTTGGTCTCGGCTCGGCGCGGGAGATCGCGCTCAAACTTTCGGAAATCCTGCGCCTGCCTTCCATTGGTCTGAGCGCCGCGGAGCTGCAGCATGGGCCGCGCGCCGCGTTGTCATCGCGCACGCCGGTTGTCATGATGCGCCTCAGGGATGAAACGGCGGCTACTGTTGACGCGCTGGCAGAAGAATTGCGCGCGCAGGAGATCGCGCTGCATCTATGCGGCGGGCCGCATGGCTCGCTGCCCTGGCTGGCCGAGGATGACCCCGCCACCGACCCGATCACCATGCTCGTTCCGGCCTATCGGATGATCGAACAGACAGCGCGCGCCTGCGGATTCGACCCGGATCGTCCCCCTCGCCTGAGCAAGATTACCGAGACGTTTTGACGGCGGACTGAACGAAAGCGGGGGCACCAGACATGGCGCCCGTGCGGTCAACGCAATTCGACCGTCAAGCGGCGACCGGCTTTCGCCCGCGTTCAAAAACGAAATCGCGGTACCCGTCTTGTTGCCTGCGACCAGCAGGAACAGGCCGGCCACCAAGGCGATCCGCAGCCAGGTCGGCAATCTCATCGGGTTCATGCGGCGTGCTCGGGCAGTGCATCAGGCGGCGGACGATCCGATCAGCCGCCCTTGGCGAGGCTCGTTCGACATCAAGCCGACCGGTGCCAGCGAAGCTCCCCTTCGATCATCCGGCACCACTGGCGAGTAGCGGCCTTGACCTGAATCAAGGCATCGACCGACCGGAGTTCCGCTACAGCGCCGGACAGCGCGCGTATTTGATTTCCATGCCGGACATCCCCGGAAACAGGCGCATGACGGTGTTGGCGTCCACTTCCCTGAGATTGAACTGTACGCTTTGCAGCATGATGTCGGAGGCGCAGGCCGCGAGGAGATTGATGGTCGCCCCTTCATCCTTCTTTGCCTTGATGCGGCAGCGCGCGAATTTTCCGGTGATCTGGTCGCCCTCCACGATGAAGCCGCCGCCATACACGTCGGACATGTCGGTGAAAGTCACTTGTGTGCCCTTGCGCATGAACACCTTGGAACAGTTGTCCGGATCGCTTGCCCAGGCTCCATTGAGATCGAAAGCGCCGGCAGAACCGCAAAGTCCGATCGAGACGCCAAGCAGGAGCGCCGCAGATACGGCATTGGTGTGGAAGCAATTCATCTCATCTTTCCCCTCAGTGACCGCTCAGCACCAGCGTCTTGACCGGCAGCAGCAGCGCCTGGATGCGCAGCAGAAGCGCATGCACCAGGCCGGTCGCATCGACGGCATGCAGGGCGAAGCCTTTCAGCGCGCCGGTCTTCGGGTCGGCGATCACGTCGTGATTGCTGGTATAGGCATTGACGATGCAGCTAGAGCCCGGCGTGACCCCTTCAAGACCGCCCTTGTACAGCGGCTCCAGGAAGGCGAGGATCGTACCCGGCTGCCGCAGACTCTGCGGATCGATCAGTTGTTCGCCGGAGCGGAACTGGCCCGCGGCGATATAGTCCTGCACGCTGGTAACAACGAGCGGAATAATCACCCAGGGTTTCGAGATGCAGGTTGCTTCCGCGACCATGCCCGGTTTCATGACCTGGGCCTCGATCTGGCCGAACCCGGCCTGCAGCACGCTCCGCCCTGCGCCTTCCGGAATCAACACTCCGGCCGGCCGCATCAACTGATTGACGACGTCGCCGGTGCGCACGAGGAATTGCTCCACGCGACCATCGACGCCTGCTCGAACGTAGGTCTTGTCGAGGTCGACCTGCGCCTGCGCCATCGCGGCCTCGGCGCTCGCTTTCTCGGCGGGCAGCAGCGTTGAGACGCGCAACACCGCCGACTCCTTGACGGCATTCGCAGCATCGACGCCGGACTGCCGCTGATCGACCAGCACCTGCAGCTTCTCGATGTCGCGTTGCGGCACGATGCCGGGATTGCGGCGCTGCAACTCGCTCTTGACCTCCAGTTCGTCCTTGGCCTGCTGGTGGTTGGCTTTCGCTTCGCCGATCTGAGCTTCCGCCTTGACGACATCGGAGCGCGCGCTCATCAACGCCGCATCGACCTCGGCAATCTTCCGCTTGGCCGTCTCGAGGGCCGCCTGCTGTTTCGAACTATCAAGCCTGAAGAGGACGTCGCCCTTCTTCACCGCCTCGCTGAAGCCGACATTCACCTCGGCAACGCGGCCCGAGCCTTCGGGAAGGATCGGCACCGTGCGGAAGTAGATCGCCGCCGATGTCGTCGAGGGATGGTAGTAGAAGATCATCGTGATCAACCCGATGGTCAGCATCAGGCAGCCGGTGATGCCCCAGCGCAGTTCATACCAGACCGAAAAGAACGTGATCTCCTTGCCGAACCGTTTGCCCTGGGCATAGCGGCGATAGAGATAGTCGGGCAGGATCGTCACAAGCGAGCAGATCATCAGCTCAAGCATGGGTGTGCACCTCCTGCTTGGCGGCGGCTTCCTTTGTGGCGCCACGACCGTCGGCCTGCGCCGGGACATTTTCGAACTTTTCTTCGTCAAGCGGCGGGCCAGGCGCCGCATCGGCAATACGCTCGACCGATCCCGCGATGCTGCGCAGCGGCGTGCCGAAATCCGGCAGATCGATCATCGCGAGCAACAGGCCCGCAATCCAGAAGATATGCATGTGGGTAAAGAGCGAGATCAAGCCGAGAACGGCGACGATCTCGAACTGCAGCTTATGCGTCCGGTGCGCCATGCGCTCCGGCAGGCTATGCAATTTCCAGTACAGGGTGCCGACCCATAGGATGACGGCCACAAGGAAAATCCCCATCACCACCATCAGGGTGTCCGATCCGTCCGGACCAGGGACAAAGAACGGCAGATGGTGTGGCGCTGCCGGATGCATCTGTTCGCTCAAAGCTCGTACTCCCCTGTCAGGTCGCCCGAAGACTGCGCATTGCGCAGAGTGGGAGCTATGGTCTCCCAATGCTTGATCTGAATCAAGAAGTGCTCCGCGGCGCCAGCCGTAACGTTGAGCGCCCAATGCTGTGAACGGTCATTCAGGAGCGACGTACATGGCCAAGATCGACGACCTGATCCCCAGCGCGAAGGAAATCCAGAAGCAGGCGGCGCTGAAGGAGGTGCAAAAGGCCGACGAGATGGTCAAGCGGCTGGCTGCGGCAGAAGCCGAGAAGTATGCCCTGATCGAGAAGCTGAGCCGACCGTCGGGTCTGTCCGAGGATGAGAAGGTCAAGCTCGCCTCGACCGTGATCCACCGTGCAGTGCGCAACGGCTTGACGGAGGTGCAGCTCTACCGTTTCCCGAATACGCTGTGCAGCGATCGCGGCCGAGCCATCAACCAGATGGAAGAAGGCTGGGAAAAGACGCTGAACGGAATCCCCAAGGAGATCTTCCAGCTCTGGAGCGATTATCTGCAGCCGCGCGGCTATCGCATCCGCTATCAGATCGTCGATTTTTCCGGTGACGTGCCCGGCGACATCAGCATCACCATAAGCTGGGACGGCTAGCGGGACCGATCGCCATTGAACCGGGAATCATTGCGCATATCCAAGGACAATGGACCGGAACACAGGATTCCTTTCACCAGGCGCCCACCAATACCTGCATTGCCGGCGATGCAGCTAGTTCTGCACTGATCGGCGAACCGGAGAGAGCAGAAGATCGAAGAATGAACTAGGCAGCAGCGGCGGCAGCCCGCTGGATAGGCTCGATCAGCGACGTCGCGGTAAACGGCTTTGTCAGGTAAGCGATGCACCCGGAGGCGAAGGCGGCCATGCGCGTGGCGTCGCTGTCATTGCCGGTGATATAGATGACCGGCACGTTCACGCCCGCTTCCGCCAACTGATGGCGCAGCTCGATGCCCGATCCGTCGCTCAGGTTGACATCGAGCACGAGGCAGAAGGCCTGTTCGAAATTGTCATGATCCTTCAGGGCATCTGCTGTTTCAAACGGCACAGTTTCAAAACCATGCACCCCGAGCAGCCGGCGCAGGCCCTTCAGCATGGAGGGGTCATCATCAACGATAAAAACGGCTTTGCGCTGCAACAAGCTGCTCGGCTTTCAGTTGTTACGGGAACGCTCGGCATAGCCTCTAGGCTGCCCGGCTAAACTTTTGGAATGGACGAAGGTTCCCGCCTATTCAACCACCGGGGTTCTCGGGTTTTATCGGTGACTAGGATACTACCTGTCAAAGAACTTCACACTGTCCTTCCGGACAGGTTCCGTACGTATCAGCTGAGCACGCCGAGCCGCTCGGCCAGCGTCACCAGTTCAGCCAAAGATCGCGCCTTCATCTTCTCCATCACCTGATGGCGATGCGCCTTGATGGTGCGCTCCGTCGTGCCGAGCTCATGAGCGATTTGCTTGTTCAGCTTGCCGCGCACGACGAGGCCGAACACCTGCCGCTCGCGCGGCGTCAGTTCCGTCGCCAGCGCTCGCACCTCTCCCAGCCTGGACCGTTCATCGCGCACGGTGGCATGACGCGCCATCGCTCGCTCAATGGCGCCGAGCAGCTGCTCTGATTCCACCGGCTTGGTGAGGAAGTCTTCCGCGCCGGCCTTGATGGTCCGCACCGTCGTCGGCGTGTCGGCATGCCCGGTCAGGAATACGATCGGCAACGTCAAGCCGAGTTCGTTCAGGCGTCCCTGCAATTCAGGGCCGCTCAGGCCGGGTATCTGCACGTCGAGCAGGATACAGCCGGGCTCGTTGTCATCCGGCAGGCAGTCGAGCAGTTGCTGCGCCGACGGATAGGTCGCGACCTGATAGCCGGCGAGTTTCAGACGTCGCTCGATCGCGGTCCGGAACGAAGCATCGTCATCGACGACGTGAACGTGCCCCTGCAACCTCAACTCCTATGCCGCCAATGGAAGCGTGAAATGAAACGTCGCACCACCGCCGCTCTGATTCTCGGCCCAGATATTTCCCTTGTGGGCCAGGATGATGCTGCGCGCGATGGAAAGCCCGATCCCCATGCCCTGGTCCTTGGTAGTGAAGAACGGGTCGAACACCTGACCGATCTTGTCGGAAGGGATGCCGGGGCCGGAATCGGAAATCGAAATCTCTATCGTGGACCCGCCGTTCAATTCCGTGCGGCCTATCACGGTGCGGCCGTAGGGCATTGCGCTCATGGCATCCATGCTGTTGACGACCAGGTTCAGCACGACCTGCTGCAACTGAACCGGATCGCCCTTGATGCGCAACGCGCCCGGTGCAGTCTGCAGGTACAAGGCAACATTGCGCACCGAGGCCTGCACCGACAGGAACTTGAACGTCTCGCTCATGATCTCGTTGAGATCGATCTCTCGAGTCTCGAATGGCGTCCGCTTCAGGAAAGCGCGCAGCCGGCGGATCACCTCGCCGGCGCGCTGATCATCGCGTTTGATGTCGGCGAGGATTTCCCTGACTTCTCCGAGATCGGGATTATCCGACTTCAGGATCAATTCGGCGGTCTCGGCGTTGGTCAGGATCGAGCCCAATGGCTGATTGAGCTCGTGCGCGATCGAGGAGGACAATTCGCCAGCCGTCGCATTCCGATTGACGTGAGCGAGTTCGGACATCCGATTGCGCGATTCCACCTCGGCATCGCGCCGCAAGTGCCGCTCATGCAGCAGGAACGTGATCAGCCCCGCCTGGAGCAACAGCGCCGCCACGACGGCCAAGCTCTGCCAGCGATATCTCTCCAGGAACGTCTGCTCGCGGAAGCGAATTTCGCCGCTTTCGGGCAGGCTGGATTCGCTGACATTCCAGCGCTGCATTTGCTGCCAGTTGAAGAGCGGCTTCACGCCGCCGCTTACCGGAGAGATCTCTCCGGCGCGTTCGCCGTTGAGAATGCGCAGCGCGATTTTCGCGGCCTCCGCGCCGATCTCCGTCGCGATCAGGACATATCCTCCGATTCCCCCCACGGCCAAAAGCGGTTCGGCGCCGACGATGATGGGGCGGTTGGCCTTTTCGGCAATCATCCCGAACGCAGTCGCCGCGGGATAGAATGTGCCCTCGCCGTCCGAGAACACGCCTGTATAGATGATGGCGCTCCGCTCCGGCAATTCGGAAACCCGTTTGCGGATGTCGGACATCTTCTGCCCAACGATATCGATCACGTTCAAGCCGGATGTTGCGGCGGGAATTTCCTCAGACCAGTGACTGAAAAGAGCCTGCCGCTCCCAGGCATCCCCCACCAGAGCAACGGTGTCGAGGTCGGGCACCACCGCCCGCGCGGCTTTGATGGTCCCCGCCAGAGAATTCTTGAGAATGACTCCCGTTACTCCCGCTTGCCCCTCGAGCTTCGCAAGATCACTCTCGTCCAGCATGGCGAATACGACGGGAGTGTCCGGCCACAATTCTGCGCGCCAGCGCAACGTATGCTCGAGCATTCCCCTGCCCATTGCCACGATGACATCGATCGGTCGATCCCGGTATTTTTCCTTGAGATGCCGCTTCAGGCTTTCCGTATAGGCGGCTCCGCCGAAGCGGGGCAGATCGAGGTTCTCGCCGTAGATCGTCACGCGCACACCGGCGCGGGCATCGAGCACCCCGCGCATTCCCGACCAAAGCTGATAATGGAACGGTCCGCGCAAATCCGATTGATCGAGCACGAGGACGGAATGCGGCCGCGCCTGCTGTGCCGAGACACAAATCGGTGCCAGCAAAGCGATCAGCCCTACAATCCACCCGATGATCCAGACCATGGCGCCCCTGAATCTAGCACGGGCAAAACTAGCATCCGGCGGCGGTCGCGAACACCCGGTATGCAATCGTAGAGTATCGCATCCGTGGCAGCCATATTGACGCATCCGACCTGTCCTCAGGGACAATGGACCGCCGGCCGCTGATCGCGAGAATGGCCTCCCATTGTGAAACAATTTTCGCAGAATGTGGCAGCAGCGTCGCATTCTACAGTTAGAAAAAAATCGAGGCCACCACTTGCGTGATCGGCTCGTTCGATCGAGGAGATGGTCCATGCTTGCCCGCGTCAGTACCAGCTTTGCTGAATTCCCTGGCATTTTTGGAGAGTACGACCCCAAAAGCGGGGCGCCGATCAGAATCAATTTGAACGAATTCAGCTACAAGAAGGGTGCCGAAATCTTCGGCGAGAAGGAGCCGGCCGACTATGTTTACCAGGTCGCGGCCGGCGCCGTACGGAGCTACAAACTGCTCTCAGATGGTCGCCGTCAGATCGGCGCCTTCCACCTCGTCGGCGATATTTTCGGGCTCGAGATCGGGACGGAGCATCGCTTTACCGCCGAAGCAATCATCGACACCACCGTTCGCCTGCTGAAACGGCGCAGCCTCGAGCTGGTGGCCGAGAGCAATGCGAAGGTGGCCCGCAATCTGCTCAGCATGACGACGAGCAATCTCCGGCACGCCGAAGATCACATGCTGCTACTGGGACGCAAAACGTCGCTGGAGCGCGTCGCGGCATTCTTGATCGAGATGGACCGCCGATCAACGGCGGCAGGCATTCTCGCGCTGCCGATGTGCCGGCGCGACATCGCCGACTATCTCGGGCTGACGCTGGAGACGATATCGCGCGCCCTGTCGCGGCTGCACGATCTCGGCGTTCTCAGCTTCATCGGCAAAAGCCAGCGACAAATCGTTCTGCGCGACCGGGACAAGCTCGCTAGCTACGATTTACAACACTGAAGAACATCCCCAGAGCGGCAATCGCGCCGAGATGCTCGATCCTCTTGAGCAGAACCTCGAACAGCACCGCGGTGGACTATCCGAACATCAGGACAAAGTTCGGCTAACTCGCTGGGACCACGACCCACAGGTTGTGCATCTCGCGTTCACATCCTGAAAGCGCCGCAACCCGCAAACTACGGTTCGGCAAGCCAAGCGGAAACGGAAGGAAGAAGTGGGGCACCTCCGGCGCAACTCGCACGAAGTGAGAGCGAAGAAACGGCCCCCCAAGGTGACTAGCGCCGTCGCGACGTATCCTACCCGCATCCGCAGGATTTGCCCCTCCCGCCTTGACGTCCTCGCGCAACTCCGGAAACCTACCCCTTCTGGGGACTGATTTTCAGCCAGCTGCTTTCGGCCCGGCCAAAATCGGCCCGCCCTTCTGGAAGGGAACGGCCACGGGAATTGGTACGTCTATTGCTTCCCGGCGATAAGCGTGCGAGGGGGTAAGGACCTAAATATGATCCGCGTGTTTCTTGATCGACTCTATCTTCTCTCCGGCTATCTCGCCGGCCTCTTCCTCATTGCAATTTTTGTGCTGATGCTGCTGCTGTCGGGCGGCCGGCCGCTCGGTATCAATATTCCGGCGGGCGATGATTTCATCTCATGGTGCATGGCGGCAACCGCCTTCCTTGGGCTCGCGCACACGTTCAAGCACGGCGAGATGATCCGCGTCGGCCTGCTGATCGACCGTCTCAGCGACAATGTCCGCCATTATGTCGAGATCGCAGCGCTTCTGATCGGCGTCGGCTTCATCGGCTTTTTCGCGTGGCATGCCGCGATCATGACCTGGCAATCGCTTAAATTTTCCGACATTTCGCAAGGCGTCATTGCGGTGCCGCTGTGGATTCCGCAACTCGGCTACAGCGGCGGCCTGGTGATTCTCTTTATCGCGTTTGTGGACGAGCTGGTCCATGTCCTGCGCGGCTTTGCGCCGCGCTACGAATTGCCGAAACCGCGGAGCGCTGAGGAAATCGTCGAGCGCGCCATGCAGAGCGGGGTCTGACATGGAGCTGCTCTCCATCGCCGCCATCCTGCTCGGATTTCTTGCGCTGCTGCTCGGTGCCGGCGTCTGGATCGGCGTCGCCTTGATGGCGACGGGATGGGCCGGCATGCAATTCGCCGGCGGCGCCATTCCGGCCGGCAGCGTGCTTGCGACAACGGTGTGGGGCAACAGTGCGTCGTGGTCACTCGCCGCGTTGCCGCTCTTCATCTGGATGGGCGAGATTCTATTCCGAACGCGCCTGTCGGAGGAAATGTTTCGCGGATTTGCGCCGTGGCTGAACTGGCTGCCGGGCCGACTCATGCATGTCAATGTACTCGCCTGCGGCGTGTTCGGTTCGGTGTCGGGATCGTCAGCCGCGACCTGCGCCACGGTGGCCAAGATCGCCCTGCCGGAATTGAAGAAGCGCGGCTATGACGAAAACCTGAGCCTCGGCTCTCTGGCCGGTGCGGGAACGCTCGGCATTCTGATCCCGCCGTCGATCACCATGGTGGTCTACGCCGTGCAGGCGAACGTCTCCATCATCCAGGTTTTCCTCGCCGGATTTCTGCCGGGCCTGTTGGTGATGGCGCTCTATTCCGGCTACATCGCAGTGTGGTCGCTCGCCAATCCGAACCGCACGCCGCCGGCCGATCCGCCCATGAGCCTTCGCAGGCGCATCTCAGAATCGCTCAATCTTATTCCTTGTCTGCTGCTGATCGTCTTCGTTTTTCTGTCGTTGCTGATGGGCTGGGCGACGGCGACGGAATGCGCAGCCTGGGGAGTATTGGGGGCACTCGCGATCGCATGGTGGCAAGGCGCGCTGACCTGGCAATCGTTCTGGGCGAGCGTCATGGGCGCGACGCGGGTCAACTGTATGATCCTGCTGATCCTGGCGGGCGCCTCCTACATGGGCACGTCGATGGCCTATACCGGCATCCCCTTGGCGCTCGCGAACTGGGTGAACAGCCTCCAGCTCAGCCCCTATGCGCTGATCGCGGCGCTCACCGTCATGTACATCGTGCTCGGCGCGGCGCTCGATGGCATCTCCATGATCGTGCTGACCACCGCCATCGTCATTCCGATGGTGAAGCAGGCCGGGTTCGATCTGATCTGGTTCGGCATTTTCCTGGTGCTGGTGGTTGAAATGGCGGAAGTCTCTCCGCCCGTCGGCTTCAACCTGTTCGTCCTGCAGACCATGAGCGGCAAGGATTCCAACACGGTCGCCAAGGCCGCCCTGCCGTTCTTCTTTTTACTCGTTCTGGCGGTTGCCATCATCACGGTTTTTCCTGATATCGTGATGCTGCTGCCGCGGATAGCGTTCCCTGGCTAGAGAGGTATTTGTCATGTTCAAACTTATAAAGACCTGCGCAATGGCCGCCTGCGTCGCGGCGCTTGCCGCTCCCGCAATGGCGCAGACAAAATGGAATCTCCCCGCGGCCTATCCGGCGGACAATCCGCATTCGGTGAACCTGATCGCATTTGCCAAGGACGTTGCCGATGCCACCGGCAACAAGCTGCAGATCACCGTGCATCCCGCGGCATCGCTGTTCAAGGCGCCGGAAATCAAGCGCGCGGTCGCGACCGGCCAGGCGCAGGCGGGCGAGGTTCTGATCTCGCTGCACGAAAACGAAGATCCGATGTTCGGCATCGACGTCATCCCCTTCCTGTCGACGAGCTACCCGGCAGCCAAGAAGCTGTGGCTCGCGTCGAAACCCGCGATCGAAAAGAAGCTCGCCTCGCAAGGCTTGATGCTTCTGTTCGCGGTGCCGTGGGGACCGCAAGGCATTTACGCCAAGAAGGATCTCAACACGGTTGAGGATATGAAAGGCCTGAAGTGGCGCGCCTATAACGTCGGCACCTCGCGCATCGCCGAGCTTGTCGGCGCCCAGCCGGTCACCATCCAGGCCGCAGAACTGCCGCAGGCGCTGGCCACCGGCGTCGTGAACGCGTTCATGACCTCGGGCTCGACCGGCTACGACAGCAAGTCCTGGGAAACCATGACCCACTTCTACGATACGCAGGCCTGGATTCCGAAGAACGTCACCTTCGTGAACAAGGCGGCGTTCGACGCACTCGACAAGCCGACCCAGGACGCGATCCTGAAGGCGGCGGCGGTCGCCGAAGAGCGCGGCTGGAAGCTCGCGGAAGAAAAGGCAAAATGGTATCTCGAACAGCTTCAGGCCAACAAGATGAAGGTGCTGCCGCCGCCTCCGGCACTGAAGTCCGGCCTGGAGAAGATCGGCGAGCAGTTGACGGCCGATTGGCTCAAGAAGGCCGGCGCCGATGGCGAGGCCGTGATCGCCACGTATAAGAAGTAAAGCCCTTTTTTATTGTGCGCTTGTAGCGTCCGGCGTCGATCGCCGGACGCTATTCTTTTTGCGGCGACGTTGGCGAGCGAGATTAAACTTCGGCCTCCACTCATCGACTCGAGTCACCCGGATGGAGGTGGAGAACACCCATCGTTGCCTCTCTAGCCCGGCGCGCGATTTCGCCGTTGCTCGGGCGATCGGCCGCCTGAAGCAACAGGCCTGTCATCAGGTCACCCCAGAGCAGCCCCAGAAATTGTTCGGTCATCGTGTCGGGATCGCCATCGCAAAGCCCCGCTGACCTGGCCTTGGCCATGATCTCGCAGAGTGAATCGCGCGTAGGCCCGCGCGCGATCGATTCCAGCACTTCCGCGACCCTCGGGGCATGCACGGTTTCCGATATCGCCAGCCGGAACACGGCGACGACAACCGGATCGGTCGTTTCCGTCAGAAGCTTCGTTCCAAATCCGATAAGAACGTTGGCCAGCGTTTCCCTGTCGCGTAGTTCGGGCAGATCGGCCGGCGCTTTCAACCGTTGGGCGCGTTCGGTGATGCAAGCGACCAGCATCGCTTCCTTGTTGCCGAACAGCGAATAGAGCTCGCGTTTCGAGACGCGCGCGCGCGTCGCGATCTCCAGCGTGCTGGTCTGCGCGTAGCCGCCTTCCATGAACGCCGAAAAAGCCGCGCCGAGAATCCTCTTCCGGACGGCGGCGCCGTCGGCTTCCTCCTCGCGCGGCTTCACCCTTGGACTCATCGGTATCAATTCCTGCTTGACTTGGTACCAGATGGTACCTTATATCGAATCTTATGGTACCATACAGTACCAGAGGCGACCGATGCGGTAAAGGCGCCGTGAATCGCTGCGGAGGCCTAGTCGGAGGAAACATCATGAACAGACGCCAGCTATTGGCCATGGCATTGGCGCCGCTCGCATTCCGGATCGCGCCTGACGCGATCTCGGCAAATGCATTCGCAGCAACTTCGGAGCCAGACCGAAAAATGAGCAACACGACGCAACGGATCATCGAATGCAACGGCATCCGCCTCAACATCGCTGAACAGGGCGAAGGACCGCTGGTGCTGCTGGTGCACGGTTTTCCCGAATCCTGGTTCTCCTGGCGGCATCAGATCGACGCGCTGGCCGCCGCCGGCTTCCGTGTCGTCGCGCCCGACTTGCGCGGTTACGGCAAGAGCGACGCGCCGCAGGCGATCGATCAGTACACGATCCTGCACCTCGTCGGCGACATGGTCGGCATTCTCGATGCCCTGGGCGCGGCGACGGCCGTCATCGTCGGTCACGACTGGGGTGCCAGCATCGCCTGGCAGGCGGCCCTGATGCGGCCCGACCGCTTCTGGGCAGTCGCCGCGCTCAGCGTCCCGTTCCGCCCGCGCGGCAAGGCGCCGCCGACCAGCCTCATGCCGCGCACGGAGACTGCGCAATTCTATCAGCTCTATTTCATGGAGCCGGGTCCTGCCGAGGCGGAGCTGGGACGCGATCCGCGCGCGACTATTCGCAACATGCTGTTCGGCGCGTCCGGCGATGGCGTAGCTGCAGCTCGCGCAGCCGTCGCCGCCGGCGGACCTGCACTGAGCCTCGGCATGGTGCCGAAGGGCGGCGGATTTCTGCAAGGACCCGGCGCGCCCAAAACCCTGCCATCCTGGCTCGGCGAAAGCGACATCGACTTTTACGGCGAGGAGTTCAAGCGAACCGGCTTCCGGGGCGCGCTCAACTACTACCGCAACATCGATCGCAACTGGGAAATCACCGGCGCGATTGCCGGCCTGCAGGTGTCCGTCCCGGCGCTCTACATCGCAGGCGATCGCGACTTCCTGCTTTCCTTTCCCGGAACGGACCAGTTGCTGGCCAACCAGAAGAATTTCGTTCCCGGCCTGCGCAAGATTCAGATGCTCCCCGGCTGTGGCCACTGGACCCAGCAGGAGCGACCGAACGAGGTCAGCGCCGCGCTGGTGGAATTCATTCGAGACCTGCCGAGGCGCTGATGACAACTCTGCCCTCCCAACAACCGTTCCTACCCCGACCGGTGGCCATAGCCGGCAGCCGGAAAGAAAACGACGCGGTGAACGTCAAGAAGGCGATGCTCGACGGCCCGATCCTGCCGACGCTCCTGAAACTCGCTTTGCCGACCCTCGTGGTCATGATCGTGCAAACCTTTGTCGGGATCGCGGAGACCTATTTCGTCAGCTTCCTCGGCACGGAAGCCCTGGCGGGCGTCACGCTGGTGTTTCCCATCTTCATGCTGATGCAGATGATGTCGAACGGCGGCATCGGCGGCGGCGTCGCGTCAGCCATCGCGCGCGCGATCGGCGCCGGCAAGGTGGCCGAAGCCGAAGCACTTGCGCTGAACGCGCTCGTTCTCGCCATTATATTCGGAATGGTCTTTGCCGGTGCGGAATGGCTGTTTGGCGAGGCTGTCTACCGGCTGCTCGGCGGCCAGGCCGGAGCGCTCGACGCGGCGCTCGAATATGGCCACGTCATCTTCTTCGGCGCGGCCCTGGTCTGAATTTGTCAGCCTTCTGGCGGCGGCGCTTCGCGGCGCCGGCAACACGGTCGCGCCGGCTGCCGTCATTCTGCTAGGCGTGTTCGTGCTGCTTCCGCTTTCGCCGGCCTTGATCTTCGGCTGGGGGCCGTTTCCGCGGCTCGGCGTGACGGGGGCCGGCATTGCCGTTATCGTCTACTATCTCGTCGGCGCGCTCGTGCTGATCGCCTACATGCGCTCGGCCCGGACCTCGCTGCGCCTGCCTTTCGATATACGCCTCGTCAAGTGGCGGCTGCTCGGTGATATCCTCGGCGTCGGCGGGTTGTCGGCCGTCGGCACCATCCAGTCCAATCTGACCGTCGTTCTGGTCACCGGCGCCGTCGGGCTGTTCGGCACTGACGCCATCGCAGGCTACGGGATCGCGTCGCGCCTCGATTACATCCAGATTCCGCTGCTGTTCGCGCTGGGCAGCGCGGCGCTCACCATGGTCGGCGTGAACATCGGAGCGGGCCAGATCGGAAGGGCGGAGCGCATCGCATGGATTGCCGCGTTATTTGCAGCCGGTGTCACCGAACTGCTCGGACTTGTCGTGACAATATTTCCACACGCCTGGCTGTCGCTGTTCAGCACCGAGCCCGAGGTTCTTGCCGCCGGCTCGACCTATTTCCGCATCGTCGCACCATTTTACGGTGTAGCCGGTCTCGGGATGCTGCTCTATTTCGCAGGCCAAGGGGCGGGCCGCGTGATGTGACCGGTGATCGGAGGGACCGTCCGGCTGCTCGTCGCGGCGGGGCTGGGCTGGATCGTCGTTGCCGGACTTGGCGGAGGTTTACGTGAGCTCTTCATCGTGGTCGCCGCAGGCTCGCTGATTTCCGGCGGCATCGTCGCATCTGCACTTTGGCTCCGCGGCTGGGGGCCGGCCGGTCAGACCTCGAAATAATCCCCGACACGGATCATCCTGACGCAGCCGGCTGCTTTCGCCGCTACTGCCCGGACAAAACTTCAGCCGCGCCGCCGATGCCACGCCGGAAGGCTTCATCGAATGTGACGCCGCGGACCTGCCAGCGGTGCGTCCGGCCGGCCCAATCGATCTGCCACTGCGTGGCCCAGCCGAGCTGCCGATCATCCCAGACCAGTCGCCCGGTCAGGTTGGCCTCCGCGTCCTGCTCGGCTGCAACAGGCGCAAGCGCCGACAACGGCGTCGTCCCGAGTGTCTCGCCAGTGATGTTCGATTTCGTCAATGCCGCCGCGCCGGGCAACACGATCAGCATGCCGCGCTTGTCTGCCGCGGCGAGCAACACGTCGCGCTGCAGGTCGGACTGGGTTCCATCTATGGTCACGATGTAGTTCCTTGGGCCCTGCTCCATCGCGACAAAGACCGCGAGCACCGGACGGCGTGACAGCCAGGGCTTGAGGCCGAGCTTCTTGAGAAGCTCGTCGATCTTGCTTTCCTCAAAATCGACCGTCAGGTCGTAGGGCCGATCGCGGGTGCCCTGCTCGTCGCGGATCGGCTTGCCCAAAAACTGGTCGCGATAGCTGAATGTCGTGACGAAATCCTTTGCTTTCGACTTGTAGGCCGCCAACCGCCGGTCGCCGGCGAGCTTCTGCGCGCCGGATACCTTGATGAGGACGTCTTCCAGACATGTCGCAAAGCCGGCGATGCGGTTTGCTTCGCCCTGCCCCGTCGCAGTGACCTTCGTGCGATAAAGCTCGGCGCCCACGGCGGCCATGCTGCCGGCGCACCAGATCAAGGCGGCTGCAAGAGATGTCCTGACTATCTCGCGGTTCCGTTCGGGAATGTTGTTCTTTTCGGTCATGTGTTTGTTCTTGGGCATTCGTTCTGCGGAAACGCCAACTTCCAAACAGCATGGCTTGCCAGCAAAATCAGGGACTTATTGCGTCGTCTTTGCGCTCCGCCATCTTCAATCGCCGCCTTCTATCACTGCAAACCTCGTCGCGGCGCAACATGCAAAATGAGACTACCGGTCAAGTTGTGGCAGGTGAAGCTGCGCGCGTCGCCCTCGTCATCAGCTAGTTTTCGCCCGGCGGTCCCGCTCGCCATGCATTCCGGCTGCACGATCAAGCAATCGGTCATCCACGGCATGGCGAGTTTGGAACGACCTGACGATAGAAAAACCGGCGATACAAGGGAGGGGTTCGATGTTTAAAAGCTGTGCGGGACTGGTCGCGCTGAGCAGCCTGTTGCTTTCCGGCGCCGCCATAGCCCAAGAGAAAATCAAGGTCGGCGTTACCGCGACACTCGAAGGTACCTATACCGTGCTCGGCGAGGACGGCATACGCGGACATCAGACGGCGATCAACACGCTCGGCAAGAAGGTCGGCGACAAGGAAATCGAATTCATCATCGCCTCGACGGATGCCACGCCCGATTCCGCGGTTCGTGCCGTACGCAAGCTGATCGAACAGGACAAGGTCCAGATCCTGCTTTCACCCCTGTCCGGCGACGAAGGCATCGCGGTCAAGAACTTTGCCAAGACGCGTCCGGAGCTAACCTTCATCAACGCCGCTTCCGGCGCACAGGAGACGACTTATGTCGACCCGGCGCCGAACTTCTACCGCTACAACATGGACGGCGCCCAATGGCAGGTCGGCCTCGGCAAATACGCCTATGAAACCAAAGGCTATAAAAAAATAGCGACGGTCGGCGACGACTATTCGTTCATCTACACCCAGGTGTTCGGACTTGTGCTGGAGTTCTGCGGCGCCGGCGGACAGGTCACGAACCGGCAATGGGTGCCGCTCGGAACGAAGGATTTCGCCTCCGTCATTGCTGCTCTTCCCGACGATGTCGATGCGATCTATCTCGGCCTCGGCGGCGCCGACGCCGTCAATTTCCTGAACCAATACCAGCAGGCCGGCGGCAAGGCTCGTCTGATGGGCGGCTCGATCATGGTCGACCAGACCATTCTTTCGGCCAAGGGCAACGCCAAGAATGCGCTGATCGGCACCATTGCCGCGAGCGGCCAGGCCGATACCTGGGAAGATCCGGGTTGGCAGAAGTTCGTGAAGGCCTATCAGGACGCGTTCCCACCGAACAAGCGGTTCCCAAGCCCGTCACTGCTTGCCACCAACTACTACAACTCGACGGCGGCGCTGATCCTCGCGCTGCGTCAGGTCAACGGCGATCTCAGCAACAACCAGGCGAAATACAGAGAAGCGCTGGCCAAGATCGAGCTCGACGCGCCCAACGGCAAGATCAAGCTCGACTCCAACCGCCAGGCCATCGGCACCAATTTCGTCACCGAAGTGGTGGATGACGGCAAGGGCGCCTTGTTCAGCAAGGTCGTGAAGGTGATCCCGAACGTCAACCAGACGCTCGGCTACGACCCCGCGGTGTTCTCCAAGATCGGGTTGCCGAGCCGAACGGTTCCGGAGTGCAAGAAGTACTGAGTTCTTCGCATTTGCGAACGGGCCCCGGTCAGGCGCCGGGGTCCACTCGGGCCCGAACCTGGACATGATCTTCCCTTGCATTCTCGCGGCGGATGTTGAACGCTGGTTGAAAAGACAAGAACATCCCGCGGGAGGGAAGGCATGAGCAAGGCTCTCGCCGTCTTCCACGGCCGGTTCGGTCGCGCGACGGTCTATCAGTTGAACCGCCCCTTCAACATGCACGCGCATCGTGAAGGGCACCTGATCTTTCATGTCGGTGGAACGCCGGCGCGCATTGATGTGTGCGATGAGCGATGGCTTCTCGCAGAAGATTCCATTGTTGCCATCAACCCCTGGGAACCACACAATTTTGTCCCGACCGATGTGGAGAACGGCGCGATCTTCTTCGTGCTCTACGTCAACGCCGAATGGTTCGCGCCCGACGCGGCGCGGGCTCACGGCCTGCGGTTCGGCCACACCTGCTTCAAGCGCACGGTCGCCCTCGACAGGCATATCAGGCGAACCGCGGCGCTGGTCTGCGGCGCACCGTCGCTGAGCAGTCTGGATTGCGAACTCAGGCAGTTGATCGACGGTTGCTATGACGAGAGCTGGCAGAGTTCCGAGCCGGTGCAGGAGACGCGCACCGCCAGCGCCATCACCGACTTTCGCGTCCGCAAATCCATCAAGCTGATGTCCGAAAGCCCGGGCGCGGAGATCGAGCTGGATTCGATCGCGCGGGCGTCCGGGCTGTCGCGCCCGCACTTCTACCGGCTGTTCCGCACCCAGACCGGCGTCACCCCGAACCTCTATCTCAATACACTGATCATGGAACAGGCGCTGGACGCGCTCGTCGCGACCGAGGTGCCGATCGCCGATATCGGTTTCGATCTCGGCTTCTCCTCCCAAAGCGGTTTCACCCGTTTCTTCGCCGCCAATGTCGGAATGGCGCCGACGGAATACCGCCGCGCCGCCAAAGTGTTGCGCCCCTGAGCGCAGAGCGCGCGAAAAGATACTGACAATCAAGTGCAAGGTCCGCGGCCCCATTAGGATGGTCCCAAAACGCGAGCCGAAACGGCCGCGGCGTCTGGGAGGACGGCATGGTGACGGCCGCGCTGCTACCGTGACAAGATTCATCGAACGCCATCCGGCATGGGCGCTGATCGCACTTGTCGCGGTCGCGGTGCTGTTGTGGCTAATCCTTGCCGTCTGGCCACCCGGCCTCGAAGAGGCATTCGGCAGGAAGCGGGTCTTTCTCAACGCCGTCTTCAACGGCATCACGCTCGGCGGCCTCTACTTCCTGGTCGCGAGCGGCTTCACGCTGATCTTCGGGCTGATGCGCAACGTCAATCTGGCGCATGGCTCGCTCTATCTGTTCGGCGGCTACATCGGTTACGCCATCAGCGCCTGGACCGGCTCCTGGATCCTCGGCTTCATCATCGCGTTTCTCGGTGTCGCCCTGGTCGGCATCGTGCTGCAAATCGTGGTCTTCCGCCGCATGGAAGGGCAGGATCTGCGCCAGACCATGGTCACGATCGGGCTCTCGATCGTGTTTGCCGATCTGATGCTGTGGGCATTCGGCGGCGATTTCTATCAGATCCAGACCCCGAGCTGGCTGGTCGGCCCGGTCGAATTGCCGCTGGTCACCGCGGTCAGATCCTCCGGCGAGGCGGTGTATCTGCGCTATCCGCTGGTGCGGCTCGTGATCTTCGTCGCGGCCGTCGTGATCGGCATCGCGATGTGGCTGGCGCTCAACCGGACCCGCGTCGGCATGATGGTGCGCGCCGGTGTCGATGACCGCGACATGCTCGCCGCCACCGGCGTGCCGATCCAGCTCGTCTTCGTGGCCGTGTTCGCGCTGGGCGCCGGGCTTGCCGGCATCGCGGGCGTCGTCGGCGGCACGTTCCAGTCGATCTCGCCGGGCGAGGACACCCGCTTTCTGCTGGCGTCGCTCGTCGTCGTGATCGTCGGGGGCATGGGATCAATCCCGGGAGCTGCGCTGGGCGCCGTCATCATCGGTCTCGCCGAACAGCTTGGCTCCGTCTACATCCCGACCTACGCGATCGTAGTGACCTTCCTCATCATGGTGCTGGTGCTGGCGCTGCGGCCGCAGGGCCTTCTGGCGAGGCGCTGACATGTCGCTGATCCAGGGCGCCCAACCTCAGATCAGTCAGCCGGCAGCGGCGCGCGCAGCCTTGCTGGCATGGCCGGAATTCAACAAGCCGACTGTCTGGCTGGTCGGCGTGATCCTGCTGATCATGCCGTTCATCGCCAACGGGTTCTTCCTGATCGAGATCTTCGCCACGACGATGATCCTCGGGACTATCGCCCTCAGCCTGATGTTCCTCGCTGGCTATGGCGGCATGGTCAGTCTGATGCAGCTCACCGTCGCCGGCTTTGCCGCCTATATGGTCGCGGTGTTCGGCATGAGCGCCAACACCAATATCAGCCTCGGTTGGCCGTGGTGGCTGGCAACGCCGATGGCGCTGGTGCTCGCGACCGCCTTCGGCACGCTCGGCGGCGCGCTCGCGGTGCGCACCGAGGGCATCTACACCATCATGATCACCCTCGCGATCGGCGCGGCCTTCTACTATTTCACCAACCAGAACTGGGCGATCTTCGGCGGCCATACCGGCATCAACACGGTCGCGACGCCGAAATTCTGGGGCGTCGACTGGCGTTCCGACATCCCCTTCTACTACGTCACGCTCGTCGTCGCGGCGCTCTGCTATTTCGCCGTTCAATATGTCTCGCTCGCGCCGTTCGGCCTCGCGCTGCAGGGCGTGCGCGACAATCCCCGCCGCATGGCGGCGCTCGGTTTCAATGTCAACGCGCACCGCGTGGCAGCCTACGCGTTCGCGGCCTTCATCGCCGCACTCGGCGGCGTCCTGCAGGTCTGGAACTACCGGCAGATCTCGCCCGGCTCGGTCAGCGTCGGCGCCTGCATCGACATCCTGATTATTGCCGTGGTCGGCGGCATCAGCCGTCCCGTCGGCCCCTATATCGGCGCCTTCATCTTCGTCATCCTGCGCACCTTCGCGCTCGATCTGCTGGTCAAGTTCGGTCTCGACGGCAACCGCTTCCGGCTGCTGATCGGGCTCGGCTTCCTCGCCATCGTGTTCTGGTCGTCGGATGGCGTGATCGGACTGTGGGAGCGCTGGCGCTGGCGCCGCCGCGCTGCCACTGACGCTCGTCCGGGCGGAGGGAAGCCGCATGGATAACGCCGCGCCACGCTTTTCATCGGTGGCTGCCGGCGCTGCGCTGGAACTGCGCGGCGTGACGCGGCTGTTCGGCGCGCTCGCGGCACTGACCGACGTCACCATCACGGTTCGCCCGGGCGAACGCCGCGCCGTGCTCGGCTCCAACGGCGCCGGCAAGACCACGCTGTTCAATTGCGTGACCGGTGATTTTCCGCCGTCATCCGGCACCATCCGCTTCTTCGGCGAGGACATTACCCACTTCCCGCCCTATGAGCGGATCAGGCGCGGCCTCCGCCGCACCTACCAGATTTCAGCGCTATTCCCCGGCCTCACGGTGCGGGACAATGTCTATCTAGCCTGCCGCGGCGTTTCCCGCGGACGATTTTCCGTACTGCGTCCGGGCACGAACGACGCCCTCATGCATGCGACTGAAGCCCTGATCCAGGCCGTGCACCTGACAGCGGTCAGGGAGCAGCGCGTCGCGGAACTCGCGCACGGCCAGCAGCGGCAGCTCGAGATCGCGCTCGCACTCGCCGGCGCCCCGCGTTTCATCCTGTTCGACGAACCGGCCGCGGGCCTCTCCCCCACCGAGCGGCGCGAGCTGATCGAAATCCTGACGTCGCTGCCCGCCCACATCGGCTACATCATCATCGAGCACGACATGGATGTCGCGCTGCGCGTCGTCGAAAGCGTCACGATGATGCACAACGGCCGCGTCTTCAAGGAGGGTCTGCCGCACGAGATCGAGGCCGACCCGGAGGTGCAGGAACTCTATCTGGGGGCCGGCCATGAGTGAGGTCCGCCGCTCCGCACCCGCGCTCGAAGTCAGGGGCCTTGATGTCTATTACGGCCATTCGCATGCGCTGCAAGGCGTCGACCTGACGCTGGATTCCGGCGTGTTCTCGGTGGTCGGCCGTAACGGCATGGGCAAGACCACGCTGTGCAAGACCATCATGGGTCTGCTGCGGGCGAGCGGCGGTTCGGTCCGCGTCCGCGGCGAGGACATCACCCGCCTCAGCCCGGCGCGGATCGCGCAAGCGGGCGTCGGCTATGTGCCGCAGGGACGTCGGTTGTGGCGGTCGCTCAGCGTCGACGAACACTTGCGATTGGCAGCCAGCATGCGCCGCGGCGCCTGGACCATCGATCGCATCTACGAAACATTTCCCCGCCTTGCCGAGCGCAAGGACCATGGCGGCGGCCAGCTCTCCGGCGGCGAGCAGCAGATGCTGGCGATCTCTCGCGCGCTTCTCACCAATCCGCAGCTTCTCATCATGGACGAGCCGACCGAAGGGCTGGCGCCTGTCATCGTCGCCCAGGTCGAGGACATGCTGGTGCGCCTCGGCGAAGACGGCGACATGTCGGTACTGGTGATCGAGCAGAATATCGGCGTCGCCACCGCGATCTCCAAAAATGTGGCCATCATGGTCAATGGCCGCGTCAACCGCATCATCGACTCCGCGCGCCTGGCGGCCGACCGCGAATTGCAGCAACGCCTGCTTGGCGTCGGTGTCGTTGGAGTCCATGCCGAGCCGGACTCGGATATCGACGCCGCCGATGCCAGCGCCGAGGCCAAGGCGCGTCCCGTGCCGCCGCGCGCGTCAAGCACAGCGCCAGTCCGGATCTATATCTCCAATCCCACCTTGCCGACACGTTGGTCGCAGCCGGCCCCCATTGCGCGCATCGAGGGCGCAGCGCGCACGCTTTCGGCAGGCGTTACGCGCATCGAAGACGCCACCCGGCAAAGGCGCCAGGCCGGCGCCATCGTACCAAGCGCGTCCGGACCACCCGTCGTCCTCGTCGTCGGAACGCTCGATACCAAGGGCGAAGAGCTACGCTTTATCCGCGACGTGATCGCCGGTCAGGGCTTGCGGACGCGCCTGGTCGACGTCTCCACCAGCGGCAAGCTCTCCACCTGCGACGTCTCCGCGCAGGAAATCGCGCTCAACCATGGGCGTGGCGGGTCGAGCGTGTTCGGCGCCGATCGCGGCGCGTCGGTCTCCGCGATGGCGGATGCCTTCGCCAACTGGCTGCGCCGTCAGGGCAATGTCGCCGGCATTATTTCAGCGGGCGGCTCCGGCGGCGCCTCGCTGGTCGCGCCAGGCATGCGCGCCCTTCCCGTCGGCGTGCCAAAGCTCATCATCTCGTCGGTCGCATCGGGAGATGTCGGACCCTATGTAGGCCCTGCCGATATCACCATGATGTATTCGGTCACCGACGTGCAGGGCCTCAACTCGATCTCGCGCGCCGTTCTCGCCAACGGCGCCAACGCCATCGCCGGCATGGTGAAGGCGCGTCTCGACAATCAGGCCGCGAATGAGCGCAGGGCGCAGGCCGATCTGCCGGCTATCGGCATCACCATGTTCGGCGTGACGACGCCGGCCGTGCAGAAGATCGCGGCCGACCTGCGCAACGATTTCGAATGCCTCGTCTTCCACGCCACCGGCGTCGGCGGCCGCTCGATGGAGAAGCTGGTCGATTCCGGAATGCTCGCCGCCGTCGTCGATCTCACGACGACGGAAGTCTGCGATCTCCTGATGGGCGGCGTATTCCCCGCCACCGACGACCGCTTTGGTGCGATCATCCGCAGCCGCCTGCCCTTCATCGGCTCGGTCGGCGCGCTCGACATGGTCAATTTCGGCGGGCCCGACACCATTCCCGATCGCTATCGCCAGCGCAAATTCCACGTTCACAATCCGCAGGTGACCTTGATGCGCACCACGCCGGAAGAGAACGACCGGATGGGGCGCTGGATCGGCGACAAGCTCAACCGCATGGACGGGCCGGTACGTTTCTTTCTCCCCGAAGGCGGCGTCTCCGCACTCGATGCACCGGGCCAGCCGTTCTGGGATCCGGAGGCGGATGCGGCGCTGTTTACCGCGCTGGAACGCAGCGTACGCCAGACCGGCAACCGCCAGCTCATCCGCATCAAGCGCCACATCAACGAGCCCGAATTTGCATCCGCCATCGTCAACGCGCTCCGCCCTCTGGTCGGACGCCCGGGGACACGTCGGAAAGTCGCGAGGTGACCATGGCGAAATTCGAACGTTCAGCCATCCTGAAGAAGTTCCGCACCATGGCCGCCAAGGGCGAGCCGATCGTCGGCGGCGGCGCCGGCACGGGGCTATCAGCCAAATGCGAGGAGGCCGGCGGCGTCGACCTGATCGTCATCTACAATTCCGGTCGCTACCGCATGGCCGGACGCGGCTCTCTCGCCGGCCTGATGCCTTACGGCGACGCCAATGCCATCGTGGTGGAGATGGCCGGCGAGGTGCTCCCGGTCGTGACCAGGACGCCAGTGCTGGCCGGCGTCAACGGCACGGACCCGTTCCGCGACATGGATACCTTCCTCGATCAGCTCAAGGCGCTGGGCTTTGCCGGCGTGCAGAACTTTCCGACCGTCGGGCTGATTGACGGCGTGTTTCGCGCCAATCTCGAAGAGACCGGCATGTCGTACGCGCTGGAGATCGACATGATCGCCAAGGCGCGCGACAAGGACATGCTGACCACACCCTATGTGTTCAGCGAGAGCCAGGCGACCGCGATGGCGATCGCGGGCGCCGACATCATCGTCTGCCATCTCGGCCTGACCACCGGCGGCGCGATCGGGGCGCACACCGCGCCGAAGCTCGAAGACTGTCCGGAACAGATCGACACCTGGGCATCGGCGGCGCTCAGCGTCAATCCGGACATACTCGTGCTGGCCCATGGCGGCCCCATCGCCGAGCCAGATGATGCCGACTTCATCATGAAACACACGCGCAAGTGCCACGGCTTCTACGGTGCCTCCTCGATGGAGCGCCTGCCGGTGGAGCGGGCGCTCACGGAACAGGTTCGTAAATTCAAGGCGATCGGCGCGCGATAACGCCGAGACCAAAGGGAGGAGAAGATGTCGGGGACTCTGGTTGGCGAGTTGATCCTCTGGCTGATTGTTGCGATCGTCGTGATCGCCATCGTCGTCTATATCGTGAACTGGCTCTACCACCGTTCGTCGAAGGAGGTGTCCTTCGTCCGCACCGGTCTGTTGGGCGAACGCGTCGTGATCAACGGCGGCGCCTTCGTGCTGCCGTTCATTCACGACTATACGCCCGTCAACATGAACGTGCTGCCGATGGGCATCGTGCGGTCCAAGCATGACGCCGTCATCACCCGCGACCGCATGCGCATCGACATCGAGGCCGATTTCTATGTGCGGGTGCAGCCGACCCGCGAGGCGGTCGCGATTGCCGCGGCCACGCTCGGAAGGCGCACGCTCGAACCCGAGCAGTTGCACGCTTTGCTGTCCGGTAAATTCGTTTCGGCAATCCGCTCGGTCGCCGCGGAAATGACCATGGAGCAGATGCACGAGCAACGCGGCGAATATGTCGCCCGCGTCAAGGCCGCCGCCGCCGAGGCGCTGGCCCAGAATGGACTTGAGCTCGAATCCGTCGCCATCACCGACCTCGACCAGACCGACCTGGAATATTTCAATCCGTCGAACCGGTTCGACGCCGAGGGTCTGACCCGCCTGATGGAGGACATCGAGGCCAGGCGCAAGCTGCGCAACGACATCGAACAGGATTCGATGATCAAGATCCGCTCCCGCAACCTCGAAGCCGAACGGCAGGCACTGGAGATCGAGCGCGAAAGCGAGACCGCCCGCCTCGAACAGGAACGTGACATCGAGATGCGCCGCGCGCTGCAGCGCACGGAAGTGGCGCGCGAACGCGCATTGCGCGAGACCGAGGCCGAACAGGCGCAGATTTCCGCCCGCGAGGCGATCGAGAAGGCCCGCATCGCCAACGAGCTTGCGATCGCCGAAGCCCGCATCGCCTCCGAGCGGGAAACAAGACACCGCGAGATCGAGCGGACGCGCGCAGTCGAGGAAAAGGAACTACTCGCGCGCGAGGAAATCGAAAAGGCCAAAATTGCCAACCAGCGCGCGGTCGATACCGCCCGCATCGCCTCCGAGCGCGAGGTTCGGCAACGTGACATCGAACGCACGCGATCGGTCGAGGAAGCCGAGATCACCGCACGCGAAGCCGTCGAGAAGGCGCGCATCCAGCAGGATCGCGTCATCACCGACGCGCGGATCGCCAATGAGGAGGAAACCCGCAGGCGCGAGATCGAACGCACCCGCGCGGTCGAGGAAGCCGAAATCGCGGCGCGCGAGGCGACCGAGAAGGCGCGCATCGCCCAGACCACGATCGTCAACGTCGAGCGCATCGCCTCCGATGAGCGCACCCGCTCGCTGGAGATTGCGCAGGTTCGCATCATTCAGGAAGCAGAGATCGAGGCGCAGAAGGCGGTGGAAGCGGCACGGATTGCGCGAGAGCGGACGCTGGCCGCGGAGCGGATCGGCGCCGAGCACTCCACCCGCAAGCTGGAAATCGAACGCAACCAGGCGCTGGAAGTCGCAGGGATCACCGCGCGCGAGGCAACGGAAGCCTCACGTATTGCCCAGGAAGAGCGTGTTCGCTCGCTCGAAATCGCGCGCAACCGCACGATCGAGGAAGCTGACATCGCCTCGCGCGAAGCCATCGAGGCCGCGCGCATTGCCCAGGAGAAGGTAATCGCCGCCCAGCGCATCCGGGCCGAGAAGGAAACACGGGGACTGGAGATCGAGCGCACCGAATCCATTGAGACCGCCGAACTCAAGCGGCGCGATGCGATCGAACGGCGGCGCGTCGAGGTCGAACTGGCGCTGGAGGCCGAGCGTATCGCCTCGTCCAGGACGCGCGAGGTGCTCAATATCGACCAGAAGAGAGCGGTTGAGATCGCCGACGAGGAGCGCGTGATTGCGCTCGCTGCCAAGCGCTCCGAGCGGATCGACGCCGACCGTCAGGTCAAGCAGGCCGAGATCATCGCGCGCAAGGAAGTCGAGACAACAGATGTCTCGCGCGAACAGGCGCTCGAAGCGGCCCGGCTTTCCCGCCGGCGCGCGATCGAACAGCTCGAAGTCGCCCGCGTCCAGGCGCTGCAGGAAGCCGAGATCGCCTCCCGCGAGGAAGTCGAGCGCGCCCGCATCGCCTCTGACCGTGGCCTCGACGAAGCGCGCATCGGCCGCGAGCGCGACCTGCGCAAACTGGAAGTCGATCGCGAGAAGGAAGTCGAAACGGCGCTGATGGAAAAGGCGATCGCCCTCTATCAGAAGTCGCTGGAGGAATCCGCCGCCAAGGTGGCAGCCGAGGATGCACGCGTGGGGGCGACCGAGGCGGCCGAGCGCGTCGTCACCGCCCGCGAAAGCGAGATCGCCAAGCGGCGCAAGACCATCGAGGTGCTGCTTGCAGAGAAGCAAGCCGAGGAAACAAGGATCGCGGCCGAAGCCGAGCGCGTGCGCGCCGCCGTCGAGGCCGAGGCGCAACGGCTGCTCAACGAAGCCGAAAACGTGCTCACCGACCAGGCGCGCTACTCGCTGTTCCGCCGCAAGCTGCTCGACCGCATCGAGGGCATCGTGCGCGAGAGCGTCAAACCGATGGAAAAGATCGAGGGCATCCGGATTCTCAGTGTCGACGGCCTGAACGGCAATGGCACGGGCGGTGGTGGCGGCCGCAGCGCCACCGACGAGGTGATCGACTCGGCGCTGCGTTATCGCGTGCAGGCGCCGCTGATCGACTCGATTCTCTCCGACATCGGCGTCGAGGGCGGCAGCCTCGCCAAGATGCCCGGCCTCATTCGCGAAGCGCGCGACATGCAGGGCATCAAGGAATCGGCGCGCAAGGCCGGCCCGAGCAAGCCCGATGCACCCCCAGCCCCCGACGCCACCGGCGCGCCGGCCGCCGAACGCGGACCGCGCAAGAAAGGGTAAGAACACGCCATGGCCCGCGTCTACGTCTCCACCGTCGTCAACGCACGCAACGACCGCGTCTGGGCGCGCGTGCGTGATTTCAACGGGATGCCCAACTGGCATCCCGCGATCGCGGAGAGCCGCATCGAGGGCGGGGAGCCCGCCGACAAGATCGGCTGCGTGCGCGATTTTCGCCTGCGCAACGGCGATCGCATTCGCGAAAAGCTGCTCGGGCTCTCGGACTACGACATGTTCTGCACCTACTCCATTCTGGAATCGCCGATGGGGGTGGAGAACTACGTCGCTACCTTGCGGCTGACGCCGGTGACCGACGGCGACCAGACCTTTCTCGAATGGACCGCCGAGTTCGACTGCGCGCCGGAGCGGGAGAACGAACTCGTCAACAATATCGGCTTGGGCGTGTTCCAGGGCGGATTCGACGCGCTGAAGCGCGCCTTCGGAGGCTAGCGTGCCGCATATCGTCAAAAGCACGATCCTCGACGCGCCGACCGGCGCGGTCTGGAACGTGCTGCGCGATTTCAACGGCCACGACCGCTGGCATCCGGCGGTGGCGACCAGCACGATCGAGCGCGCGCAGGCCTCCGACAAGATCGGCTGTGTCAGGCGCTTCAAGCTGCAGGATGGCTCGGAGCTGCGCGAGCAATTGCTGGCGCTGTCGGACCTCGAACAGACCTTCAGCTATTGCCTGCTCGATACGCCGATCCCGATGTTCAACTATGTCGCCCATGTCCGCCTGCTGCCGGTCACCGACGGCGACCGCACCTTCTGGCACTGGGAATCCAGGTTCACCACGCGGCCTGCGGATGCCGAGCGGCTGACGCAGATGGTCGCGGAACAGATCTATCAAGCCGGCTTCGACGCCATTCGCCGGCATCTGAAGGAGGCCGCATGAAAGCGGAGGAGCCACGATGCCCGTCACGGTGAAGACATTTGCAAGCTTCGGCGAGGCGGCCTCAGCATTGTCGTCCGACCGTAGCGCGCGCTATCTCGGCGGCGGCACGCTGGTCATGCGCGCGCTCAACGAAGGCGACGTCTCGATCTCGACCGTCGTGCGTGCGACCGATCAGGCGCTGTCCCGCATCGACGTGGCCAGCTCGCGGGTCACGCTCGGCGCCGGCGTCACCTTCGCAAGAATTCTGGCCGAGCGCGATCTTGCCTTTCTGCACGCGCCTGCGCGTTCGATCGGCGGGCCGGCCGTGCGCAATATGGGCACGGTGGGCGGCAATCTGTTCGCGCCCACCCCCTATGGCGACTTCACCGTCGCGCTGCTCGCGCTCGACGCCGCCGTGTCGGTGCAGGGCGGCCTGGGCGCCCGCGACATGCCGATCGAGGAATTTTTGCAATCCCGCGAACGCCAAAGCGGCGCGCTGGTGCTGGCGGTTTCCTGTCAGAGACCAGCGAGCACTGAGGCCTTCCGTTATCGTAAGATCGCCCGCATCAAGCCGAAGGGCGGCTCGGTGATCACGCTGGCGGCGCACCTGCCGTTGAGCGGCGGCCGAATTTCAGGCGCCCGCATCGCCCTCGGCTCGATGGCCGCGACGCAAATTCGCGCCAGAGCCTCCGAGCGCGCCCTGGAAGGACGCTCGCTTGACGATTCCGCAATCAGCGCTGCCGCCGCGGCCGCAACAGAGAGCGTATCGCCCGCAGACAACGCCCTTGGCAGCGCCTGGTATCGCCGCGAGATCGTCGGCGTTCATCTTCGCCGCCTGCTGTCGGGCCTGGAGTAAGCAATCATGACCAAGACCCCGCTCCAGTTTCGTCACAATGGCCGCGACGTCGCCTTGTTCGTCGACGGTGGCGTCAATCTCCTGGTCGCGCTGCGCGAATTGATCGGCGACATGACGCCGAAATTCGGCTGCGGCCAGGGCGGCTGCGGCGCCTGCAGCGTGCTGATCGACGGCGAACTGCATCTATCCTGCCTGACGCTGGCGGAAACCGTGAACGGCCGCTCGATCGAAACGCTCGACGGGCTGAAGGATGGACCCAACCTGCATCCGCTGCAGCGTGCCTTCATGGAGCAGTTCGCGGCGCAGTGCGGCTACTGCACGCCCGGCATGCTGATGGCGGCGAAAGCGCTGCTCGACCGCAACCCTTCGCCGACCCGCGCTGAGGTCATCGAGGCGATCTCGGGCAACATCTGCCGCTGCACCGGCTACGAGCCGATCATCAACGCCGTCCTCGCCGCCGCCACGAGCGGACGCGCCCGCGCCTAGAGGGAACGACCATGCTGGAACTGCGCAAGGACATCTTCGCCGACGAGCGCGATGATAATTTGAAAGAGATCGGAAAGGGCACGCAGCGCCAGGACATGCTCGGCCATGTCACGGGCACCTCGACCTATTTTGACGATCACAAGCTGCAGGGCATGCTGCATCTGAAGGTACTGCGCAGCCCGCATGCGCATGCCCGCCTGCGCCGCATCGACACGATGGAAGCGGAACGGTCGCCCGGCGTGCGGCGCATCATCCGGGGTGCCGACGTGCCGGTCAATCTCAACACCCTGCTAAGCCTGATCAACTTCGGCAAGGACGACGAGCCGTCGCTCGCCGTCGACAAGGTGCGCTACAAGGGCGAGCCGATCGTCGCTGTCGTTGCCGACAGCCCGCGTGAGGCCTATGAGGCCATCGCAAAAGTGCGTGTCGACTATGAACCGCTACCCGCCGTGTTCGACGTCGAGGACGCCTTGAAATCCGGCGCGCCCGTCGTCAACGAAACCTATCCCAGGAACACCTTCGTCTATCACGATGTCTACGACCATCAGAAGCTGCGCTTCGGCGATGTCGAGCGCGGTTTTGCGGAAGCCGACCATGTGCTCGAACAGCGCTATCAGATGTCGCCGATCGAGCATGCGCCGACCGAAACCAATGGCTCGATCGCAGCGCCCGACACCAATGGACGCTACGTCGTGTATACCTCAACACAGGCACTATTCTTCTCGCTCGATACCTGCGCAAAAATCCTCGACGTCCCCTCCAACACCTTCCATTTCATCGGCGGCACCGTCGGCGGCGGTTTTGGTGGCAAGGTCGATACGCTAACCGAGCCGCTCGCCATTCTCGGCGCGATGCTGACCGGGCGTCCGGTGCGCTATCAACTCGGCCGCGAGGAGGAGATGCAATTCGGCTCCCCGCGCGGCGCCGAGCGCATCTACATCAAGGACGGCGTGATGCGCGACGGCCGCATCGTCGCCCGCAAGATCCGCGCCTATTTCGACAGCGGTGCCTATACCCGGCTCTCAAGTTACGCCGTCGTCAAATGCGTGGCTCACCTGCCGGGCCCCTATACGATCCCGAACGTCCATGGCGACGTCTACTGCGTGTTCACCAACCGGACGCCGGCGACCGCGATGCGCGGCTTCGGTGTCACGGCGATGGACTTTGCGCTCGAATGCCAGATGGACAAGCTCGCGCATCTGGTCGGTATCGATCCGATGGAGTTCCGCATCCTCAATGCCTATCGCGACGGTGACATGAAGGCGCACCGGCGCGAGGCGAAAAACACCGCATTGATCGAATGCGTGCAGGTCGCCGCCGAGAAAGCAAAATGGCCGCTGCGCGAGGAGGTGAAGCGGATGTCGTCGCGCAAGGACGGCGGCGGCAGCCGCGCGGCGATATCGCCGACGCCGCTCGAACCGGTGCCGCAGCGCGCCGCCGTCTCGCAGCAGCGGACCACCTACGATCGCGCGTCTCCTGCACCGATCCACGAGCCGCCGCCTCCCGCGCCACCCCCTCCTCCAAGGCCGCAGGCGCCGCCGTCGTCTCACGGCGCCACCCGCTTCTCCTCCGTCTTCGGCACCAGGAGGCGCTGACCATGGCCAAACATCGCGGACGCGGCATCGCCTCGATCAACTATCCCATCGGCATGAATCTCGGCGGCGACCCCAGCCAGGCGCTGGTTCATTCCAACCCCAGCGGCAAGTTCACGGTGTCGCTGTCGTCGATCGATCTCGGCCAGGGCATGAAATCAGTGACGCGGCAGATCTGCGCCGAAACGCTCGGCGTGCCGGTCGAGGATGTCTATGTCGATACCGCCGACTCCGACACCGGTCCGCATTGCATGGGCTCGTTCGCGTCGCGCGGCACCCATCGCGTCGGCAATGCTGTCATGGCGGCGGCCAAGGAGGCGCGCGGCGTCATGATGGAGGCCGCCGCCGAGGAACTGGAAGTCAATGCCGCCGACCTCGACACCGACGGGCGCGGCAATATCCACGTCAAGGGCGCGCCGCACCGCTCGATCTCGACCAAGGACGTCGCCATCGCGGCGCAGTTCAAGCAGGGCAAGACGATATCCGGACGCGGCATTTTTCTGGTGCCGTTGTCGGAGGTGAACCCCGAGACCGGCGAAATGTCGCCCGCCACCTGTTACGCGCACGCCTGCTTGGTCGCCGAGGTCGAGGTCGACGACGAGACCGGCGAGGTCGCGATGGTGCGCATGGACAGCGCATATGAACTGGGTCGCGCGCTCAATCCGCGGCTCGTCGAGCAACAGCTCGTCGGTGGTGCGTGGATGGGAGTAAGCCACGCGCTGTTTGAAACACCCGAGCCTTATTATCCCGATCCGGCGCATGGCCCGCGCGACTTCGTCGAATATCTGATGCCCGGCCCCGGCGACATCTGCCCGCACGATATCGCGGTGCTGGAACGTCCTGCTGCCGACGGGCCGTTCGGCGCCAAGGGCCCCGGCGAAATGTGCGCCAACCCGGTGCTGCCGGCGGTCGCCAACGCCATCTTCAATGCCGTCGGCGTGCGGATGGATGAACTGCCGATCACTCCGGAGAAAGTCTTGCGGGCAATCAAGGCGCAGGGCGGCGCGCGGCCGCAAGCGCGGCGCTGAGGTCTTTCCATGGTGGTACGCGGCAACATCGTCGGCATCGATAGTCCGGAGGCGCTCGAACGAGCCTTGCGCACGGCGTATTACCTCGCCGACGACGGTTTGGCCACGGCGGCCTATCTAGGGCTGGCGCTCGGCAAGCCGCTGCTGCTCGAAGGCGCGCCCGGCGTCGGCAAGACCGAAGCCGCCAAGGCGATCGCCGCCGTGCTCGGCCGCCGCCTGATCCGCCTGCAATGCTATGAAGGTATTGACGCATCAGCCGCGCTCTACGAGTGGAACTATCCGCGCCAGATGCTGGCGATCCGCCAGGCCGGCGAGGAAAGCATCGACATCTACGGCGAGACTTTTCTGATCGAGCGGCCGATGCTCGCCGCGTTGCGCGCGCCCGACTCCACCGTGCTGCTGATCGACGAAATCGACCGCGCCGACCAGGAATTCGAGGCCTTCCTGCTCGAATTCCTCTCCGACTTCCAGATTTCGATCCCCGAACGCGGCACGGTCCGCGCCGCCGAGCGCCCCGTCGTCGTGCTGACCTCAAACCGCACTCGCGACCTGCACGAAGCGTTGCGTCGCCGCTGCGTCTATCACTGGATCGATTATCCCACCGCCGAGCGCGAGGCGCGCATTGTGATGATGCGGGCATCGAGCGTTGCCGAATCCACGGCGCGTGCCGTCGTCGCCGCCGTCGGCAAGCTGCGGCGCGAGCCGCTGAGCAAGGCGCCGGGCATTGCGGAAGCCGTGGACTGGGCGGAAGCGGCCACGCTGTTGCACGCGCGCGGCGCGCGCTGGCCGGACGCCTTCAAGCGCTCGATTGGCGTCGCGCTGAAGGACGAGGAGGATCTCACCTTTATCTCTGGCCGGCTCGACGCCCTGATTGCGGAGGCTGCCGCGTGAGCGACGAATTTCGATTACCGCGCGCCGCCGGCGTCTTCGTGTCCTTTGTCGCGTTGCTGCGCGTCAACGGCTTCGCGGTCGCGCCGGAACAGACAACGGCGTTCCTCGCAGCGATCGAGCTTCTCGGCCCGCGCAGCATGGAATCGATCCGGCAGGCCGGGCTGGCGACACTCGCCCCGCCTCCCGAGCGCCGCGCGACCTACGATCGGCTGTTCGACCTTCATTTCCTCGGCAGCGAGGCGGTGGATCATGCCGGCGCGGAAGATGAAGAAGTGGTTCGTCTGCAGGAGGAAGGCCGCGGCCAAGACGAAACATTGCTGGCCGACGAGGCCAATGAATCCGGGCTTGTTGCAGCCCGCGCCGAGGCGCTGGTCGAACGCCGCTTCGCGCCAAGCCAAACCGGCGATGCCCTGCGCCGGCTTGCACGCGAGGCGCCCACGCGTCTGCCCCGGCGGCGCGGCCACCGGCGCATGCGCGCCCGGCGCGGCCCTTGGGCTGATCTCCGCCGCACCTTGCGTGAGAGCGTGCGCAATGACGGCGAGGTGCTGCGGCTCGGCCGGCTGAAACGGCGCACCCGCCCGCGCAAGGTTTTGTTGCTGATCGACGTTTCCGGTTCAATGAAGGGGCGGACCGACGACAATATGAAGCTTGCGCATGCCGTGGTACATGCGGCTCCCAATGTCGAGGTGTTCACCTTCGGCACCCGGCTCACCCGTGTCAGCCGCGCGCTCCGCCTCAAGCGGCGCGAGCAGGCGCTGTCGGCCGCCGCCCATCTAGTCAGCGACTGGGACGGCGGCACCCGGATCGGCGATGCGCTGCAGGCGTTCCTGGCGGTGCCCCGGTTCGGCGGCTATGCGCGCGGCGCCGCGGTCGTCATCCTGTCCGACGGCCTCGAGCGCGGCGATCCCTCTGCGTTGCGCGATGCCGTCGCAAAATTGTCGCAGCGCGCCTGGCGGCTGAGCTGGCTGACGCCGCTCGCCACAGGTCCCGGTTTTCAACCGCAGACCGAAGCGCTGATCGCAATCCGCCATTTCGTGGATGATCTGGTCGACGGCGGATCATCAGCCGCGATCGTTTCACACGTTCTCTCGCTTGGACAAAGGAAGGCCGCGTGACCGACATCGTCGATGCCCATCATCATATCTGGCGTCAGGCTGACCTGCCCTGGCTTGTTGGTCCGATGCAGCCGCGCATCTTCGGCCCCTACGAGCCGATCCGGCGCGACTATCCGATCCAGGAATATCTCGATGATCTCGCGGGCTCCGGCGTGACCCGCTCGGTCTATGTGCAGACCAACTGGGCCAACGACCGCTTCGAGGACGAAACCGCCTGGGTGCAGGAAACCGCGAAGGATCATGGCTGGCCACACGCGATCGTCTCCTACGCCGATTTCAACGTCGACGATGTCCGCCCGCAGCTCGATCGTCTCGCGCACTATCCGTTAGTGCGCGGCGTGCGCATGCAATTGCACTGGCACGAAAACCCGCTCTATCGCTTTGCGGCCCGACCGGACCTCTGCGCCGATCCAAAAATCCGGCGCAATATCGCGCGGCTCCCCGATTATGGCTTCAGCTTCGACCTGCAGGTGTTCGCGCCGCAGATGGCGGATGCTGCGGGCCTCGCCGAATCCTGTCCCGATGTCACCTTCATCCTGCAGCACGCCGGCATGCTGGAAGACCTCTCGCCGCAGGGCCGATCGGCGTGGCCTGACGGCATGACCCGGCTCGCCGCCTGCCCGAACGTCGTCTCAAAACTCTCCGGCCTCGGCACCTTCATCCATCGCAACGATCCCGTGCACATCGCCTCCATTCTCACCGATACGGTGGCGATCTTCGGCGCCGATCGCTGCCTGTTCGGCTCCAATTTTCCGATCGAAAAACTCTGGACGACCTATCGCGAGTTGATTGACGCCTTTCTCGCCGCCACGGCCTCGCTTGCCGCCGATCAGCGCGACGCCGTTCTGCGAACGACTGCCATGCGCGTCTACCGGCTAGACCGATGACGGCGCGCGTATCGACAATTAAAAGAATATGGGAGGGAACATATGCCGCTTGAGATCAAGATCCTCGACTACGGGGATATCGAACTGGAATCGAGCTTTCTCGTGCTCGGCCGCGATTGCGGCCGTACCCGCCGCGTCCTGACGCTCGGCTTTCTGATCGTCGGCGGCCCCTATCCGGTCGTGGTCGACACCGGCTATCGCTCCAACCAGATCATGGAAACGCTGGGCATGCGCGGCCTGCAATTCCACGAGAACATGATCGAGAATCAGCTCGCGCGCCACGGCGTGCGCATGGGCGACGTCCGCTACGTCTGCCACACTCATCTACATATCGACCACGCCGGCAAGGACGATTTGTTTCCGATGAACACGACGGTGGTGCTCAATCGCAAGGAGCTGGAATATTCCGTCTCCGGCCTGATGCACCCGCAGTATCCGGCGCCCGATATCAAGCACCTGATCGACCGTTTGCACACCAAGAGCGCGCTGCGCTTCCTCGATCTCGAAGTGACCGGTCCGGTCGAACTGATGCCGGGCATCTATTGCGAGGCCGCCAACGCCCACACCGAAGGCTCCATGAACATCCACGTTCATACCGCTGACGGCATCGCCACCATCTGCGGCGACGTGATCTACGATTTTAATGACCAGATCGTCACGCCCTTCCACGAGATTCATGATGCCGAGCCGCGCACCACGGGCAATCACGGCACCAGCAAGCGCGCGGAGAAGGCGGCAATCAAAAAACTCCTGAGCAATTCGCGCTATCTGCTCCCGGTCCACGACCGCCCGGCAAAAATCGAAGGCGGCAATGTGGTCGGCCGGCTGCACGATCAGGTGCCCGGCCCCGTGGTGCAGAGCCTGCCCCAGCGCAACTGGTTCCCGGCCTGACGCGAGAGAAGGACGGACCGATGACGCACGTCACGCTGCGCCCCGAGTTCGAGACTCTGATCGACCCCTATGCCCCCGTTGGCCAGGTCGGCACCGGCTTTGATTTTACGGAAGGACCGATCTGGCATCCAACGCATCATTATCTCTTGTTTTCGGATATGCCCGGCGATGTGCGCCGGCGATGGGACGCCAAGCGCGGCGTCGTCGAGGTCAAGCGTCCCGCGAACAAATGCAACGGCATGACCTACGATGCCGAGCTCAATCTGATCGTCTGCGAGCATGCGACTTCATCCTTGATCCGCGAACGTCCCGACGGAAGGCGCGAGGTGATTGCCTCGCATTTCGAGAACCAGGAACTCAACAGCCCGAACGACGTCTGCGTCCATTCGAGTGGTGCGATCTATTTCAGCGATCCCTGGTACGGCCGCATGCCGGTCTACGGCGTCGAGCGGCCGCGCCAGCTCGGCTTCCAGGGCGTTTTTCGCGTGCCGCCCGGCGGCGGCCCGCCAAAACTCGTGGTCGACCGCCATCTGTTCGACCAGCCAAACGGCCTCTGCTTCTCACCCGATGAACGCCTGCTTTACGTCAACGACACCGTGCAGGCACTGATCCGCACCTTCGACGTCGAAGCCGATGGCTCGCTGTCCAATGCACGCGTCTTCGCCAGCGGCATCCGTTCCGAGCTCGAACCCGGCCTGCCCGATGGCATGAAGTGCGATCAGCGTGGCAATATCTGGGTCACCGCGCCAGGCGGCGTCTGGGTCTATTCGCCATCAGGCGAATTGCTCGGCAAGGTACGCGTGCCCGAACTCGTCGCCAATCTCGCCTGGGGCGGGCCTGATTTTCGCACGCTCTATCTGACCGCGACACACTCGGTCTATGCGATCCCGGTTAAAGCCGGGCCGCGCCATGAACCTTATATGAGCGGCCGGGCTTCGAGCGGTCCTGACACCAGCTCTGCTTCGCCCGCGCCTCCTCAGCTAACTGGCGGCGACATGCAACTCGATCCGCGTCGCTGCGCCATGATCATCCAGGATCTGCAGAATGACGTCATCATGGAAGGCGGCGCATTCGCGGATTCCGGCTCGCCTGGCCACGCGCGCCAGCAGCGCGTGATCGACAATGTCCGCCGCCTTTCCGAGGCGGCACGCGCCCGCGGCGTTGTCATCATCCATGTCTGGTTCATCGTCGAGCCGGGCGCCCCCGGCGTTACACTCAATGCGCCACTATTCGAGGGACTGGTCGACAGCGGCGCGATGGTGCGCGGAAGCTGGGGCGCGGCTCCCGTTCCGGGGCTTGAGCCGCGCGCCGGCGATTTTATCGTCGAGAAGATGCGGATGAGCGCCTGGGAAGGCACCCGCCTGGAGACCATCCTCAAGGCGACCGGCCGCGACATGATCATCAACACCGGCGCCTGGACCAACATGTCGATCGAGCACACCGCCCGCACCGGCGCGGACAAGGGCTATTTCATGATCGTGCCCGAAGACTGCTGCTCGACCATGAATGCGGAATGGCACAGCGCCTCGATTAACTTCGCCATGCAGAACGTCGCCGTCGTCACCAACGCCGATGCGGTCATCAGGGGATTGGGATGAGCGGGCCCCGGCCATGCCAAAACTCTTTCACCTGAGCTGCTCGCCGCGCGCGGACTCGGAATCCACCGCCGGTGCGCGGATCTTTATCGACCGCTTCCGCCAGGCACGGCCGGACTGGGACCTCGACGCGATGAACCTGTGGCGCGATCACCTGCCGGAATTCGAGGGTTATGTCCTGGAGGCCAAATATGCCCGCATCAACGGGCGGCCTTTCACGGATTCGCAGCGCGATGCCTTTGCGGTCGCCGAGCGCATCGCGATCCGCTTCGCGCTTGCCGATCGCGTGCTGATTTCGACGCCGATGTGGAATTTTGGTATTCCCTACAAGCTGAAACAATGGATCGACGTCATCACGCAGCCCGGGCTGGCGTTCCGCTACGATCCGGCGCAAGGGTATCTGCCGCTGTTCAAGGACCGGCCGACGGTCGTCATCCTTGCCAGCGGCAGCGACTTCGTCACCGGCATGAATCGCGGCCGCATCGACATGGCGACGCCATACCTGCGCGAGGCGCTGCGCTTCATCGGCGTCAGCGACGTGCGCTTTGTGCCGATCGGACCGACCACCGGGCCAGCCGAGCCGATCCGCACCGCACGCGAAGCTGCGCATCGCCGGCTGGCCGAGATGGCTGCGCGATTCTGACGCGCTGGCTTGGCGGAACCGGAACATTTGCGGCAATATTGCGCTTACTGGAGCGTGCCGAAGGAGATTTCCGTTGAAGTGCTATGAGCTGCAGGGACCGAACGGAATCGATGGACTTGCCCTCGTCGACAAGCCTGTGCCTGAGCCCGGCGAAGGCCAGGTGCTCGTCCGGATCAAAGCGGCAACGCTGAACTATCGCGATCTCATCACCGTCAAGGGCGGCTATGGCTCGCGCCAGAAATTTCCGCTTGTGCCGCTATCAGACGGTGCCGGCGTCGTCGAGCAGGTCGGCCCGGGCGTGCGGGAATTCGCGCCCGGTGACCGCGTCATCGGCAGCTTCTTCGAAAGCTGGATCAGCGGCGAACCGAGCGAAGCCAAGATGCGCGCTGCACTCGGCGGCTCGGTGGACGGCGTCCTCACGCAGTATCGGATCTTTCCGAAGCATGCGCTGGTCAGAACGCCGGAGCATCTCAGCGACATCGAAGCCGCCGCTCTCCCCTGCGCCGGCGTCACGGCCTGGAGCGCGGTCGTCAAGCTCGGCGGGATAAGACCCGGTCAGCTCGTTCTGACACAGGGCACCGGCGGGGTATCCCTCTTCGCCATTCAGTTTGCCAAAATGTGCGGCGCGCGTGTCATCGCAACTTCCTCCAGCGACGCCAAGATCGAGCGTTTGAAGACGCTCGGCGCAGACTTCACTTTGAACTACAAGGCGACGCCCGACTGGGGAAAGAAAGCCCGCGAGTGGAGCGGCCACGGCGTCGACCTCGTCGTGGAGGTAGGCGGGGTCGGTACGCTGAACGAATCGATCCGGGCGACCAGGATCGGCGGCACCATCGCCTTCATCGGCGTGCTCGCCGGGCCGCCGTCGTCCGACTCGCGGTTGCCGTTGATGGTCATGCAGCAGCAGCGGCTGCAGGGTGTCACCGTCGGATCGGTCGAAGACCTCCAGGCGATGGTGGATGGCATCGCGACAAGTCGCATGAAGCCGGTGGTCGACAGGACCTTTACGTTCGACCAGGCGAAACAGGCGTTTGCTCATATGGAGAGCGGCGCGCATTTCGGGAAGGTGGCGATCGAGATCGGCTGACCGCGACATTTCGCCATCGACTGCCGATTTCAGCAACTGGTTCCCGCTGCAAGATTTTGCCGAGTTTTGAGCGTATTCGGGGATCGACAGGCGTCTGCGCGACGGATCCTCGATACTCATGGCCACAACTGGCAACACCGATCGTACAACTCGTGCTGGTTTCAGGAATTGCCTCCGTCGCCATTAGGCTTTAAATTCCTGTAACTCGCCTCGTCGAAAAACGGGCGCCGCCCGGCGCTCGCGAGAGCTCAACGGGATTACAACCGAGCCGGGGTCGCCGCCTTACGGAAAGCTTGAGGCCTGCCCCCTTCTTTGGCGAGACATGAACCGGCTGTGAGTGAGACCACCAGCGCGAGAATGACGCTGCCCGCGCGGAAGTTGCAGCGAGCAGCCGGATGGAAATGAACGATGACCGAAGACAAGAGCAAATTGCTGAGATCGCTTTCGATCGATCGCAGCGCCAACAAGCCGGAACGGTCCAATCGCCACTGGTTGCCGATCTCCGCGGCGATTGTCGCATGCGTCGTCGCATTCGCCGCCTTTGGCGCGTTCGAGTTCAGCCGGCAAGACCCGCCCAAAGAGACTGCGTCGCAGACCGCACAGCAGCCCGCCGCGCAGCCGCAGACAGCGCAGCAGCCGCAACCTCAGCAACCGGCAACGAATAACAAGGCGGCCGGCAGCCTGGCGGCCTCCGGCTATGTAGTGGCGCGCCGCAAGGCGACGGTGGCGGCCGAGATCACCGGCAAGGTGGTCGAGGTCTTCATCGACGAAGGCATGACGGTGACCGAGGGTCAGATCGTCGCGCGGCTCGATAGCGTGCTTGCCGAAAGGGATTATGAGTTGGCCCGCTCGCGCGTTGAGACGGCTGATGCCGCGATCGCCGCGATCACCGCCGATCTGGAGGACGCGACCCGGATCATGACGCGCGTCCAAACATTGTCGCAAAAGAATTTTGCCACCGAAGCCGATCTGACCAAGGCGCAGGCCCGGGTCGGTGTGCTCAGCGCGCAATTGCGCCAGGCGCAATCGCAATTCGAAACTGCCAAGATCGACGCGAAGCGCAGCGCCTCGATGCTCGACAAGCATAAGATCCGGGCGCCGTTTGCCGGCGTCGTCATCGACCGTAGCGCGCAGCCGGGCGAGATGATTTCGCCGATGTCGGTCGGCGGCTACACACGCACCGGCATCTGCACCATCGTCGACATGGATTCGATCGAAATCGAGGTCGACGTCAACGAGGCCTTCATCGGCCGGGTCGCCCCCGGAGGCGCCGTGAACGCGATGCTGGATGCCTATCCGGACTGGACCATTCCCGCCTCGGTAATTGCCATCGTGCCGACCGCGAACCGCGAGAAGGCCACGGTGAAGGTGCGCATCCGCTTCGACAAGAAGGACCCGCGCATTCTGCCTGACATGGCGGTGAAGGTGAACTTCCTGGCTGACGCCAAGGCAAAGGGCGCCACCGAAGCCACCGCAGCGAAATAGCTTCCAGCCGGAATCCTCAAGGGAGACAAGCGTGACAGCCGAGCATCCGATGGTTCGCCTTACCGGCGTAGCTAAGCGTTTCACCAAAGGCAAGGAAACGATCTCGATCTTCGATCACCTCGACCTTGCGATTCCCCGCGGCGATTTCATTGCCGTCATGGGGCCGTCCGGTTCGGGCAAGACCACGCTGCTCAACTTGCTGGGCGGCATCGACCGCGCCGACGCCGGCGAGATTGCGGTTGCGGACCACCGCATCGACGGTCTCTCCGAGGGCGAGCTGGCGGCCTGGCGCGCCGCCAATATCGGCTTCATCTTCCAGTTCTATAATCTGATGCCGATGCTGACCGCGGCGCAGAACGTGGAGCTGCCGCTGCTGCTGACGAAATTGCGCAGCAAGGAACGCGCGGAGCGTGTTCAAACCGCGCTTTCCGTGGTCGGGCTCGCCGATCGCACAAAACACCGTCCGCGCGAAATGTCGGGCGGCCAGCAGCAGCGTGTGGCGATTGCCCGCGCCATCGTCTCCGATCCAAACCTGCTGTTGTGCGACGAGCCGACCGGCGACCTCGACCGTCAGTCCGCCGACGAAATCCTGTCGATCCTGCAACTGCTCAATGGCGAGCTCGGCAAGACCATCGTCATGGTCACCCACGACCCGGCGGCGGCCAACTACGCCAAGCGCGTCCTGCATCTCGACAAGGGCCGTTTCGTCGAACGGGAGCTTGCCGCGTGAACGACTTCGACCTGGTCCGAAAAAACCTGTTCCGCCGCAAATTGCGCGCCAGCCTGATGATCGTGTCGATCCTGATCGCCTTCATGATCTTCGGCGTGCTCGCCGGATTCTACCGCGCCTTCACGGCTGGCGAGGATGCCGCCGCCGCTGATAGGATGATCACCGTCAACAAGATCAACTTCACTCAACCGATGCCGATCGCCTACTTCAATCGCGTGCGCGCGGTGGAAGGAGTGCGGCAGGTGACCTTCGCCAACTGGTTCGGCGGCTATTATCAGGACCCGAAGAACTTCATCATGGCGCTCGCGATCGAGCCGAATACCTATTTCGATGTGTACCGCAGCGAATTCGAGGTTGCGCCCGAGCAGCTTCAGGCCTTCATGCGTGACCGCGGCAGCGCGGTGGTCGGCGAAAGCCTGGCGCAAAAGTGGGGCTGGAAGATCGGCGACCGCATCCCTCTTAATAGCAACATCTTCAGTCAGAAGAGCGGCGGACACACCTGGGATCTCACGATTGCCGGCATCCTCAAGGGCAAGGCCGACCACGTCGACACCAATTTCCTGCTGTTTCAGTACCCCTATTTCGACGAGACCCGCAGTTTCGGCAAGGACACTATCGGCTGGATGATCCTTCAGACCACCTCGCCCGAAAACAACGATCGCGTGGCAAAGGCGATCGACGCGATGTTCGCCAATTCCACCGCCGAGACCTCGACCGACACCGAAAAGGCGTTCGGCAAAGCGTTCGCGGCCCAGTTCGGCAACATCGCGCTGATCGTATTGCTGGTGGTTGGCGCGGCTTTCGTCACCATCCTGATGATCGTCGGCAATACCATGGCGCTGTCGATCCGGGAGCGCACTCGCGAGATCGGCGTGCTGAAGACACTCGGCTTTTCGGGTCCGCGGATCCTAACGATGGTGCTCGGCGAATCCGTATTGCTGGCGCTGCTCGGCGGCATTCCTGGCCTCGCAATTGCGGCGCTGATCGCCATGGCGCTCCGCACCAGCCTTTCCAACATCGCGCCCGCCTTTGCGGTATCGCCAACCATAGCGCTGCAAGGGCTGGCACTGATGATCGCGCTTGGGCTGATCACGGGGATCATCCCGGCGCTCAACGCCATGCGGCTCAAGATTGCAACCGCGCTCGGACGGGGATAGGCATGCGTTCGCTTTGGCTTCAAGTCGCGGCGGTCACCGCCATCAATCTCAAGAGCATTTCGCAGCGGCGCTGGCTCTCGCTCTCGACGGTGATCGCGATCGCGTTGGTGGTGATCGTGCTGCTGGCATTCCTGGCGATGGCCAATGGCTTCCAGCGCACCATCGCAGGCTCCGGCGCCGATGACATTGCGATCGTGCTGCGGGCCGGCTCGCAGGCCGAGATTAACAGCACGGTGAGCCGCGACCAGGTGCGGCTGATCGAGGACGGTCCCGGCATCGCCCGCGGCAGTGATGGCAAGCCCCTGATCTCGCCGGAACTCTATCTCGTGGTCGACGGCATCAAGCGTTCGACCAAGACTAAGGCCAATCTGCCGCTGCGCGGCATCGGCGAACAGGGCAGCGAATTGCGCAAGGGCGTTACCATCACCGCAGGCCGCATGTTCAATCGCGGCAGCAATGAGGTAGTGGTCGGCAAGGCGTTGCTGCGGGAGTTCGAGGGATTCGACATCGGCTCTACCGTGTCGTTCGGCTCCACGCGCTGGAACGTCGTCGGCGTATTCGAGGCCGGCGGCAGCGTGTTCGAATCCGAGATCTGGGCCGATCTCAATGTGGTGCAGAGCCTGTTCAACCGCAACAACATCGTCCAGACCGTGCGCGCGCGCCTCACCAGCCCCGCCGCGCTGAGCGATCTCAAGAACCATAGCGACACCGATCCGCGGCTGAAGCTCGACGTCAAATCCGAAGCCAGCTACTTCGCCGAGCAGGCCTCGCAAACCACCGATCTGATCCAGAAGCTCGGCTGGCCGCTGGCGATCGCGATGGCGCTCGGGGCGATCGCAGGCGCGCTCAACACGATGTATTCGTCGGTGGCATCACGTGCCACGGAAATCGCGACGCTGCGCGCCATCGGCTTCGGCGGCTTTCCCGCCTTCGTCGGCACGCTGGCCGAGTCGCTGTTGCTCGCCGCCATCGGCGGCCTGCTAGGTGCTGCTGCGACCTATCTGATCTTCGATGGCGTCACCGCCTCGACGCTCGGCGGCAACTTCACCCAGGTGGTATTCGACTTCAAGCTAAGTCCCTGGCTGATCGGTGAAGGCGTCGCGCTTGCGCTGATCGTCGGCCTGATCGGTGGACTGTTTCCGGCAGTCCGCGCCGCGCGATTGCCGATCGTCGAAGGCCTCTACGCGAACTGAACTTCTTGCTGCCGTTGAGGCCCTGTCGAACATCCAATGATTGCATTTGCCCTGATGACAAACTGAATCCGTGGGCGTAGCCTCCTCCAAAATAAAACATACGGGAGGAGTGGCATGCCAGACGCAGCGGTTGCGGCACGTTCTTCTGAAGCGGACAGCGGCACGACACAGCAAGTCGATGTCGCCGTCGTCGGCGCCGGGTTTGCCGGCCTTTATCTCCTGCATCGCTTGCGCAGGGCCGGCTTCTCCGCCGTTGTGATCGAGGAAGCCGGCGATGTCGGCGGCACCTGGTACTGGAACCGCTATCCCGGCGCACGCTGCGACATCCAGACCATCGACTACAGCTACACATTCGATCCCGATCTGGACAGCGCGTGGCAATGGTCGGAGAAGTACGCAACCCAGCCCGAAATACTCCGCTATCTCGGCTTCGTCGCCGACCGCTACGACCTGCGGCGCGATATCCGCTTCGGCACCAAGGTCACCGCGGCGAATTGGGACCAGACTGCGGAGCGCTGGCGGCTCACGACGAGCAACGGCGCGAGCGTTTCCTGCCGCTATTACATCATGGCGACCGGTTGCCTCTCCGCGCCGAAGCCGCCGGAGATCGACGGCGTCAAGGACTTCAAGGGCGAGGTCTATTTCACCGGCCGCTGGCCGCATGACGAGGTCAAGCTCGCCGGCAAGCGCATCGCCGTCATCGGCACGGGCTCATCTGGCATCCAGTCGATCCCGCTGCTCGCCGAGCAAGCGGCGCATCTCACCGTGTTCCAGCGCACGCCGAATTTCGCGCTGCCCGCGCATAACGGTCCGCAGCCCGACGATCGCAAGACCTACTTCGAAACCGACCGCGCTACCTATCGCGAGCAGGCGCGCTGGTCGCTCGCGGGCGTCCCCTACCCGCAACAGATGGCGGTGAGCTGGCAGTTGAGCGACGCCGAACGCCGCGAGCGCTTCGAGCAGGCGTGGGCCGCCGGCGATCTCGTCCACATCCTGACCCAGCTCTGGGCCGACCAGGGCGTCGACGTCGATGGCAATAGGCTGCTCGCCGATCTGATCCGCGAGAAGATCCGCGCGGTTGTGAAGGATCCGGAGACGGCCGAAGCGTTGACGCCGTACGACCACCCGTTCGGCGCCAAGCGTCCGTGCCTCGATACCAACTACTACGCCACCTACAATCGCCCCAATGTCACGCTGGTGAACCTGCGGCAGGAGCCGATCACACAGATCACGGCGTCCGGCATCACGACCGACAAACGCGCGTTCGACGTCGATGTGATCGTGTTCGCCACCGGCTTCGACGCCATGACCGGCGCCATCACGGCGGTGCATCCGATCACCGGCCGCGACGGCAAATCGTTGTCCGACGTCTGGGCCAACGGCCCGCAGACCTATCTCGGCCTCACCGTCTCCGGCTTCCCCAATCTGTTCCTGATCACGGGCCCGGGCAGCCCGTCGGTACTGTCGAACATGGCGGTATCGATCGAACAGCATGTCGACTGGGTGGTCGACCGGCTGGCAGCGATGCGCGAGGCCGGCTTCACAACGATCGACGCGACGGAGACCGCACAAGCCGGCTGGGCGCAGCACATGGCGGATTGTTCGACGCTGACGCTGCATCGGCTCGCCAACACCTGGTACACGGGCGCCAACGTGCCCGGCAAGGCGCAGGGCGTGATGCCCTATACTGGCGGCGTCGGCCCCTATCGCAGCATCTGCAACGAGGTCGTCGGCCGCGGCATGCTCGGCTTCAAATTGACCGGGCCTGATGTTGCCGAGCAGTGCAACGACGGCGAAGTGGTCCGCCTGCAGCCGGATGTGCGGCTGGTGCTGGGCATGCTGGCGGAGATGAACCTGCCGCAAATCGAGTCGCTCGGCTCGCAGGGCGCGCGCGACTTCCTCGCCGAATTTAACAAGGCCCGTCCTCCCGGCCGTCCCGTCGGCGAGGTCGGCGATGGCGTCGTGCACGGCGCCGATGGCCTGCTGCAGTATCGCCTGTATCGGCCGGCAACGCCGGGGCCGCATCCGATCGTGGTCTATTTCCATGGCGGCGGCTGGGTGCTGGGCGACGAGCAATCCGACGATCCGTTCTGCCGCGACATCTGCCGCCGCAGCGGCATGATCGTCGTCAGCGTCGGCTATCGCCATGCGCCCGAGCATCGCTTCCCGGCCGCGGCCGAGGACGGCTATGCGGCAACGCGCTGGATCGCCGAGCACGCGGCCGAACTCGGCGGCAGGCCAGGACCGGTGCTGGTCGCAGGCTGGAGCGCCGGCGCCAACATCGCGGCCGTCACCTGCCAGCTCGCGCGTGATCGCGGCGGCCCAGAGATCGCGGGCCAGCTCCTGGTGTGCCCGGTCACCGATTGCAGGTATGACCGCCCCTCCTACAACGAGAACGCGGTCGGCTATTTCCTGACGCGCGCGCTGATGTTCTGGTTCTGGGACATCTATTGTTCGCCCGCCGACCGCACCGATCCGCGCGCATCGCCGCTGCGCGGCAATCTGGCGAACCTGCCGCCGGCGTTCGTCGCAACCTGCGAGTTCGATCCGCTGCGCGACGAAGGCATCGAATATGCCGAGGCGCTGGCTGCCGCAGGCGTGCCGGTCGAGCAGCTGCAGGCGCGTGGTCACATCCACTCGTCGCTAATGATGGTGGACGTGGTGATCACCGGCGTCAGCGGTCGCGCGAAGATGGCCGAAGCCCTGCGCGGTTTCGCCGGGTTGCCGCGAAAGCTGGAAGAGAGTGGCGACGCCCCGCCGATCGCGGTCAACGCCGCGGCTGGATAGCGCGCACGGAATGACGGTCGCTCCGCTGCATCATCGAGCCCGTGGAGACAGCCCCTCACCCCTGCCCTCTCCCCGTGAAGAACGGGGAGAGGGAGACGACGGCACGGCGCAGGCCGAAACGAGTTCGCGTTGCTGGCGCTCCGTCATCCCCTCAGCAATGGGCGTTTGCAATACCAGCCGATGACTGATCCCCGGCTCGAAGAATGTCATGAGACTAGCAGACTATCATGCATTAGATTTTCTACGTTGACCGCTCAATTGATTTCGTTTGTCGTCGCCGGGACGCTCATCAAAAAAACGGAGAAAGCGGACCTCATGACCGGCACAGACGATGTCAGAAATATCGAAGGCGTGATCCACTCCTATCTCGACGGTCTCCACGAGGGCGACGCCGACAAGATTGCCAGCGCCTTTCATCCAACCAGCGCACTGACCAGCGTCACCGACGGCGGCGAAGTGACGATCACGCCGCGCGACACCTGGCTCGGCAACGTGCGGAACAGACCGTCGCCAAAGCAGCGTGGCCTGGCGCGCCACGACGAGATACTGTCGATCGATCTCGTCGGTCCGACGATGGCCTACGTCAAGCTCAAATGCGCCATCCCGCCGCGCTTCTTTACCGATCAACTGTCGCTGCTGAAGATCGATGACCGCTGGCAGATCGCGCAAAAGGTTTTTATGACCGAGCTGCGGGAGTGATTTCCGCAAGCTCTCTCCACTCCCTCTCCCCGCTCTTGCGGGGAGAGGGTCGGGGTGAGGGGCTACTTCCGCGGGTTCTGAGCGACGTGAGACCTGTACCCCCTCACCCGGATTGCTCCGCAATCCGACCTCTCCCCGCAAGCGGGGCGAGGTTGAAGAGGCCCGTGCGTCGCGACATGGAAGGAACCGGCGATGAATGTCCTCGACGGCTACATGGTCGATCCCCGTCTATCGCTGCTCGACAAGACGCGGATCCAGGCCCAGGTCCTTTTGCCCGTGTTGCGAGCGTTGCGCGCTGAACTGGGAGGGGAAAAAGCCGACGCGATCGTCAAACAGGCCTTGCGTGACTGGTCGAAGCAATTGTTCGCCGACGTCGGCGCGAGCGTCGAGGGCAGCGCGCGCCGCAAATGGGCGGCGATGCACACCGCGCTTGCCGACGTCAGCGAGCGCGAAGTGACGGTGGAAATGCGCCGGCAAGACAAGGAGGCGTTGGAATTCGACGTCACGCATTGCCGCTTTGCGGAATTCTTTCGTGCGCTCGGCGAGCCGGAGCTCGGCGCGCTGCTGGTCTGCGCCACGGATTTCGATATCGTTGCCGCCGGCGGCAGCGAGGTCAGCCTAAGCCGCGACCAGACCCTGATGCAGGGTGCGCCAAGCTGCACGTTCCGCTACGCCTTCGCGCCGCGGGAATGATTTCCGCGCCCAGTGGCCTCGCAGAAATCTCGTGAAAGCCATCGATAGTGGCGTATGATGCATCCCAACAAGCCCGGCTTGACCGCGCCAGCAAGGGAGAGCGCCGATGGCAGCGACAGCGGAGCAGATTTCGCCCTGGCTCAAGGGACGCTCATTCGCCTCATTGAAGGAAGAGTTCGACCGCAATGGCTACCTGATCTTCGAACGCGTACTTGCGCCCGACCGCGTCGCAGAAATCCGCGCGGCGCTGGCGCCGCATCTGGCGCGCGATCTGCTCGGCCGCAACGATTTCGAAGGCACCAAAACCAACCGCGTGTATGCCTTGCTGGCAAAGTCGCCGGTGTTTGCCGAGCTCGCGATCCATCCGCTCGCCCTGGCCTTTGCCGAAGCCGAGCTCGGCGACAGCTGCCTGCTGACGGCCATGCTCGCGATCAATCTTCATCCCGGCGAGACGGTTCAGCCGTGGCACTTCGACGATAGTAGCGTCAAGATACCGCGGCCCCGTCCGGCGCTCGGCATCTCTACGTTCTGGGCGATCGACGATACGACCGAGCAGAACGGCGCCACCGAAATCATTCCGGGAAGTCATCTCTGGGACGGACAATACATCGAGGGCGCGGTGAAACCTTCGCACTTCACCAACGAAGCCGAGCACGATGAAGGCAATCGAACGGACGCCATCAAGCTGACCATGCCGTCCGGATCGCTGGCGATCACCAAGGGAACGTTATGGCACCGCGGCGGCGCCAACCGGTCGGATCGGCCGCGGCTGATCATCACGCCGCAATATTGCGTCGGCTGGGTGCGACAACTGGAGAACATGGCACTCGCCGTCCCCGCCGATCTCGCCAGCCAATTGCCGGAGCGCGCACGCGAACTAATCGGCTACTCGATCCATCCGCCGTTCATGGGCTATGTCGACGGCGTTCATCCCAGGCGCTTGCTGCGGACGCATTGACGGATACCGGGCGCGGCACCTGGACGGGACGATCATCTGCACACGATGCCCTCGCAGGAAACGCATCGAACACGATGCGCTCGTCCTCCTTCTTCGCAACCTCTGAACTGGTTTGTGAAGTGCTTCACTGACAGGTACGCACTGGTCCGGCAAAGTAGAAACCGAAGGCATCGCACCTCGGAGTATATCTCCGTGCTGACAGTGATTGCAGGCCACCGAATTTTTCTCTGGCGATACAGCAGTTTGTCGCTACCGCCTGCGGCAGCGGCACGCAGCGCAACCGATCGCCCAACTGCCGTACGCACCTTTTGAAAACAGAAGCCACGACTGCCATTGCGACTAATTCATTTGAAGCGGGGGAACCGGAACGATGCGCTTCCTCGATCAACAGACCAAGGACAAGGTGCAGGCCGTAATCGACGCCAACGTGGCGCAATTGGCCGCGGTCGAGGGATTTGTTTCCGCGGAGCCCGGCTTTCCGATCATCGATGGCACCGTGCACAAGGAGCCGGCGGTCATCGTCTACGTGGCCCACAAAAAGCCGCCGACCAGCGTGCTGCCGGAAGAGCGCATGCCGCGGCAGCTCGGATCCTATCGCGTCAGCGTGATGCAAGCCGACCCGCTGCGGCAGGTCATGACGTTGATGAGCGATCAGCCCATCGCCGACAGCATCGCGGCTTCGGCTTCCGGCCTCACCTACAAGCCGATCACCGGAAACCCGATCAACGCAAAGTTCAAGATCAAGAAACCGATCGTCTGCCACATCGGTCCTGACGCCGGTTGGCCGGTGCTGCAGCCGTTCCTCGAGGCGACGAAAAAGACGCTTTCCGTCGCGATGTACGACTTCAACGCCGACTATATCGCGAAGAGCTTCATCGAGACGGTGCGCGACAAGGATCTCCAGGTCGTGCTGACCTGGGACGACGGCATGACCGAGCCGGAGACCAAGATCCGCACCAAGCTCAGGAGGTCCCTGAAAGACAACCTCGACGGCTTTATCGTGCGGTGCGGCGCCTCGCGCCGCTTCGCCAGCGCCTATCACGAGAAGGTCGCGGTCCGGGACTCCAGCGCATTCTGGCTGTCCAGCGGAAACTGGAGCTTGCGCAGCCAGCCGAACATCGACCCGATCGGAATCCCTGCCCAGGCGAAAGGAATGTACAGCAAGGGCAACCGGGAATGGCATGTCATCGTCGAGGACGAAAAACTGGCCAAGCTCTTCGAGCGCTACATCAAGCACGACCGCGATGGTTCGGAGGCCGAAGCGGAGAACGGCGAGGACGGCGTTCTGCTGGATGCGCAGGCCGCTGCCCGATTGCCTGATGTCTTTGTGCCGGTCGAGGCATTGTTCGACGCCGACGATGTCGCCGATACGCCGACGCCGATCGCCCCCGAAATCCTGCCGACCAGGCCCGGCGAGTTCGAGGTTGCGCCGGTCCTGACGCCGGACAACTACATCGCCCGGATCATGGAGCTGATCGGGAGCGCCAAACGATCGATCTTCCTGCAGTTCTCCTACATCACCTTCAGCGACAAGAAGATCGACAAGAAATTTACCGACATGCTCGCGAAGCTCGCCGAGCTCAGCAACCGCCCGAACTTCGACATGAGAATTATCGTCGGCAGCAACGGCGCCGGCGACAAGATCAGAAAGCTCGTGGAATCCGGCTTCAAGGAGACGGTATTCCGCAGCCAGAGCAGCATCCACAACAAGGGAATTATCGTGGACGGTGAAATTGTGCTGGTCAGCAGCGCGAACTGGTCCGGCGACGGCGTGCTGCGCAACCGGGACGCCGGACTGATCATCTTCAACAAGGAAATCGCGACCTACTACCAAAACGCCTTCGTGTTCGACTGGGAGAACCGCGCCAGCGCCTTCATCGAGGATGATCCACCGGTGACGGTCGCGCGCGACGGCGACGAGACGCCTCCGGGCATGGTGCGGATGTCATGGCGCGATTACTACGGCTAGGCGGCCGTGCCTTTATTAGTTGACGGCTTTGGAATTGCAACTCGAACTGTTTCGATACTGCACCCGCTAGCACATTCGGCGAATTACCGCCTGACCCCGTTTCATGATGGGAGAATGTTATGACCGATGGATTTCTGACAAGCGATACAACCGACACGACCTGGATCAAGCCGCTCGGCACGAACTGGAAGGAAGTCACCTACACCGCCGTCGACGGTCTTGCGGTGTTCGAAGGATGCATCATCCTTGGAACGGTAGCCGAGGCGCAGACCACCAAGAAGACGGTGGAAGACAATCCGGGCATCCTGCAGGACGACGCCCAAGCCTTGGGCGCCGGGATCCGTGGCGTCCAATTCCGCTGGAAGAACAACACAATTCCCTTCGAGATCGATCCCAATCTGCCGAACCAGCAGCGCGTACTCGACGCCATCAAGCACTGGCAAGACAACACGCCGATCAAATTTGTGAAGCGCAACGCGGCTGATCCCGCCCATCGCGATTTCGTCGTGTTTCGTCCCGGGAGCGGTTGCGCGTCCTCGGTTGGCCGGCGCGGCGGGCGGCAGGAGGTAATCCTGGGCAGCGCCTGCAGCACCGGCAACTGCATTCACGAAATCGGCCACACCGTCGGGCTTTGGCACGAGCAGAGCAGGAAGGATCGCAATCAGTTTGTGACCGTCAAGCTCGATGCGGTGCTACCGAGTGCCCGTCACAATTTCAATCAGCACATTCAGGATGGCGTCGACCTCCTCGCTTACGACTATGGCTCCATCATGCATTATCCGCGCAACGCGTTCAGCGCCAATGGCGAGGACACGATCATTCCGAAGAAGGCCGGCGTCGAGATCGGGCAGCGCAAGAAGCTCAGCGCCGGCGACATCGCATCGGTGAAGAAGCTCGTCACGATATGAGGAGATGACCGGTGGGACTGGTCGTCAAGAACGACAATGTCGAGGGCGCCGGCGTTCATGCGCTGATCGTCGGCGTCAGCGACTATCTCAACCTGCCCGAGGCCGGCGAGCCGTCCTCCGATGAGACGTGGAACCTCAACAAGCTCTCTTCGCCTGCACTCTCGGCCCTCAAGATCTTCGACTTCATCACGACGACCGGCTTGCGGCTGCCGCTGAAAACCGTTCGGCTGTTGCTCTCGCCGTCGCCGGCCGAGGTGCAGGTCGAGCCCCGGCTCGCCAACGCGACGCCAACCCGCGCGAACCGGGATGCATTGTCCAAACTCGCGGCCCAGTGGCGCAAAGACGCCTCGAACAATCCGGAGGACATGACTTTCTTCTACTTCGCGGGCCACGGGACGCAGCGCGGATCGGAGGATTCCGTGCTCATGCTCGAGGACTTCCTGACGAGCGACGCGCCGCTTAACGAGTGCTTCGAAATGCACAATCTGAAAAGCGGCATGGCGCCGACAGCTACACGCCCGAATATTGCGCTGACGCAATTCTACTTCGTCGATGCCTGTATGGACCGAAACGCAAAACTGAGGAGTTTTCTGAATCCGGCGGTCCCGCCGGTGTTCGGAATCGAACTCAGTGGCAAGGACAAGCGGGCGGCGCCGCTGATCTACAGCACGGTCGACGGCGCGTTCGCGCTCGGACGCAGCCGCAAGCCGAGCCACTTCGCCGAGGCGCTGACGATGGCCCTGAACCGTGGCGCCGAAGAGCCGGATGAGGAGACCGGGCAGTGGCCGGTGACGGCGACAACGATCAAGAACGCGCTGGATTTCTATTACACCAAGAACAATCTCGGGACGCTCGTGACCATGGGCAGCCTGGTTGGTTCGCCGGTGATCCGGTATCTGGCGGGCCCGCCGGATATCGACATATCCGTCGAGGTTCAACCGGACAGCCTGGGTCTGCCCTGCGCCATCGGCGTCCTCGATCAGAACAATGCCGCGGTTGCCGGATGCAACCCCGGCGCCAAGACGAAGTTTGGGCTCACCGTCCAGGCAGGAGTCTATCGGGTGGAAGTCAACGCAGGACGATTGACCTCAAACCCGTTCCGTTCGGCGCCGCGGCCGTTCATGAAGCCGACGCTGAAGCCCTGGACGCACAATCTGGCATCGCTGCTTAGGCCCCAGAACTGAGGCCCGCTCAGGAAAACTGTTATGGCCGATCCCAAAGCAACCCTCACGTTCAGGCTCGACACGCCGCCGAACCAAAGATGGAGCGGCGCCTTGCCGATCGAGGTGCGTGACGAGAAGCTCGTGCTCAGGGCACGCGGGGTCAGCGACGACACCCTGGAAGTGCCGCCGGGGCGCTACTACGTCACGGCGCTGCTTCCCAGCGGCGACCAGTCCACGGTCGACGACGTCGTGGTCGTCAATCCCGGCGAGAGCAAGCAGCTCAACATCGCGATCCCGGGTGTCGCCTTTCCTCCCAGCCTCGAAACCACGGACACGCTTTCGGATTCATTGTGGGAGATTTCGCGCCCGGTCACGCAGTATTTTTTCAGGCAGTCGTTTGCGCTTGTTCGCGGCAACTGGCTGGCCGACAAGATCTCCGGTACCGGCTCCCAGATCCCACTCAAGCGAGAGCCTACGACCCGGTCAAACCTGGATATCCCGTTTTCGCGCGAAGCGGTCTGGATCGAAATCGAGAGATCGAAGCAATACAATTATTTCGCCGTGCCGATCGACGAAGGCGGTTCAACGACGGTCGAATGGTCTCTGGACCTCAAGACCGACAAGCTCACCCTCGAGTTCGACTTTCACGACGGCGAACTGAACTCGTTGCTCGACTTCGCCAACAACAGCAAGGCGGACGAGGCACGGTCGATATCGCGCACGCTGGTCACCCGACCCGACTATTACGCTACGAAAAAGCAATCCCCGCTTCGCGCAACACTCGGCGCCTACGTGCTGATACGCGCCAACCAGCTCGAAGGCCTGGACGAGTGGACCGGCAATCTGGTCGCCTCCTATCCCTGGCTTCCGGACGCGCTCGCGGTCCGCATCGAGTATCTGGCGCGTAGCGGCCGGCACCCGGAGGCGCTGAAGCTGTTGCTGGAAATTCCGAAGTCGGGGGCGCCGCTGTTTCGTTCCGGTATCGGCTATCTGGCCGATCGCGCCAGGACCTACGCAAGATTGGCCCCCGAAGGCGAATCCAGCCTGCAAGTCTCGGCGGTCGAAATGGAAAAGCTCAAGCGGATCTCGCAGGTTTTCGGCGAGCTCGTGATCGCGCTGGACATGACCTTGTCGACATCAGCGCTTCGACGCGTCCCCGCGTTCAAATCCGAGTAACCGGCACCGTGTTCCCATCGGTCTGGTCGACCGTCCAGGGCACGGCGACCGTCGTCAGGAAGTCGCCGGGACCAGGGCGGTCCCGGTCCGCCCCCCGGATTTCCGCCGCCAGCACATAGCTGTCGCGCGAGCGGAAATCCCACTGTGCTTCCAAATGGAAGGGAATGCGATCCTGCCGTCCGCTGATCCCTTCGATCACGGTCTCCGCAATCCGCGTCGATAACGCGTCGATCAAGGTCACGTCATCGAGCCCCACGATCGCGGTCGCGCCGTCGAACGATTGCGGCGACGGGAGTTCAATCCAGCCACGAATCGAAATCTTGCGCATGGACCTTTCCTGCGAAGCGGCCGGTGCTGCCGGAACTTCGGGCCACAAATCGCGGCGCGAAGTTCTGGTGCGATCTACCCCGCCCTCGATGCTTGCGGCCGACGCGTGGCCGAAGGCATTGCCTGCGCATCGAAAACAATCCCCTCATACCCCCTCTCGGCGACCTCGGTGATGGCGGCGACATATTTCGGCGTGCCGCCATTGTAGACGAGGTAGCGGGTCTTGCCATGCTCGTGGCCGGGGATGTTGGAATTATAGCCGGTGAACCACGACTTGGCTTTGCGCATCAGCATGATGGCGTACATCTTGGTCACATGCGCCGTCCAGCGCGCCTGCGCCTCCGCCGTCGGTTCGGCCCGCGTATGCCCGCGCTCCCACATGTGGGCGAGCAGGCCCATGCACCATCCGACACCGTTCTCGATGCCGCGCGGAAAGTTCGTCGACGCCGAACCGCTCTGCGGGCCGGTTGGCATCAACAAATTCGGAAAGCCGTTGGCCATCATGCCGAGAAAGGTCGAGGGACCGTCGCGCCAGCGGTCAGCGAGTTTCACCCCGCCGACGCCGGTGATGTCGATCGCATCGAACGCGCCGGTGATGGCGTCGAAGCCGGTGGAGTAGACGATAATGTCGAGCTCATAGTCGCGCGCGCTGGTGCGCAGGCCCGTTTCGGTCACCCGCTCGATCGGCGTCTCGCTGATGTCGACGAGATGCACATTGTCGCGGTTATAGGCCTCGAAATAATTGGTCTCCAGCGGCACCCGCTGCACGCCGAAACCGTGATCCCTGGGGATCAGTTTTTCCGCCGTCACCGGATCCTTCACCCGTCGTCGGATACGCTCGGCGATGTAGGCGGAGAACTCCGCATTGGCCGCCTCGTCGGTAAAGATCTCGCGGAAATTGCTCAGCCAGATGCCGAAGCCGGGCTCGTCATAGAGCTTGTCCCACAGCGCGATGCGCTCCTCGCGGGTGGCCTCATAGAAGCCCCGCCTGTCAGGCTCGTGCTCGAAACCGCCGGGCGTGCGCCTGCAGGCGGCGAAGATCTCGTCGTAGCGCGAGCGGATGTCGGCCATCTCGGCGTTCGAGATCGGGCCGTTGTTGAGCGGCGCGCTCCAGTTCGGCCGCCGCTGAAACACCGTGAGTTCGCCGACCTTGTCGGCGATCTCGCCGATCACCTGGATCGCGGTGGCGCCGGTGCCGATGATGCCGACCTTCTTGCCGGCCAGCTCAAGCGGTTCGTGCGGCCAATGGAAGGTATGAAACGAACGCCCCTTGAACGCCGATATGCCCTCCAGCCGCGGCGGCGTCGGTATCGAGAGCAGCCCGACTGCAAGAATGAGGAAGCGGCAGGAGAGTTCGCGCCCGTCGTCGAGCCTGAGCCGCCACAGATGGCTGGCCTCGTCGAACGCCGCCGCCTCCACCTTGCGGTTGAACCGCATGTATTTGCGCAAATCAAACTTGTCGGTGACGTAGTTGAGATAGCGCAGATTCTCCGGCTGCGCCGAGAAGCGCTCCTTCCAGTGCCACTCGTTGAGCAGTTCCTTCGAGAACGAATAACCGTAGGTATAGCTCTCGGAATCGAAGCGTGCGCCCGGGTAGCGGTTCCAGTACCAGGTCCCGCCGAGATCGGGGGCTGCATCGAGCACGAGAGCATCCGCCCCAAGGTCGGCCAGCCGCTTGATCTGATAAATGCCCGACACGCCGGCGCCAACGACAACGACCTCGTAATGCGGCTTGATCTCCCCGGTCATGCACGGCTTCCCCCATTATTGTTTCTTGACGCCGACGATCTCTGCGCGGCCGGGCATCATTATAGCAATATCCGCGGCTTCCGCACTTGCGTCAGCATGCCGGGTTGCACCGCGAAATCGGCTCTAAAACAATGTTTGAAAGCGGGACGTAGCGATGACAAGCGGCAGGCTGGATCACCTAGGCACTCGGATCGGCGCCAATCTGCGCGTGCAACTGCGCGACATAGGGATCCTCGATCCCCAACGCCTGTAACTGCGTCGCCAGTTGCACGAGGTATTCCCGGTTGGTGCCGAGAACGCCTTTGCCGCTTGCGATCATTGCCGCGGTCTCGGCGAGCGGCAGTTCGCCGACATAGCTCGGGTGCGCGCGGTTGGAGACGAAGGCAAGCGCCGTGATCGGCCCCTGCGGCGTCGTCATCGGCACCATCGCCGGCGCATAGCCGCCGCGCAGCATCTCGCGGCGCCACAGGATCGCCGATTCCGCATGCACGGAATCCGCCGCGATGCGAAACGCCAATCCCCGGCAACACCCGGCCTGCGGCTCCAGCGACAGCATCAGCGCCGGATAGTCATGCGATCCACGGCCGAGATTGATCTTCAGCGTGAAGCGGCGCTGATAATTTTCGACGTCGGCAAGCCGCACTTCGGCGAAATGGAATCCGGGGTCCCACATCAGCGAGCCGTAGCAATAGATCCAGAGATCGTCGCTATCAGGGTGATCGCCGAGCACGGCAAGCCGCGATGCCTCGATCGCTTCGTCCGGCAGCCGCCAGCTCACCGGCCATCCTGCGGCCCGCGCCCGCTGCTCCCACATCGCAAACATTTCCGGCGTCAGGCGCAGCAGCGATTTTTCCGGCTGCGTCACCCGCGCGCGCAGATCTGGCAGATGAATGAACGCGTCCGCGGTCACGCCCGCCCCCTTGCAGATGCCTCGTTCATCTGCACTGTGCCACCGCGGAGCCTGGACGCCAATTTCAAACCGCGAGGTCTCGCAGGTCTTTATTTCATGACCAGACCAATATTTTTGGGGTCGTCATGATGATGCAGGAGGTCTATTGCGCCCTACCCCCGGCCATTCGATCGATCGGCGATGTGGTTCAATTGGTGACTGCTTGACAGGATGGTGTCTATCAGACTGAGCGTCTGCCGTAGATCGGCAATGGGGCTGTCGATATTACGCAGCGCATCGCCCATCGTGGTTGTGGTCCGCGCCACCGCCGTCAGGGAGCGCCGCAGCTTGCCGTCGCAGCCCGCCCATGTCTCGTCAATGTCGGCGAACAGACACTCGTAGCATGGCTCGAGATAGTCGTCGCAAACCTGAATGCGCCAGTGGCTGGTCTCGGTCTCCCGGTTGCGCATCAGTTCGCGCGCTACGGCGTGGGCATGCTCCCGCGCGGCAGCCTCGTCGCGAAATTCCTGACCCTCGACGTCCGGATAGGTCTGACGGCCCGCTTTCAGAATGAAATAGAACAGCGGCATGGTACCTCCTGCGGCGCGGACGTCCTCTTTCGAAGACGCGTGGTCGGATAAGACCATCGGAATGCGTCAATGGTCTAGAGATCGGACAGTTCCGCTATACGCAAGTATGACCGCATCCTTCTTACAACTTAGATGCGATCAATCGCCGAGGTTCCGAAGCCAATACGATCTGGCTCTTCAGCCCCGCGGCCCCCTGCTCTCTCCAGACGAATTTCAGAAACTGCTTCTGGTTCCTAACGGAAGCCGTCCATTGCAGAAAAACCTTGCCCTCGGCCACCGATAGCGCTGGGGCGCACCCCCCTTGCGGAATCCTGGCGCAAGAAACTTGTCGAGTGCGAGCAGGAAGCTGAAATCCGCAGGGATTCGATCAGGCGTTTCGCTCACCTCGCGGGCGGTCCGTGCAGCGCTGAGTTCCGATGTGCCGGCCCAAGCCAGCAACTCATACGCATCGATCTTTATGCGTGTCGGTCTCCACCGCCTCGAACATCCGCCGAAAGTGCGACCGGACGGCGTCATCGCATTCGCAGGCGCGCTTGCGTATCCGCTCGATATCGACGATGTGGAGCCGGCCACGGCTATAGGAGATCAAGCCGGCGCCCTGCAGTGCACCGGCCACCGTCGTCACGCTGGTGCGCCGGACGCCCATCATCCGCGCAACGAACTCCTGCGTCAGCAACAGGTCGGGGCCGACCAGGTCGTGCATCCGCGAAAGCCACTTGCAGGTACGCGCATCAATGTCGTGGACGGCGTTGCAGGCCGCGGTCTGCTGGACCTGTGCAAGGAAGAACTGCTCGTACTTTATCAGAAGCGCCTTGAAATCCGGCAGTTCGCTGGCCAAGGCACGGAGCCTATCCGCGGCCATGACCGAAGCCTTGCCGGCAATCTGAACAGTCACGAGATTCAGCGAAACCTTGTCATCAAGCGCCTGGCTCGCGCCAAACACGCCGTCGTTGCCGACCATGCCGGTTTCTATGGTGCTGCCGTCCGCCAGCTCGACGATGCTGGAAATGATGCCGGAATGCGGAAAGTAGACTCGCTGGATGCGCTGGTGGGGTTCGGCAAGCACCTCTGAAGCGGCCAGCTCAATTACTGATAGATGAGGCGCAATGCGCGCAAGGGTCGCCGGTGCAAGGCGGCTAATCAGAAAATTCGAACCGCGAGGCATTTTCTACCCTCCACGGCGCGCCAATTCGCCTTCGTTGGGGAGAACACCAAGCTGACTGGCGATTTCATAAACATTGCGCCGTGCCCATAGCTTCCGCAAGCCTAATCTTGCTGTCCACCTACCCTTCCGGATTAGGCACTGCGCCAGGGCCTCTTCCGGGGTAACAAAATTTCCCTTAAGACGCGGAGGGACCAGTATCCTCGTCGCAGTGCCGGTAAGATCAGCAGGGCAACGGGACTGCTGCCGGGCTCACCTACCGCAACATGATCAATAAAAGAACAAGGGCAATCCATGCGCGACCAGTTTTCGACCACGCAGCAAATCCACAAACCGGCCGTGAGTTCCAAAGGCGGCATCGTTGCAGCCCAATCGAACCGCGCGGCGCAAGTGGGTGCCGAGGTGCTGGCTGCGGGCGGCGACTGCGTCGATGCTGTCATCGCGACCACATTTGCACTTGGCGTGCTGGAGCCGTGGATGAGCGGGCCCGGGGGCGGGGGTGCGATGGTGCTCTACCGCGCGCGTGAAGACCGCTACGAAGTCATCGACTACGGCATGCGCGCGCCCGCGAGCCTGCGGGTGGAGGATTATCCGCTGACCGGCGATGGCGCGGCGTCCGACATCTTCCCTTGGCCGCGCGTGAAGGACGACCGCAATATTCATGGCCCCGGCTCGATCGCGGTGCCCGGCGTGGTCGCCGGCATGGAGGAAGCGCATCGCCGTCACGCCAAACTGCCATGGAAGGAATTGCTGGCGCCGAGCGTCGCGCTTGCCGGCGAAGGCCTTGCGGTCGACTGGTGGACCACGGTGATGATTTCGAGCGCCGCAGCCGATCTGCGCCGTTACCCCGCCAGCGCCGCCGCCTATCTGCAAGACGGCCTGCCGCCGAACCCGCAATGGGGCATCAGGTCCAGCGTTCGCATGCCGCAGGACAAGCTCAAGGCCACAATGGCGCAGCTTGCTAGCGCCGGCCCCCGCGACTTCTATGAAGGCGATCTGGCGAAGTGCCTCGCCGCCGACATCCAGGCCGCCGGCGGCGCATTGTCGGTCGACGACCTCAGGCCATTCCGCGCCCAATTCCGCGAGCCGCTGGCGATCTCCTATCGCGGCGGCAAGGTTTTGGCGACGCCCGAACTCACCGCCGGCCCGACGCTCTCGCGCACGCTCGGTCTGCTGCAGAAGGATCTGAAGCCCGCGCGTGGTGGACCGGATGCGGCGGCCTATCTCGCTTATGCATCGGCGCTGCAGGCCGCCTATCGCGAGCGCCTGAAGGACATGGGTGACCAGGACGGCAGGCGTTCGCTCGGCGCCGAAGCGCTGGCGCCGGCCTGCACCACGCATTTCTCGGCGGTCGATCGCGACGGCAACATGGCGGCGGTGACGCAGACGTTGCTCTCCACCTTCGGCTCCAAATTCGTATCTAGCCAGACCGGCATCACCATGAACAACGGCATCATGTGGTTCGACCCGACGCCGGGCATGCCGAATTCGCTGGCGCCGGGCAAGCGCTGCCTCACCAACTACACGCCGGTGCTGGCGCAGGCGGCTGATGGCCGCCGCATCGCGGTCGGCGCATCCGGCGGCCGCCGCATCCTGCCGGCGGTGAGCCAGCTCCTGTCCTTCGTGATGGACTTTGGCATGGACCTCGATGCGGCGATTCATCAGCCCCGCATCGACGCCAGTGAAGGCGCGGTCGTGATCGGCGACGTCCGCCTGCCGCAGGCCGCGCGCGAAGCATTGGGCGCGCGCTTCGACTACGAGGAAGCACGCATCCAGGCCCTGCCGATGAAATTCGCCTGCCCCAGCATCGTGATGCGCAACGGCGACACCAACAGCGGCGCAACCGAACCGTTCCACGCCTGGAGCGAGGCGGTGGCGGAGGGGTGAGGTATAGCTGTTCGACTAATCCGGCACCGCAAATAAGAAAGTGCGGCACCAAGGTGCCGCACTTCGTTGTTTAATTGCGATAGCGCGCCCTACCGTGTCTGCGGCTCGATCGTCACCATGCAATCGGCGCCGGTCTGGCCGGATACCACGATCTGTCCGTCCGCGGCACCCAGCGCAATCGGCGCGGTCGAGGCGCCGCCGGGCACGCGGACCGTGACGCTGATGGTTTCCTGCTGTGCCGCCGCCGAGCCGACCGTCTGTGGCGTCAGTTCGGTGACATTGCCCGCGGTGTCGCGCCGCATGATGCGGCACGGCGAGGCACCACCGGCAGCGGCCATCGTGCCGGTGTAACTGCCTGAGCTGCCCGTGCCGGCAGTACCGCTCGTGCTCCCAGTGCCGCTCGCTCCGCCGGCGGCGCGAATGCGGGATGCGTCGCGCGGGATCTGGCTGACGATACGATGGGTGCGCGGCTCAACGATCACGATCTCTTCCTCGGTCGTGAAGTAATCATAGCCGCGGTATTGCGGCTCGATCGCCACGATTGTATCCGGCAGCCGATGAACCCGCACACGCTGCGGAATTCGCTCGCCCACGCGGATCGAGACGTTGAGGTTGCGCTGGGGCGCGGCGAGACGTTCGCGGGTCAGGGTCTCGGAAATCCGTACTTGCTTGTCGACGGAGACGTTGGACTGCTGACTGGTCTGGGCCTGACCTGTCTGGCTCTGGCCGGTCTGCGCGCTGGTGGAAGGCTGCGTGCGCGTGGTGTCGGTCGCCGTTGACGGCCGGCTTGCATCCTTGCCCTGCTCGGCGGCGTTCTTCGCGCCGTCGCGCTGATCGCGGCCCGGTTCTTTCTGGGCCGTGGTCGTGCTCTCGCGCTCCTTCTGGGCAGCCGTGCTTCCTTCCTTGGCCTTGTCGGATTCCGCGCGCGATTTTTCGCGGTCGCTGTCGCGCTTCATCTCGGCGCTGCCCTTGCTGTCCTTGCTACCATCCTTAGCGTCCTTTTCGCGCGCCGTCTGTGCGTCGCGACTGCGGGAATCCTGCGCGCGCTCGCCGGATTTGGCATCGTCGCCACGGCCGCGCCTGCTGTCATCGGCCGCGGTCGCCGGGCGCTCGGACGATGGCGCGGCCTTGCCCCTTTCCTCGGTTTGCCGGGAACCGGTTCCCCTCTCCTCGCGGCCTCCTTGCGCCTTTTGTTCCGCAGCCTGCCCGCGTTCCTGCGCCCGTTCGGCGCCACGTTCTTGCGATGCAGCACCCTTGCCGGAATCGCTTGGCCGCATCTGTTTCTGCTCTTCGCCTCTTGCTCCCGGAGCCTGGCCGTAGGAAACAGCCGGTGCCAGCATCAGGCATATAATTCCTGTCGATAACAGCAGTTGCTTGCGCATATGAACCTCCTCCGCATGGGCGTTACGCAAGCGAACGTTCGCCGCTGCCGGAGGTTCCGCAGCAACTACGCTGTGATTGAGAGATCGCTACAACCCCAGCCGATCCCGCACCCGCCCCGCCAGCACCGCGGCGGTGACGCCGAGCGGCCAGAAGGCGTGCAACGCCATCGGCTTGATGGCGGTGACGGGCATGTCGATTTCCGCAGTCCTACCACCGATGAGGCGGCGTGCGAGCTGCCCGCCCATCGCGGTCGAGAGCGCGACGCCGCGGCCGTTGCAGCCGAGCGAGATTAGAAGGTTTTCCGCGGGCTCGTGCACATGCGGATAATGGTCGGGCGTGATGGCGAGCCGGCTGTTCCAGCCGTGCGTCCAGATGACGCCCTTCAGCCGCGGCCATAGCCGCTCGGCATAGCGGATGAGATAGGCGACGTCGGCCGGCTTGCTGATCCAGCGCATCGGCCCGCGACCGCCCATCAGCAAACGATTGTGTTGATCGATGCGGTAATAGACCGTGATGTGTCCGCTCTCGTAGAGGACCGGACGGGTCGGCATGATTTCGCGGGCGACGTCGTCAGGCAGAGGCGCGGTGGCGGTGATGGACGAAAACACCGGCACGATGCTGCGGCGAAGCGCCGGCCACAGATCATCCGTGAAGCCATTGGTTGCCAGCAGCACTTTTTCCGCGCGCACGATCCCGCGCGGCGTGTCGACCCGCCAGCCGGCTCCTTCACGCGACAGGGACAGCGCCGGCGTCTCGCCATGGACTTCAGCGCCTGCCGCGATCGCCGCACGCGCCAGCCCGCGCGCATAACTCAGCGGATGCAGATCGCCGCCGCGGTTGTCCAGCATGGCGCAAAGATAGCGGTCAGTGCCGGTCATCTCGCGCATCTGCTCGCGGTTCAACAGTGTCACCGGCATGCCGCGGCGGATGCATTGCTTCGCCGTATTCTCGATCGCCGCTGCGCTCGCCTCGTTATAGGCCGCGCGCAGCGTGCCGTTCTGCCGCGCCTCGCAGGGTATCTGGTAACGGCGGATCAGTTCGAACGTATAGTTCGTGGTGCCGTAGGCGAAATCGATCATGCGGCGGCCGAGTTCGGCGCCGAAATCCGCTTCGATCTGGTCAGGGTCATGCTTGAGGCCCGGATTGACCTGGCCACCATTGTTGCCGGAAGCGCCCCAGCCTGGCTGTTGCGCCTCCAGCACGAGCGCGTTCACGCCCTGCTCGGCGAGATGCAACGCGGTGGAGAGTCCCGTAAAGCCGCTGCCGATGATCGCGACCGCAACACTCCTGTCACCATCGAGCGGCGGCGTCGGTGTCGGCGCGACCGCCGTATCGGCATAGAGGCTTGGCGGCAACGGCAAGGATACAGGCGTATTCATGGACAACAACCGGAAAGCTTAGAGCGGATGCAGCACACGCCGCAAAAAGTCCTGCGTGCGCGCATGCTGCGGCTGATTGAGGACCGATTTCGCCGGCCCCTGCTCGACGATCACGCCGCCGTCGATGAACAGCACGCGGTCGGCGACATCGCGGGCAAAACCCATCTCATGGGTAACGACGACCATGGTCATGCCATCATCGGCGAGCTTGCGCATCACCGAGAGCACCTCGCCGACCAGTTCCGGATCGAGCGCCGAGGTCGGCTCGTCGAACAGAATAGCCTTCGGCTGCATCGCGAGCGCGCGCGCAATCGCGACCCGCTGCTGCTGCCCGCCGGACAGTTGCGGCGGATGGACTTCGGCCTTCTCGGCGAGCCCCACCTGCGCCAATAGCGCACGGCCGCGCTCCAGCGCCGCGGCGCGCGGCTCCTTCTTCACATAGATCGGGCCCTCGATGACGTTCTCCAGCGCGGTCCGATGCGGAAACAGGTTGAAACGCTGGAACACCATCGAGACCTGCGTCCGGATCGAAACGATCGAAGGTGCGTTGCGGTCCACCCGCGCACCTTCGACAAGGATATCGCCGCTGTCATAGCTTTCCAGCCCGTTGATACAGCGCAGGATGGTGGATTTGCCGGAGCCCGAGGGCCCGACGATGCAGACCACCTCGCCCTTCTCGACGGAGGCCGTGATGCCCTTGAGCACCTCGACCTTGCCGAAACTCTTGTGGACGTTTGTCAGTTCGATCATTTCTGGCCCGCGCGCTTCTCGAAATGACGAACCAGGAGAATGAGCGGAATGCTCATGGTGAGATACATCAGCGCTACAAGCGTGAACACGCTGGTGTTCTTGAAGGTCGAAGATGCGATCAGCTTGCCCTGCAGCGCAAGCTCGGCGACCGTGATGGTGGACGCTTGCGACGAGTCCTTCAACATCATGATCATGATGTTGCCGTAGGGCGGCAGCACAATCTTGACCGCCTGCGGCAACACCACGCGGCGCATGGTCTGCCACCAGCCCATGCCGATCGCCTGCGCCGCCTCGATCTGCCCCTTGTCGATCGCCTCGATGCCGGCACGAAAGTTCTCGGCCTGATAGGCCGAATAGGCGATGCCGAGCCCGAGAATGGCCGCCTGCAGCGCCGTCAGTGTCAGGCCGAGTTCCGGCATCACGAAGTAGAGGTAGAACAGCAGCACGATGATCGGGATGCCGCGGATGACGTTGATCAGCCCGGCGCTGAATCCCGTGAAGATGCCGATGCCGGATACCCGCATCAAGGCCCAGATCAGGCCAAGCGCGGTCGACAGCAGGAGCGAGCCGACCGTGACGATGATCGTCAGCGCCACGCCGCTCATCAGGATCGGCAGGAACTCGACCGTGTCGCGCCAGAACGCCTGCATCAGGAAGCCTGCGCCTTCAGGCCCCATTTATCGAGAATCTTTTCGACGGTGCCGTTCGCCTTCAGCTTCGCCAGCGAAGTGTTGATCTTGGCGAGCAGCTCGGTATCGCCCTTGCGCACGCCGATGCCGACCGAGCCGACCGTCGCAGGCTTATAGCTCTCGACGATGCGCGCCTCGGGGAAACCGCCCTGCTTGAGGTTGTAGGCGAGGATCGGGTAGTCGGCGAAGCCGGCCTTCAGGCGACCTGCGTTCACGTCGCGCAAAATGTCGGGAATGGTGTCGTAGGCTTTTACTTCGCTGAACAGGCCCGATTTCTTCAGTGCATCGACGAAAGCCGTGCCGACCTGCGCACCGACCACCGCACCTTTCAGATCTTCCTGGCTGGCGTAGGCTTTGCTGTCGCTCTTCGGCACCAGCAGGCCTTCGCCATAGCTGTAAAACGGTTCGGAGAAATCGATCACTTCCTTGCGCGCAGGCGTAACGAACATCGCCGCCGAGATGATGTCGATCTTGTTCGAGGTGAGCGATGCGATCAGGGTGGAGAACTGCATCGGCTCGATCTGAACCTGGAAGCCGGCGTCCTTGCCGATCTCGGTGATGAGATCGACCATGATGCCCTGAATGCTGTTGGTCTTGGTGTCGAGGAAGGTGAAGGGCACGCCTGTCGGCGTCGAGCCTACCTTCAGGACCTGCTGCGCGGATGCCGGCATTGCGGCTGTGAGAACCAAAGCCGCCACCGCGGCCTGAACGAGACGCTTCAGAGCCATTGCACACCCTCCTGAAACCGGACACCGTTCCGGCCCTCCCGCTTGGCCTTGGACCAAATAAGTTGCGGGCAACGCCGTTCGAGCCTATTTTCACCAATATGAAATTGTGGTCACAGTTCCCCGGGTATTGCAAGCCATTTTCATGCATATGAAGAAAGCAGCCTGACGTGAGCGGCAGCAAGAGAATAAAGAAAGCAGCGCCCAAACCCCGAAAGGCAGCACGCAGGGCGAAGGCGAAACCCGCCGCCAGGCCGGCTGAACCCGCAATGGATCTGGCGGTTGGCCGCCGTATTCGCGACTTGCGCCGCGAACACAAATTGTCGCTGGAGACGATTGCCGCGCGAACCGATCTGTCGATCGGCTTCCTCAGCCAGATCGAGCGCGGCCTGTCGTCCCCCTCGCTTCGCGTGCTCGCGACGCTCGCCGACGTCCTCGGCGTCGGCATCGCCGCGCTGTTCGGCTCCAGGCCGAGCGATGATGGCGCTTCCGGCGGCGTGGTGACGCGCCAGTTGCAGCGCGCCGAACTAAAACTGTGGCGCACCGGCATTTCCAAGCAATTGCTGAGCCCGGCCGGAACGGAAAACCGCCTCAATCTGTTTCTCGTGCACCTCGAGCCCGGCGGAAACACCGGCGACGAGCTCTATACGCATGACGGCGAGGAAGCCGGGCTGGTGCTGGAAGGCGAGATGACGCTGACGGTGGATGACGAGACCTGGACGCTGAAAACCGGTGACAGTTTTCGGTTTGCCAGCCGCCGGCCGCACCGCTTCTCAAATCCGGCGGATGATGCAAAATCCGTCGTGTTGTGGGTGAACTGCGTGACGCAAGCCGGGTAGCCACAGTCTGGAGTAAATCATGGACCAGGCCACAGACGATTGGGCGCCGCACAGCGCGCACTGGGGCGCCTTCTCCGCGAGATGGAACGGCGCCACCCTCGATGTCACGCCTTACGAGGGTGACCCTGCGCCCTCGCCGATATTGCAGAATTTTACCACCGCGATGCGCCACAAGGCGCGCATCCTACAGCCGATGGTCCGCAAGGCTTGGCTGGACCGCAGCGTGCGCGCCGCGCGCACGTTCGACCAGGAATTCGTCGAGTGTTCCTGGGACAAGGTTATCGACCTGCTGGCGAGCGAATTATCGCGGGTCAAAACTGAATATGGCGCCGCCGCGGTCTTCGGCGGCTCCTATGGCTGGTCCAGCGCCGGACGTTTTCACCACGCGCAGAGCCAGGTTCATCGCTTCCTGAACATGGCGTTCGGCGGCTATGTGCGCTCGGTGAACAGTTACAGCGCCGGCGCTTCGGCGGTGATCCTGCCGCATGTGATGGGCGGCTATGAGGCTGTCTCGCGCCACAACGTGACCTGGGATCAGATCGCCGAACATTCAGATACCGTGCTGGCCTTCGGCGGCATGGCGTTGAAGAACTCGCACGTCGCAAGCGGCGGCATCAGCCGCCACATCGAGCGCGACGCGATGGCGAAAGCCGCGCACCGCGGCGCAGCGTTCTACTGCATCAGTCCGTTGCGGGACGACCTACCGAACGAGGCCAACGCAAGATGGCTGCCGATCAAAGTTGGCACCGACGTCGCGCTGATGTTGGCGCTCGCGCACACGCTTCTGACCGAAGGTCTCTGCGACAAGGCCTTCATCGAACGCTATTGCACCGGCTTCGATAGTTTTGAACGCTATCTGCTCGGCCGCGATGACCATACGCCAAAGGACGCGGCATGGGCGGCAGACATCACCGGCATTTCATCCGGCACGATCGTCGACCTCGCCCGCCGCCTGCCGCGCGGACGCACCTTGATCACGGTCTCGCATTCGCTGCAGCGGGCGCAGTATGGCGAACAGCCGGTGTGGATGGGCGCGGTGCTCGCGGCGATGCTCGGCCAGATCGGTCTGCCCGGCGGCGGTTACAATTACGCGCTCGGTGCGCTCGGACACACCGGCCGCCGGCTCAACGCCGTTCCAATTCCGACGCTGTCGCAGGGCAAGAATGGCGTCAGCGATTTCATTCCAGTGGCGCGCGTCAGCGACATGCTGCTCCATCCAGGCGAGCCGTTCGAATACAACGGCCGTTCCATGCACTATCCCAACATCAAGCTGGTCTATTGGGCGGGCGGCAACCCCTTCCACCATCATCAGGACATCAACCGCATGCGGCGGGCTTTCAACGCGCCGCAAACCATCGTGGTGCACGAAAGCGCCTGGACGCCGATGGCGAAATTCGCGGACATCGTGCTGCCGGCGACCATGACGCTGGAGCGCGACGATATCGGTGCCGCCGGCACCGACCCGAGGCTGATCGCGATGCGCCGGGCGGTCGACCCGATCGGCGAAGCGCGCGACGATTTTGACATCTTTGCCGACCTCGCGCGGCGACTGGGCGTCGAGCAGGCATTCACCGAAGGACGGAACAGCCGGCAATGGCTGGCTCATCTGTACGAGCCGACGCGAAAGGCGTTGGCCGAGGCCGGTTGGGATGCCCCTGACTTCGACGAGTTCTGGCGGCGCGGCGAACTCGCGCTGCCGTCGGGGCCCGATGACGGCGGCTTCCTTCGCGCCTTCCGTAACGATCCCGCGGGCAACAAGCTTTCAACGCCAAGCGGCAAGATCGAGATCTACTCGAAAGCCATCGCAGGCTTTGGCTACGACGATTGCCCGCCTCACCCAGCCTGGCTGCCGTCGACCGAACCACCAGATTCGCGCCACCCGCTGACGTTGATCGCCAACCAGCCCGCGACACGGCTGCACAGCCAGCTCGACTTCGGCGCCTACAGCCAGTCGAGCAAGATCGCCGGCCGTGAAGTCGTCCGCCTCCATCCCGACGATGCCAAGCGCCGCGGCATCGCCAATGGCGACATTGTCCGCCTGTTCAATGATCGCGGCGCATGCCTGGCCGCCGCCGCCGTCACCGACGACGTCATGGCCGGCGTAATCCAATTGTCCACCGGCGCCTGGTACGATCCGGAGCCTGGTGCGACCGAGCATCCACTCTGCGTCCACGGCAATCCGAACGTCCTTACCCGCGACATCGGCACATCGCGACTGGCGCAAGGCTGCTGCGGTCAGGTGACCGTGGTCGAGTGCGAGAAGTATTCGGGGGCGCTGCCGCCGATCCGGGCGTTTGATCCACCTGGTCGGGGGTGATGCGGGTGGACTGTATGACGAGCGCGAGCTAATTGCGCCCGTCATTGCGAGCGAAGCGAAGCAATCCATCGCGCGGATCGCGGAGACATGGATTGCTTCGTCGCTTCGCTCCTCGCAATTGACGGCGGCGGAGAGCGTCGTGCGCCCTCAACCAAACCGCTTTTCGTACCGGCTAACCGTCAACTCGCTCACGTCGATATCCGGCTTCCGCCCCGACAGCAGGTCCGCCAGCACTCTTCCCGAGCCGCATGCCATGGTCCAGCCGAGCGTGCCGTGGCCGGTGTTGAGGTGCAGATTGCTGTAGCGCGTGGCGCCAATCACCGGCGGACCGTCCGGGGTCATCGGGCGCAGGCCGCACCAGAAGCTCGCCTTGCCGAGGTCGCCGCCGCGCGGAAACATGTCGGTCAGGGAATGATCCAGCGTCGCCCGCCGCGCCGGATGCAGCGTATTCGAATAGCCTGAGATTTCCGCGGTGCCGCCGACGCGGATGCGGTTGCCGAGCCGCGTGATCGCGACCTTGTAGCTTTCGTCCATCACGGTCGAGACCGGCGCGCCGTCGGGATCGGTGACCGGCACGGTGATCGAATAGCCCTTCACCGGATAGACCGGAACAGAAATGCCGAGTGGATCGAGCAGTCGCGGCGACCAGCTTCCCAGTGCGGCGACATAGCTGTCCGCCTGCAGCAGGCCTTCGCTCGTCATCACGCCGGTGATCTTGCCGCCGTCCGCGATCAGCCGCTCGATCGTGGTGTTGAACTTGAACTGCACGCCGAGCTTGGCGGCTTCCTGGGCGAGCGCCTGCGTAAACATGTGGCAGTCGCCGGTTTCGTCCTGCGGCAGCCGAAGTCCGCCGACGAAACTGGCCTTCGCCGTCGCCAGCGCAGGCTCCGCGCCAATGCAGCCGTCGCGGTCGAGCACTTCGTAGGGAACGCCATACTGCTTGAGCACCGCGATGTCGTCGCCAGTCGTATCGAGCTGCTTCTGCTTGCGGAAGAGCTGCAACGTGCCGCGACTGCGCTCGTCATATTTGATGCCGATCTCGTCGCGCAGTGCCCGCAGGCAGTCGCGGCTGTATTCGGCGATCGGAATCATCCGGCTCTTGTTGACGGCGTAGCGCTCTATCGTGCAGTTGCGCAGCAGCTTCAGCCCCCAGATCCACATCACGGGATCGAGCTTGGGCCAGATCACCAGCGGCCCGTGCCGCATCAACAGCCACTTGATGGCTTTCACCGGCACGCCGGGCCCGGCCCAAGGCGAGGAATAGCCGGGCGAGACTTCGCCGGCATTGGCGAAACTGGTCTCCAGCGCGGGCTCGGCCTGACGGTCGACGACAACAACTTCATGGCCGGCGCGCGCCAGATAATAGGCTGTGGTGACGCCGATCACGCCACTGCCGAGAATAATGACTTTCACGATTCCTCACGCATCCGCCGCGGCGTTCACGCCGCGGCTTCAGTTTTTGTCTGACGCGTTTTCTTTACGCGAACCGGGGTCCACTTCGCTCGAAAACGCTACGGCTCCCTGCGAGCAAGGATCAGGCCACCCGCTTGATCGCGTCGCCGAGGATCGAGACGATATCGTCGATATGGCTCTTCTCGACGATCAAGGGAGGCGACAACGCAAAGCTGTCGCCGCTCATGCGCAAATAAAGCCCGCGATTGAAGCAGTCGACCATCACGTCATAGCCGCGCGCGCCGACGCCGTCGCTGCGTGGCGCGACTTCGACCGCGCCCATCAGGCCGCAATTGCGGATGTCGACGACGTTCGGCAGGCCTTTCAGCGAATGCAACCCATCGCGCCAGTATTCCGCCATCGACGCGCCGCGGGTCAAAAGTCCCTCGTCCTTGTAGATGTCGAGCGTCGCAAGGCCGGCGGCGCAGGCGGTCGGATGTGCCGAATAGGTGTAGCCGTGGAACAGCTCGATCGTTCCCTCCGGGCCCGTCATCAGCCCGTCATGGATCTTGCGGCTAGCGAAAACAGCGCCGCAGGGCACGGTGCCGTTGGTGATGCCCTTGGCCGTCGTCATCATGTCAGGCGTGACGCCGAAATAATCCGCTGCGAACGGCGCGCCCAAGCGGCCGAAGCCGGTGATGACCTCGTCGAAGATCAGGAGAATACCGTGCTTGGTACAGAGTTCGCGCAGTCGCTGCAGATAGCCCTTCGGCGGCGGCAGCACCGCCGTCGAGCCCGGCACCGGCTCGACGATGACGGCGGCGATGGTGTCGGCGCCATGCAGCGCCACCATCCGCTCGACATCGTCGGCAAGCTCCGCGCCGTGATCCGGCTGGTCCTTGGCGAAGGCGTTGCGGGCGAGATCATGGGTATGGCGGATGTGATCGACGCCGGGCAGATGGGTCGCAAAGGCGCGGCGATTGGCCACCATGCCGCCGACCGACATGCCGCCGAAGCCGACGCCGTGATAGCCGCGCTCGCGGCCGATCAGGCGGGTGCGCGTCGCCTGCCCGATGGCGCGCTGATAGGCCAGCGCGATCTTCAGCGCGGTGTCGACCGACTCGGAGCCCGAATTGGTGAAGAAGACGCGATCCAGCCCCTTCGGCGCGATCTCGGTCAGCCGCTCGGCGAAATCGAACGCCAGCGGATGGCCCATGTTGAACGACGGCGCGAAGTCGAGGTTCATCAACTGCCGCTCGACGGCGGCGGCGATCTGGCGGCGGCCATGGCCGGCATTGACGCACCAGAGACCAGCGGAGCCGTCGATCACCTTGCGGCCGTCGACCGTGGTGTAGTGCATGCCCTCGGCGGAAGCGAACAGCCGCGGCGTTTTCTTGAACTGCCGGTTGGCCGTAAAGGGCATCCAGAACGAGTCGGTCTGCAGGGTGTTCGGCTTCTGATGAAGGGTCACGGGTAGCTCCTTTGCTGGCAGCTCAAGATACCACCGGGCCACGCTCGGGAAGCCACAACAAGTCCTTTTCTTGAGTTCTGCAACCTATTGATTTTATTGACCCCACCGAGGCATATTTGCTCTATCCGAAACACCTGCAACAGGGATTTTCCGATGAGCGTCGATATCGGTGGGCGACTCCGATTCATTCGGGCCCGGCACAAACTGTCGCAGCGCGAGCTGGCAAAGCGCTCCGGCGTGACCAATTCGACGATCTCGCTGATCGAATCGAACCAGATGAACCCGTCCGTCGGCGCGCTCAAGCGCATCCTCGACGGCCTTCCTATGGGCCTTGCCGAATTCTTCGCGATCGAGCCGGAGCGCCCGCGCAAGGCGTTCTATCGCTCCGACGAACTGACCGAGATCGGCAAGCAGCCGATCTCCTACCGCCAGGTCGGTGACACCATGTTCGGCCGCGCGTTGCAGATCCTGAAAGAGCGCTATGAGCCCGGCAGCGACACCGGCCGGGTGCCGCTGACCCATGACGGCGAGGAAGGCGGCATCGTGGTGAGCGGCCGGCTGGAGGTAACCGTCGACGACGAACGCCGCATTCTCGACCCCGGCGATGCCTATTATTTCGAAAGCCGGAGGCCGCACCGCTTCCGCTGCGTCGGCGGCAAGCCGTGCGAAGTAATCTCGGCCTGCACACCGCCGACGTTCTGAACGGGCCGGTGATAGAAAAATTTGGGGGCAGCATGCGCAAGGTCTGGATCGAAGCGGCGTTGAACGGCTCATGGGGCCGCGTGTTGCAGCCCGGCGTTCCCGATACCGTTGAGACCATCATCGCCGAGGGCGTCGCCTGTGCGCGGGCCGGCGCTACCATCGTTCACGTCCATGCCTATGATGGCGGCGGCCCGCAGACCTACGACTGGGAGGTCTATGCCCGCATCATCGAAGGCATTCGGGGCCAGGTCGATGTGCCGGTCTATCCGTCCTATCCGGCATTCATAACCAGAGGCAGCGACGACGACAGCCCGTTCGCCGACGTCGCGACCCGATTTGCCGGCATCGAAGAGCTTGCCGCACGCGGCCTCCTGGATTTCGCCGTCATCGACCCCGGCAGCGTCAATCTGAGCCTGACAAAAATCACGGCGGACACGCTGCCTGGCGGCACCTACCTGAATCCGGAATCCCAGATCCGGCATGCGCTGAATCTCGCGGCGCGCCACGGCCTGCATACCGATTTTGCGATCTACGAGCCCGGCTTTTTGCGTGCCGGCGCAGCGCTGGCGCGCTTGGCCGGCGTCAAGGCGCCGATCTATCGTCTGATGTTCTGCAATCTGATCGCGGTCGGCCTTCCACCTCAGCAATATGCGCTTGCGGCCTACCATGCGCTACTGGAGGAGGAAGCGCCCGGCGCGCCCTGGATGATCGCGGGCGTCAGCGCCGATCTTCGCCCGCTGTTTGCCGAGACGATCACGCGAGGTGGCCATATTCGCGTCGGCCTCGAGGACGCGCCGCTCGGCACCACCGCGACCAATCTCGAACTGGTCGAAGAGGCCGTGCGAATGGTGCGCGAGCATGGCGCGGAACCTGCCACCCCGGCCGAAATGCGGCAGGCGCTGGCTGCGTGCGGCTAGTTCAGCAATTGCTCAAGCTTGATTAAACGCTTTGGCAATCGCGGCTGAGTCCGTGTACTCTTGAAAGGCTACGATCTGGCCGCCACGGACGGTAAAGACGTGCGCGAAGTCGCTCTCCCAGGTCCGCCCGTTGGCTTTGACCTGCCAGTCGTAGTGACCCAGCACGACAACCTTGTCTGCCTGGGCAATGAATTCGCGTGGCTCGAACGAACGCGGAACCATTAGGCTCGCGAGCGTCGAAAAGAACTCGCCGACCTCGCCGCGCCCCTGTCGCTTGCCGCCTAATGGCACGTTCTCAACCTGCGGCAACTGCCACGTGATGTCCTCTGACATGGATTGTAACAGTGTGGGGATGTCGCCGGCTTTGAACTTTGCATAAGCCTGCTCAACGAGCTGCCGGTTCTCCTGTTCGCTCATCGCACCCTCCTTACATTTTGGGTGAAAACGCGCATTCATAGCTGATCGGTGCAATACCCGGGTGGCGCATTCGGGTTACTCCCGTCAAGATTTGAGTCGAAAAGCGGACAAGCGCGCCTGAATGAAACGCCACGCGCGGGCATCTTTGCCCACTTCGCCAGCGCACTGGAAAGCACCAGTTCGAGTTCCTGCCTGAGATCCTCGAGCGGCGGGGCGCTCCGCGCGGCGCGGCACAACGCGACCGTTCCTTCCGTCGATGCGATGACGAGCGCGACCTCTGCCTCGTCTCAGCGGGCTCCCGCCAAGTCTGGCGCAAGAAGTGGTCCGCTGAGTGATCAAAGGCGACGTCACTGTTCGGTTCGAGCACGCTGTCACTGCGGGCCATGATTAAGGCTATTTCAAAGATGGGCACGAGAACATTCGCCGAGCCCGCGCTGCGCTTGCGCGGGTAGCGAAAAAGCTGAATAGTTTCCTTGGTGTGGCTGCACCCCTGCGGCCGCTTCTTGGAGCTTTCCACATGTCGAAGCTCACCGAGCACGGCGCGTGCCTGTTGTGGAAGCCGGAATTAGTCTGGCTGAATGTCGTTTCCGACGCGATGGTGGCCGGCGCCTTCTTTACGACGGCGTACGTCCTCGCGTTCTTCGTGTGGCGGCGCCACCGTGAGCTCATGTTCCGGGGCGTATTCCTGACGTTCGCGATTTTCGTCGCAGTCTGCGGCGTGACCCGGCTGCTGTCGATCTACACCATATGGATGCCGGCCTATGAAATCGAGGCCCTGGCCAAGGCCTTCCTGGCGCTGATCTCGGTCCCGATCGCGGCAGGCCTGCTGCTCCTGCTGCCGCGGATCCTGGTGCTGCCGACGCGCATTCAGCTTGCGAATGCCTATGCCGCACTCGAGGAGGAAGTCAGGCAACGCCGCGAGGCCGAGGCCATGCTCAAGCGTTTTGAGGAGAAAGAGGCCACCGAATCCAACATCCAGCAAGCGCAGAAGATGGAGGCCATCGGCCAGCTCACCGGTGGCGTCGCGCACGACTTCAACAACATTCTGACCGTGATCACCGGGACCATTGAGATCCTCAGTGATGCTGTCAAGGATCGTCCCCATCTCGTTCAGATCACCAACTTGATTAGCGGAGCCGCGGCAAGGGGGGCCGAGCTGACGAAACATTTGTTGGCGTTCTCCCGTCGACAGCCGCTGCAGCCGCGCAATACCGACGTCAATGCGCTGGTGATCGATGCAGCGGGTCTGCTGCGACCGACGCTCGGCGAGCACATCGAAATTGAATCGATGCTGGCGCACGATTCCGCACCGGCTCTGATCGATCCCAGTCAGCTCTCGACCGCGATTCTGAACCTGGCCCTGAATGCGCGTGACGCCATGCCTGACGGCGGCAAGCTGACGTTGGAAACCAAGAATGTGGCGCTCGATGAGAACTACGCTCGCCTGAATAGCGAGGTTAGACCGGGCAACTATGTCATGATTGCAGTGAGTGACACCGGGAGTGGAATCCCGAGCAACCTGCTCGAGAAGGTATTTGAACCGTTCTTTACTACCAAAGAGGCCGGGAAAGGATCAGGGCTCGGCCTCAGCATGGTGTATGGCTTCGTCAAACAGTCGAATGGACATATCAAGATCTACAGCGAAGAAGGCCACGGCACGACCGTGAAGCTATACCTGCCGCAGGCCACGGGCGGTGGCCCGGAGGAGCCGGCCGGCGAGACCGGCGGATATGCGGGCGAACATGGCGACCAGGCTATCTTGATTGTCGAGGACGACCCGCTGGTCCGCGAATATGTCGTGGCGCAAATCACCCGCTTCGGATTCCGCACGCTCGCCGCCGGCAATGCTGCCGAAGCGCTGGCAATCATCGATGGCCCCGAACGCATTGATCTGCTGTTCACTGACGTAATGCTCCCCGGTGGCGTGAATGGCCGCCAGCTCGCGACCGAGGGGATCAAAAGGCGCCCGGAGCTGAAAGTGCTGTATACGTCCGGTTATGCTGAGAATGCCCTTATTCATCATGGCCGCCTCGATGCTGGCGTGCTGCTGCTGCCGAAGCCCTACGTCAGCGCCGACCTCGCGCGGATGCTTCTAACCGCGCTGGCATCGTGAGTTCTTTTGAATGGACAGCCGTTTCCTTTGAGCAGTGGCGTAGGCGCGTCCAATACCGGACCCGGCATTAAGCGCAAGCCGAGGGCGTCGCCTGCGCGCGTGCCGGCGCCACCGAACCGGCACGATCAATGAGATGGGGTTTAATCAGGAAGGCCCGCATTGCGGAGACCCTTGGCGAAGGTGGCGAAGTCCTCCTCCCGGCGAAACAAATCTCTCAGATTGGCGGCGCGTAAATCGGGATCAAATTCGAGTGCTCGTGATATCGCTCGTTGTGCCAGGTCTAGTCGCCCCGCGACGGCATTGCTCGCTGCGAAAACGCATGTGGCCAGCTGGAAAGTCGGATTGAACCGCAGAGAGCTTTCGGCGCATGACGACGCCTTGTCATACTGGCCTCCAAGAAAATGGGCATAGGCCATGGCCCCGTGTATGGCGTACATGGAAGGATCGAGCGGGCTCAAGCGCATCGCACGCGTAGCGTGCTCGAGTGCCAGGTCCGGCTCACCTCTCCAGACTCTTAACCACGCACTAAGGGCCCAACTTCGCCCCGCGTTAGGATTTACCGCAAGTCCCCGGTCCATGAACGCCGCCGCGTCGTCGAACTCACGACCTACCAAGGCGAGTGCATATCCACCCATGCACAGCGCAATCGGGTCATCTTCCCCCAGCAGCACCGCCTTCCGAGCCAGCCGGACAGCTTCCGCACTTTCTTGAATGCGGTCGTCCATCCAACCACGCGCTTTCCGCCGCACGTAGCACCACGCAGCCATGCCATAAGCGCAGGCCAGACCATGATCGAGTTCGACTGCCTTGGAAAAGAGCCGGAGTGCTTCGACGTTCCCGTCCTTGGTCCACCGACCAGCGCTCGCCAGCCCACGCAGATAATAGTCGTATGCATCCAGATTTTCAGTTGGTTTGCGCTTTGCCCGCTTGATTTCCTCGCGCTGCAGCTTTGGTGCGATTGCACCCACCACGCTGGAAGTCACATGGTCCTGTAGATCAAATACATCCTCGAGCGCACCATCAAAGTGGTCAGCCCACAGATGTGCTCCAGTTTCGGCATCAATGAGCTGCCCCGCGATGCGCAGGCGATTTCCTGCCCTGCGCACGCTGCCTTCGAGTACGTAGCGCACCCCAAGCTCGCGGCCGACCTGCCTCACGTCCACACTTCGGCCTTTGTAGGTGAAGCTCGAATTACGTGCGATCACAAAGAGCCAGTGAAAGCGCGACAGCGCCATCGTGATGTCCTCCACGATGCCATCGGCAAAATACTCCTGCTCTGGATCCAGGCTTAGGTTGACGAAGGGGAGGACGGCGACTGAAGGCCTGGTGGGCAACGTCAGAGGGCCTTTCGGCGGTTCTGCCCAGTTGTCCGGCGCTGCGCCGCTTCGCTCTTCCTGTACTTGCCCGACGAAACGGAAGCCCTTCCGCGCCATTGTCTTGAGGAGGCGCTGCTCTTCGCCGGAATCGCCGATCGCATTCCGGGCGGCGTTCAGGCGGGTCGTCAACGCAGCATCAGATACAATGCGCCCATTCCAAACGGCAGTAATGAGGTCGTCTTTGCTGACGACGCGCTCCCTGTTTCGAATCAAGTAATCGAGCAGGTCAAAAGCCTGCGGTGTGATTGATACCGCATTCACCCCGCGATGCAATTCACGCTTTTCGGTGTCAAGCGTGTAATTCTCGAAGAGATAGCGCAAATTGCCATTCCTTCCGAGGTCACCTCCAAGGCCCTGGAGCACGAAGAATAAGCTGCCGGTAAGGGAAATGTAAGCCACCAGTTAAGCGCGCCGGCGCATCTTGCGGCAACCTTGTCTGATCAAGAAGTCCAGACAGGACACACCGCCATGAGCACGATCCAGGGGTCCACCGAGCTGGGACCGGCAACAGCGAAGCGGCAGTTCTACAGTCCTCTCGAAGCATATTGGAATGCATTTCAGGCGTGGCGCAAACGCGGGAAGCTGCGAACCGAGTTGTGTCGCCTGACGGACAGCGAGCTTGCGGACATTGGTATCACGCGCGGCGAGATTGACTACGTCGCCTCAAACCGCTCAATCTCGTCAGATCCGCTCCGTTGGATGTCTGACATCGGCACTCGAAGGTGAAGCATATCGGCCTACTTCGCCAGTGCGCTCGACAGCACCAGTTCGAGTTCCTGCCTGACGTCGTCGAGCCGCTGGGTGCTGCGCGCGGCGCGGCACATCGCGACCGTTCCCTCCGTCGAAGCGATGACGAGCGCTGCCAGCCGCCGCGGCGGTTTCCTCCTCTCTTATCCGGTAAGGGTCGGTTTCAGCGCGTCACGCTGCTCAATGATGTAATCGAAAAACGCCGCGATCCGCGGCACGCGGCGGATATCGGGATGCGTCAGTAACCGCCAGCTTCGCGTCAATTCCGGAATCGGGCCGAGCACGCGGACCAGATCAGGCTCAGCGTCGCCGAGCGCCGTCGGCAGCGGTCCTATTCCGGCGCCGGATTTCACCGCGGAGACGAGACCAAGCACGCTGTTGTTGCGCACCGGCATCCTGGCGTCGGGCGCTACGTCCTTCAGCCATTTTGCAGCGCGGTGACCAGCCAGCGTCTCGTCGAAGCCGACGATAGAATGCTGCGACAAGTCCTCGACGCGATCGGGCTTGCCGTGACGTTCGACATAGTCTCGGCTGGCATAGACGCCCCAGAACGAGTCCGCGATCTTGCGGCCGATCAGCTCGTCGTCGGTGTCGCCCGAGCGGAAAGCGATGTCGACCTCCCCCTTCGAGAGATCGAGATAGCGGTCGCTGGTGATGAATTCGACGCGCAGATGCGGATAGCGCGCATGAAACCGCTCGATCAGGCCCGACTGTGTCATGCGGATGACGATCGGCTCCGGGCAGGTGACGCGGATCGTGCCCTTCATGTCCTGTTCGACGTCGGCTGCCCGCCGCTGGAAATCCGCGACCGCAGCCTCGATGCGTTCGGCAAAAGGCAACAGCGTGGTGCCGTATTCGGTGAGCCGGTAGCCGCTCACCTGCCGCGTCACCAGCGCCTGCCCGATCCGGCGTTCGAGCTCTTCGAGCCGGCGGTGCACGGTCGACTGGCTGGTGCCGAGCGCCTTGCCGGCGGCAATCGTGCTGCCATGGCGCGCGACGGCGAGAAAGTACTTCAAATCGTTCCAGTCGAACATGCACCCATTATGCACTTTTGGGGCGGGCCCTAGCAATCTTGCGGCTCCCGCGGCACGGCCATGCCGCCCTAAGCTTCTGCATCGAAACCGCGCCGTGATTGGCCAACAAAGGAGCGATACATGCGCAGCCATCTCGTCCCGGGCATCGCCCTGCTCGCCGGCCTCGGCGTCAGCAATCTTGCATTGGCGCAGCAGCACGGCGCGGCAGCACCCAATCTCGCCAAGCCCAATATGGTGCTGCAGCAGGTCGTCGAGGGGTTACCCAAAGACGACAGGCAAACCGTGCGGGTCATGACGGCAACGTTCAAGCCGGGCGACAAGACCGTCTATCACACCCACCGTTTTCCGGTGACGGTCTATGTGCTGGAAGGCACCTTTACCCTCGAGCTCGACGGCCGCCCGCCGCTCACGGTCAAGGCCGGCGAAGCGTTGGTCGAGCCGCCCAAGGTGCCGATGACCGGTTATAACCGCAGCGCCACCGAGCCGACCAAGGTCGTCATCTTCTATGTCAGCGCCAACGACACGCCATTTCTCGACCTGCACTCGCACTAGGCGGCCTGCCATAGCGGCGGCAGCCGTCGCCTGGAACAGGCCCTGCAACAGAGCTAACGGCGAAAATCGATACTCCGCACGATGATGCCGGGCGGCGTCCCCTCGAACTCCCGGGCGTCAAACTTGCGCGACGCGCATTGCTCGATCCGGTCGCGCAATCGAAGGAATTGCTCCTCGCGCCGCTCCGGCGCCGTCCGCGGCACATGTTCCAGATCGTCCATCGCCGAAGCGCTGACGGCACAGGGTATTTCCTTCGGCCCGTCCATCATGGAGAATAGCAGCACCATCCGGTCTATTTCATAACCGCGGATACTGCCGCGCGCGAGCGTCATCGGTCGTCCTCCCGGAGAGAAACGGTGGTCCCATCGGCTTGTTCCTGGTGTCCCCGCATGATTTTCGCTCAATCGCATTATCTGTCGCGACGTAGCGCGGTATCCGAACCCGGATCGGCCTGGCTGCGTACCTCGATTAAATCGGCGGTCTGGGCCCACGATGCATGCGGTATCCTCACTTCCGCCGCGCCGTGATAGACTGGTTCAGCGCACTGCCGGTTCATCGCGAACCATCGGGAGCCCCCTCATGCGAGCTGTCGTCCTGCTTCTTGCCTGCCTGCTAGCCTTCCTCGCCCCCGCCAGGGCCGACGACGTCGCCGCCGCGCAAAACGTGATCCGCGCCCAGGAGCAGGCATTCGCCAGCGACGATGCCGCAGCGGCCTATTCCCATGCCGCGCCCGAGATCAAGCAGCTCTTTCCGCAGGCCGATATCTTCATGCAGATGGTCCGCCAGGGCTACGCGCCGGTCTATCGCCACAAGAGCTTTGAATTCGGCGAAGCGCGCTCAGCCGGCGGCCGCATCGCCCAGCGCGTCCACATCGTCGACGACAATGGCGAAGCCTGGGAGGCGATGTACACGCTGGAGCAGCAGAGCGACGGCAGCCTGAAGATCACGGGATGTTCGCTGCTGAAGGCGGGACAGGCGGTCTAGTCTCCCGCAGCGTCGGCTAGAAGAAATCGCCGAGGAAATCCGCAGCCTGGTCCGAGATGCCGACGATCTTGTTCGTTGCCTGGCGATAGAATTTGAAATTGAGTTCGCTCTCGGGTTGGCCGTCATTCCAGTCGGTGAAGCCTCTGAGTTCGCTCCGCCCCAGCGGCCGCTTCGCAAGCGCCGTGCGTTTGATGGCGACGCTCACACGCGGCGTTTGCCTCGCGACGCCACGCTTCTTCGCAACCGCTTCGGCGGAGGTGACGACGCCGCGCGCGATGAGGCCTTGCCCGCCCTCGTTCTCGCTCGCAAACACGAATATCGTGTCGCCCTCGGCGATCTGTTTGCCGCCATACATCGTCTTCTGCGCGATCAGCGAGAACGCTTTCGCGCGCGGATCGGAGATTTCGGCCTTGATCGCAAACGCCATGGTGCCGCTGCCGCGCCAAAGTTCCTGGATCGATCCTCAAGCCATCGCCAGCCGCTGACGCGCGCGCAGCAACAGCAGCAGCATGATCGCAATGTTGAGCGCATTCCACGCCAGCCCGTTGGCGAACGCCGCCATGTAGGAGCCTGTCGCGTCGAAGATCGCGCCCGAGACCCAGCCGCCGAACGACATGCCGAACACGGAGGCGAAGATCACGATGCCCACCCGTGTCGCGGCTTCCGAGGCCGGCATCGCCTCGCGCACGATGATGGCGTAGCTCGGCACGATGCCGCCCTGGAACAGGCCGAACATCGCGGAAATGACATAGAGCGAGGTCAGGCCGTCGAAGAACAGATAGAACAACAGCGCCGTGCCCTGCGCCACCGAGCCGATCAGCAGCGTGCGGATGCCGCCGATCTTGTCGGCAAGAAATCCGCTTCCGATCCGGCTGATGATGCCGAAGCCGAGCATCAGCGACAGCATCTCGGCACCGCGCGCCACGCCATAACCGAGATCGCTGCAATAGGCGACGATATGCACCTGCGGCATCGACATCGCGACGCAGCAGGCAATCGCGGCGAGCGACAGGATCGCCGTCAGCGCATTGGTGGAAATTCGCAGATCCATGCGCGGCGGGGCGGCGTTCTCGTGGTCGCGCTGGCCGCCCGCCCCCATCAGCATACGAAGGCCGATCAGCGCCAGCGTCATCGCCACCGCGGTGAAGATACCGAGCGCGATGTGGGTGGTGCGCCAGCCCAGTTGCTCGATGCCGAGATTCACCAGCGGCGGCCAGATCGCGCCGCCGATGTAATTGCCGCTGGCAGCGACGGCGACCGCGAGCCCGCGGTAGCGGTCGAACCAGTGGGAAGCCTCCGCCATCAGCGGGCCGAAAGTGGCCGACGACGACAGCCCGATCGCGAAATGCACCAGAATGAAATGCCAGATCGAGGTCGACATGCCCGCGACGATATAGCCGAGCCCCAAAATGCCGATACCGAGCCCGATCGCGGTGACGATGCCGTAACGGTCGGTGATCTTGCCGGTCAATACCGCGCCGGAGCCGAAGCCGAGCATGATCATCGTAAAGGCGAGCGAAGCGGTGCCGCGGCTCGCGCCGAAATCGAGTTGCACCACCGGCAGCGCGACCACCACCGACCACATGCCGACGCTACCGAGCGAGCCGATCAAGACGGCAACGGCAAGCCGGGTCCACGCCCGGCGCGAATCGGGAACGAACAGGTCGGACTCTCTGGAGATCTCAGAAGAAATTACCACGGCAACGCAACTTCGGAGGCAATTCGCCTAACGTCAAGCCACATTGCCGCTATGTTGGGCATGCAGATGTGATGGGGCAGCAGCCCTCCAATGGCTTGGCTGAACCGGCGAGCAGCATTAGGGTACCGAAATGTTCGTTCGCTTGACGAGGCCGATGCGCGCCAAAGCGGGGTGGTTTGCCGCCCTGCTCTACCTGTTTTGCGTGCTCGCGCCAGGCGCATCGCTGGCCCTCGGCGACGCCGCGTCGTGCCTCATGCACCAGTCCGGGACGGGGGCCGTCCACGGGCATGAGGGTGTTGAGCCGGAGCATGCCGCCGCGTATCAGCATCATGAGATGCAGGCGGATCAGCATGCGATGCAACACGCCGATGCCGGTCACGCCATGCCCGAACCGGCCAAACATGAGCATGACGGCAAGGGCGCCATGAGCCCGTGCTGTGCCATGCTCTGCGTCTCCGCGATCGCGGCCGATCTGCCCGCCATCGCAAAACCCTCGCAGCCGATGTCGACCTGCGTCTCCGAGAGTTTCCAGCGCCTGCCAGGCAAGGCGCCCCCTCTACTCTACCGTCCTCCCATCGCCTGATCTCTGACGTAACGAGGTGGGCCGCCGCGCGATTGAAGCGCGCGCATGCCCGCGGCGCATCGCGAGATCATGGATTCAGCCTGGCGGGCCGCACATCGCGGCGGCGCTTCGCTGAGGAACGAAGAGGAAAGAAACAGAGATGAAGAATATCACAATGGTCGGCCTCGTGCTGATCGGCCTTTCGGCATGGCCGCTACTGGCGTTCAGCCACGACAAGCACACCCACAAAACCTATTCGGCAGGCGAGCCCGGCGATCCCAAAAGAACCTCGCGCACCATCGAGGTCAAAATGAGCGAGATGGCCTACACGCCGCCAAGTATCGAGGTGGAGCGTGGCGAGCAGATTCGCTTCGTGATCCGCAACGTCGGCGAGGACGACCACGAATTTTTGCTCGCCACCACGGAAGAAAACCTCAACCACGCTGACGACATGAAGAAGCATCCGCATATGGAGCACGACGATCCGAACGCCGTGCGGCTCAAGCCGAACAAGTCGGCCGAGATCGTCTGGAAGTTCACCAAATCAGGCACGTTCGAATATTCGTGCCTGATCCCCGGCCACCGCGAGAGTGGCATGATCGGCAAGGTGACGGTGAAGTGAGTGAAAACGAGCCCAGAGAGATGATGATGATGAAGAAGACGATGCAGACTTTGGCCGTCGCCATATTCGCTGCGCTCTCGTTGCCGCCCGCAGCCTACGCGCAGGCCGAAGCTGTCCAGGGCGAAGTCAGGAAGATCGACGAGGCCGCCGGCAAGATCACGCTCAAGCACGGCCCGATCAAGAGCCTCGGCATGGACATGGGCATGACCATGGCTTTCCGCGTCAAGGACCCCGCGATACTGAAAGAGGTGCAGGTCGGCGACAAGGTGGAGTTCGAGGCGGAGCAAGCCGGCTCGGCCTATACGGTCACCAAGATCCAGAAGAGCAAGTGAGCGCTCCTCGACATCGCGACGCAACTCCGTAGGATGGGTAGAGCGCAAGCGAAACCCATCCGCCGCTTGCCCGAACGACGGCGCAGCCGAGAAACCAACGAACGAGATGCCCGTGCGACGAATTGACGACCAGGTTTTCCGGCTGCTGCTGCTTGCCGTCACCCTCGCCTTTGCCTGGGTTCTGCAGCCGTTCTACGGCGCCATCCTCTGGGCGATCATCGTCGCCGTCATCTTTGCGCCGGTCAACCGCGCGCTGCTGCGCTCGATGCCCGGCCGGCCGAACCTCGCGGCGGTGGTGACGGTCCTGCTCACCATCGCCATCGTGATCCTGCCGCTCGCCATCGTCGCGACCTCGCTGGTCCAGGAAGCAACCTCCCTGTTCGGCAAAATCCAGTCCGGTGAATATGATCTTGCGAGCTACATCCAGCGCATCTTCGATGCGCTGCCGGCCTGGGCGGTGGGCTTTCTGGAGCGGTTCAACCTGACCAACCTCTCGGGGCTTCGCGAGACCTTGTCGTCCGGCCTGATGAAGGGCGGCCAGATCCTGGCGCCGCAAGCGCTCAGCATCGGCGTGAACACGTTCGAGTTCATGATCGGCCTCGGCATCATGCTGTACCTGCTGTTCTTCCTGACGCGGGACGGCAAGGCGCTGGCGGAACGGATCAAGGAAGCCGTTCCGCTCGGCGCCGACCACAAGGCCGCATTGTTCAGCCGCTTTGCCGACGTCGTCCGCGCCACCGTCAAGGGCGGCATTCTGGTCGCGATGGCGCAAGGCGCGCTCGGCGGGCTGGCGTTCTGGTTTCTCGGCGTTCACGCCGCGCTGTTGTGGGCCGTGCTGATGGCGTTCTTGTCGCTGGTGCCGGCCGTCGGCGCCGGCCTGGTCTGGGTCCCCGTCGCCATCTACTTCCTCGCCACCGGCGCGATCTGGCAGGGCCTCGGCCTGATCGCCTATGGCGTACTCGTTATCGGCCTCGTCGACAATGTGCTGCGCCCGTTCCTGGTCGGCAAGGACACCAAGCTGCCGGACTACGTGGTGCTGATCTCGACGCTCGGCGGCATCGAAGTCTTCGGCCTCAACGGTTTTGTCATCGGCCCGCTGATCGCGGCGATCTTCATGGTGAGCTGGGAGATCTTTTCGGCGTCGCGGCGGGGCGCCTAGCATCCGCGGGTGGTTGCATTCCTTACCCCAATTCAAAGCTGGTAACGCCGAACACCCGCTCTAGCCGCAGCGGCGGAATCGCGCCCGTGTACATCCGCGCCGTCTCGAACACCGGCGCGAGCCCAATTCCTTCCGCCAGCGCGACCGCCTCGCGGTTGATGCCGGGTACATCCAGAAAAATCTCACCGCCGTTCACTTTTGCAAGCAAGGCGGACAGTATCGTCTCCGCCGTCGCGCGATCGTCGGCAACCAGCGGCCCGATCTTAAAACCCTTCCGGCACGGACGGATCACACCCCATCCCTTAAGCCCGCCATCGCGCACCACTGCACAACCGACATGCCCGGGCGAGGCGATCCAGGCGCGCAAAAACGCTGGCCGCGGCGCCGGAAACACCGTCGCATCATCCGCCTCGATCGCCGCCATCGGAACGTCGCTCAGCGCAATCACCCCGGCCCGCGACGTATCCGGCACAGTCACCACGCCGCCATAGCGAATGTTGGCGTAAGCGAGCTGAAAGCCGGATTTTTTGTAATTGTTCTGCTGCGCCACCACGCCGTCCAGCCCGATCACGCGCGCGCCGGCATGCGCGATCGCCGCATTCCATATCCGCATCCCGTAGCCGTTGCCGCGCAGATCCGCGCGCACGATGTAAAAGCCGAGAAAGGCAAAGCGCGCATCGTAATTGACGCAGGAAACGGTCGCGACAGGCGCGCCGTCGAGTTCGCCGATGAAGAATCCTTCGGGATCGACGGACGCAAAGCAGGCATCGTCGGCGAGCCCCGGATTCCAGCCCTCGGCTGCGGCCCAGTCTATGGCGAGGGAGATTTCGTCAGGCTGCATGGTTCGGATGGCGAAGGCGCTCATTGGCGGGTGATCCTGTGTGTGCGTGTCTTCAGCCGTCATTGCGAGCCAACGGGTCGCGCGAACGCGCGCCCGATGACAGGCTCCGCGAAGCAATCCATTGAGCCGCAAGGAAGTATGGATTGCTTCGTCGCTTCGCTCCCTTGCGCAAACGCTTCGCGTTTGTCGCAGGCAATGACGGAGCCATCTACCGAATTTGCAAACACGACAATTGCGAAACTGCGCACTTGGTCGCGCTGCGCTTGTTCCTCAACTCACGATGCAAATGTATGTGTGCAGTCCAGAAATGGCACACTTATTCGCGCAAAATATCATTGCGCCCTGCGTTTTGTTTAGCGAAAATTAACCGTGCTGGCTGGCGCGGCTTGAGTAGTTGGAGGCTTCACACATGTACCGATCATCGCTCGCGCTGGCCTTTGCTGCCCTGTGCTCCGCGCCCGCCGCGGCCAGCGACCTCTCATCCGTCTACGTGGCGCCGGGCGGAGTTTATGCGCCCTCCTCGAACGTCTATGTGCGCCCGGGGGCGGCCTATCGGCAATCGCCTTACGCAGAACCCGGTTACGGCTATCGCTCCTACGAAGCGCCTCCCCCTGCCTTCCGCGCCCCGGCAGCGGTCTATGGCGAATACGGCTACCCCGCGCAGCCGGTCTATGTGGACCGAGCGCCCGCCTATCCCGAGCGCTACTACGCTAAGGAGCGTTACTACGCGCAGGACAATGACTACGCGGTCGAATACGCGCCGCGGCCGCCGCTGCCCGTACCCTACCGCGCGCGAGCGCGGTGCGACGACGGCTATGGCAGGTGGTCGTACTGCGACTAGGCTGACGGCTCACACGGGTTCGTTGCCGCTCGGGCGGGGCGTCGGTCGGAATTCGACCGACGCCCGCCTCCCGGGACCTTCGGCCGCTTTGCCGCTTTTTCCCAAAACTTATCATTTGTGAAGCAAAAGGCCCACCGCAGGTGTACTCTCCGAGAACGAGCGAATCGAAATAATACTTGGCAATTGATTGTAAACCTGGAGGCCGCGGGATCATAAGATCGGGCGGCCTTTCGCTGGGTTGATGAGCATGACACATCACGATGTCCCCTTCGTGGTCTCGCTAATCTGGCTGACAGCACTCAGCAGTGGATTGGTCCTACTGCTTTTTGAGTGAATATGGCCTGAGGAAGCTGCCAGGCACCACGGCGCGTTTGCGCCAACGACGCGGGCCGCCAGAGCTTTATTGTCGGCGCTTGCGTGGCGCGCCACTGCTTCAAATCCTTCATCGAAGGCGGCGTCGTTCAAACGTGTCCCGTAAAATTGCGGTAACCTTGCGATCCAGGACGTCAAGACGGCTACGGAGCTCCGATTGTTCGTCCGATATGACGCGCTTGACGGTGACTTCGACGATAACAGACAATACGTAACAGACGAATGCTGCCGCCAGAATCGAAGAGACCAGCGGTCGAAAGTCGGGAGTCACATTCCAAAAAACAAGACCTACGACGAGGGCCGCTATCCAGATGACGGCCTTGAAAAATGTTTTCATTTAAAGTGCTCCGGCAGAAGCCCGTGCCGTCCACTTCCGATTGCCCTGCCTCCAACAGGGCGAGGCAGCACACGAACAATCGATTTTCAGGGCACGAGTTCCCGTAACTAAGGCGACGCTCCGCTGGAACAATTTGGGCCAGGGCCGACAGAAGCGACCGAGGTAGCGCGCTTGCACGCGCAACCATTTCTGGATGCGGTTCTTGCAGCGCGCAGTCACCATCCCCAACAATCCTTGCGGGCTCGCGCAAATCAGTGTCCGCCGTAGCTCGCTGGAGCGAACGTGGAAGCGAGACCCATCGCTTGTCTGCGCTTCGCCCTTCCCCCTGCTGAAGCCTACAAGGTACGGATATGCCAGCAGGGGTCGAATTGCTGGCCGAGGGCCGTGCGTAGGATGGGTCGAGCGTGGCGAAACCCATCACGCATCTGGCGCACGTGATTGATGTGTATCGCTACGCCCACCCATCCTGCATGCTGCAGCCTGACCGACCCACAGATCCTGCGGACATGCCCGCGACGCCGCCGGACTTCATCATCGAGAAGTCGCGCGCGTGTTGGTGAGAGCAACAGCTACAATTGCCGCTCTGCTCAAGCGGCGGGCCTGACGGGTTGCGATGGACTGCCTTTTTGTTGCTCGGTCTCGAGCGCCTTGGCTTGCGCGCGACATTCGACTGCGAATGCCTGAAGCCGGTCGGCAGTGAGCATATCGATAATGGCTTTCGAGACCCTCTCGGCGCGGGTTGCTTGCTGCAGCAGGTGTTCGAGCTTACTCATGACACAGCCCTCAATTTTCCGAAAAAGATTTGAGGTGAATTGTTCGGTCGGGCGATGCCCCATTCTTGCCGAACAGCCGGCAAGTTCTGTGAACTGGCTCACGCCGCCACATCACAATTCGATCAAATGGCGTCCGCTGACGGTATTCCGCGGGATGTTTTCGCGAGCACAGGCCCGTTTCATTGCCTTCGAACAGGATGCGCCGTGCGGTGCCTTCGAGATCGTCGCACTGGCCCTATAAGCGTCCTAATAAGGGCGCCTCCGCTAAATTATTATGCAAATCAATTACTTACCTGACCAGAGAAATTGTTGGGCTTCAGCAACGCTGAAACAAAAATTGATGGAACTCTGAAGAAAAACGGGGAAAAACCCAAATGCAGTCTTGATTTGCCTCCTTTCTTTTTCGCGGGGCGCTTTGTGAGTAACGCGTATGACCGATCAACAATTGGCAATTCAGGCAATTGGCGAGGCCCAATCCATACTGGAAGAATACCTGCAACCCCGTCCTCAGAACAATGAGCGTGTCCTCGACAAGCTGGTGGAAGTTCTCGAACGCCCCGATGTGATGGCTGCCGTGAGCCGCTTGCAGCAGCGCAGTTGCTTCGAGGCGCCCAAATGAGCAAGCAGCTTTCATCAATGGCTCTGACGGCTTTCGTTGCGGCGCTGTTGTTGGGAATGCCAAGGGTGGAAGCAAAACAGCAATGCAGCGCCGCGATGCCGTCAGATCCGAACGGAAAATGGTGGTCGTATCGTCTCATCGACGGACGAAAATGCTGGTACGAAGGCAAGCCGGGGCTTTCGAAAGCCCTGCTGGAATGGCCCAAGGGCGTGGCCGCGCAACCATTGCCTAAGGACGAGCCCGCGCAACCGTCGCGCAAAGATGTCAAGAATGTCGTGAACATGGTCCCGGAGAAGCGCTTCAATCCACTGGACGCGCAGGCCTGGGCGCCGAAGGAAGCCGTGCAAGATTGGGCACCGGAGGAAGCCGTGCAAGCGCGGGCACCGAACTACATCCCCGAGACTTTTGATGCGCTATGGAGCGCGAGGATTTGGCTTTTAGGTCGCTAAAAGGTTGACCTGCGGCGCTCCGTTTTTCGCTTCGGCTTTTCTGTCCACTGATCTCTGTTGCTGAGCGCGTAGGATGGGTGGAGCGAAAGCGATACCCATCGCCTCTTCGCGCGGCATCACTGCACCTCAACGCGCCTACCTTATCCCGATGAGTTCATGTTGGTGTTGCCGCCTATTCCCCGGCGGATCGCAACTCGCTCGTCGGTCCCCATCCCTTTCGTAGAGCGCGCGGCCTTGCCGCGTCGATCGAAGAATCGCGCAGCAAAGGCCGATTTCGCGGCCCCTCTCGTCGGCCAGCGCCAAAAAACGTTTGGCAAGTCCCCCTGCGCCGATGCGCTGGCTCCACGAAGAGGCTGAGGATTACTTGGCTACTGCCCGCATAGGACAGCCACTGCTCTTCGCATCAATCGCGCAGCAGCACGGCCTCTCGAAGGGTCCGGCTCGAGCCCAAGACGGAGGCGAGGCCCAGCGCCATCAGCAGCACGCCAAGCCAGGTTGCCATCCAGCCCCACCCGTCGTCGGCCGCCTCGGCGATGGGAGAAGAGACCGGCGCAGCTGAAGGAGCGGAAACGGCAGCCGCGTCGCGTGGGGCCGGTGCGGCTGCCAGAAGCGTCTCCGCGTCGAGCCGGCGCGGCGCGGGCTGGTCAGGTGTGAGTTGATTGGTCGCGCCGTTGGCGACGGCTGCCGGCGGCACAAAGGCCGCGGCCCCCGTAGCCGGGGCGGAAGCGGCATCAACCACGTTGAGTTCGGGAGCGGGCCGCGTCGGCTGAGACGTTTCCGCCGGTGCGGAGCGCAGCATCTCCGCACGCGCATCCATGACCGCCTTGTTGCGCCGCGCGGTTTCATTCTCCTCGGGAGCGGCGACACGAGGCTTCGCGGTGCGATGACGAACCTGCTTCACCGTCGCGGTCCCATCGGCAGCCTGGAACCAGCACTTGCGGCGCCCCTCAGAGCGATAGACCCAGCGCTGCCCCTCCGCCGTCGACGTACCGGGCCGTGGCAAGCACTCCCTTTCCTTTTCCGCGGGGGCAGGCTCAGTGGCTGTCTGGGGAGGAGAGACATTGAACAAGTCTGCAAGAGGATTCGAAGACGCAGGCGAAGTCGGGAGACCTACGAGAAGTACAAAGGCAGCGATGCAAAATCGCAGATGACCGGACATGAGAACCCCAGAGTTGCGCCCCCTCGGAAACGACCTTTGGCCGCGACATGGGTCACAATAGGGCTCAAATCCGGCAAGGCGGTGGATTCATTCTGATCTGGAGAGCAAGACCGGGGCCCCGGTCCTGTAGCCGCGCGGAAGGCGTGCAAGGTGGCTTCTTATTTATCTTGAATCTCGATGGGTCGTAGAAACTCAGTAAGTCCGTTGCATCGATGTGGCGGGACTGCCCCCATGCACTGCGGCACCTCAGACCGAAGCCGTTTCAATGAATCAGATTTCGCAGTCGACTGAATTCAAAGCTTTGCGCAACCCACCAAACGCGCTTAGTCGACAGGGTTCGGTGTTGCTGGCGGCCTTTCGCCGCTCAGAAATAGTAGTTCGGTTGATAGCGGTGATCGTTGGTTTCGACTTAGGACGAGCCCCGGTAGTGACCTTCTTTGATTTGGGATCGTGTCGATGGCGGATGATCACCCTCGGGGGCTCCGAAGAACTGATACTGATGCTTTCCGACGGAGAAATGCGCTCGTCGACTAGCGCAGGCTGCGCTGGTGCCTCGCTGCTCGCAGCGGCAATTTCAAGTCGATCAGCCTTCGCCAAGGCAACATGTGAATCGGAAGTGCCTACGGTTGTCTCGACAGGGGGCTGGACGACCACTACCGCACTACGCATTGGAGTTCTGAGTTCCATTGCCGCTAGTACTCCTACACCCAATGGGATGAGGAGGCCCACCAACACCATCTTCAGCATTATGCTTCTCCACTTGTTCAGTGGCGGTGAAAATTCTCCGGTCTAATGCGACAACTTGGTGGCGGCTCACAGAATAACTCGACCCCGTAGAGCCTGTTTGCCGATAGGGTTAACGTCGGCCCGGATGTTCCGACGCGCGAATGTTGAATGGAGGAACAAGATCGCTTGCCAGGCGGAAAAGGAGGCTCGCGCCAGCCGAACGCGTGGAGAAAAAGCAAGCGTAGCCCGGATGAGTGACTTGTCCCCTAACTCAACGAGCGTAGGCGGAAGCGACATCGGGGTTGGTAATGCCGAGCCCCGCATATCGCTTTGCTCATGCGAGCTACCTGCATTTAGATCGTTAAGATTTTGTCCGACAGTAGCTATCCTCGTGAATGATCCACGAGGATGACGCGACGAGAAGCCTTCTACGTTGGGATGCCGATTTCCTTGATCGCCCGAGCAGAGATATCGGCCGGCTCGCGGATGCCGGTCTGTGCAACTTCGATGATTTTCTTGGCGAGAAGTTCAGCCAGCGGATCGCCTCGGTCAACGATGCCGATGGCGCGCAATGCTTGCTCATAGGCGGTCGTCAAGCGGCTGATCTCTTCAGGCCCCATCGGCATATTTTGCAACAGGCGATAAATCGGCATGGGGCTGTTCCCCTCGGGTGCTTTCGGTAAAGCATCATACCACGGAAGTTCGGTGCGGGAACAAGTGGCAATCGAACTGCGTTTATCGATGAGGGCAGCCGATGAGGAGGAGGCGTACATGCCAGTTCTGCTGCTTTGGGCCGTCCCGACCGTGATCGTTGTCGGTGGCCTCGGATACTATTTTCTTCGTGTTGTTCAATAAGCGGAATTGCGAGAGGAAGGGAAAGGCCCGGCTCGGATAACGACCGGGTCTTTCTCGGCCCTTGAAGGACGCTTCGCGATGGCAGACAAGCGCGCTTTGAAATTGATTGGCATCATCTTTGCCGCTTTGATCCTGATGGTTATTTCGATGGCGGCTGCAGTGGTGGCCGGTCACGCCGCGAGAAGCGTCAACGGTGATTATCTCCAAGTGCCAGACCTTCATGACTAGCTCGCGGGAATGGGCGATGCAGCGCGCGGGCGCGACGGTCATTGTCGCATTTGCCGCGAGTATGTGGGTAGCAGGACAACGAATGTCGCTCCGCTCGTCCGGGTTGCGCTTGTTGAAACCATAGAGGCGGTTACGAGCTGATCGCAGAAGTTAATCCGGGCCTCTGAGTTCAGAAGAAGAAACCCAATTGCGATCCGGAGACGGCCCGATCTTTCTGCCTCGCCGCAGATTGGCGGCTTGAAAGATCGCAACCACAACAATCAGAGGCAATAATCCAGCTGCGCCCAGCAGACCTAGTTCCATCCACATGGCAGCGCTCACTCTGTTACGCCCCACATCCATAACGTGTTTGCTTCAGAAGCAGTTCGACCGTGATCGTCAAAAGTCGCAGGAACCCAATTCCGTCTTCGGCGTTGCGCCGTAGGATGGGTAGAGCGAGGCGAAACCCATCACCTATCGACGTACGCGATCGATCGGTATCGCGTCGCTCCACCCATCCTACGTGCAGCATCGTCTTTGCGATGAGTATGTTCTCATTCCGAAGCCGTTCGTCCTTACTCCCATCGGATCGCCATCTCGCTCGTCGGCCCCCACCCCAGCCTTTCGTACAGTGGCCGACCCTGCTTGGTCGAATGCAGGATCGCATAGCCGACGCCAAGTTCGCGCGCCCTCGCCTCGGCCAGCGCCATCAACTGCGTCGCCAGACCCTTGCCGCGGTGTTCGGGCTCGACGAAGACGTTGAGGATATACGCGCGGCGGTGGTCGGTCGTATGGCTCGGATGCGGCGGCCAGTCGATGATCATCATGCCGAGGCCCGCGATCACGACGCCCGCCTCCTCCAGCATCCAGCCGAAATAGCTGCCATCGCCAAGTCGTGGTGCGAGCCATTGCTCGAAAGCCACCGTCATCGGCCGCAGCGATTCACGCGTGCGGCCGGAGGCGGCGAACATTCGCTCGCGGTGCTTGCAGATCAGTTCGAGATCATGTTCTGCGACGGGTCTTGCTGTGATGGCCATGAGACGCGGTCCCAGTAGCGTGTGGAAGGACGGAGCGACTTGTTCGCCGTAGATCCTCCAGCGAAGGCGGAAGCGATACCCATCACCCCTCCGCGCATGGAGTTAAGGGTAAGTTGGCTGCGCCCATTGCAACACAGGGAAACTGCTATATGCTAGATTCATTCGATCAGCCTGTGCCTTGTTGAATGCGCCCGCAGGCTCAATCTCTCGCTCGTCTGACGCCCGTCGCGCTTTTCCACGGATGTACTGGAAAGCGCTATGCCCGTTCGGCCCAAGGGTTGAGCGGGTTTTCGTCGTGAAATTGAGGGGAAGAACATGGTTAGCAGAAAATCGGGCGAACCTTCCCCTGAAAGCATTGCGAGAGCAAATCGTCTTAGGATCGCGGCCGAGGAGGGAAAAAAAGCTTTGGTCGATGTCGAACGGCGAGCTATTGCGGTTCGCGAAAACATGGCGCGCTTGCGAACTTTGAGGGAAGCCGAGGAAGCGAGAAGGCGCGAAGACGAGCGTAATGCGGCCGACGTGCCGGCAACCAAAAGCAAGCGGAGGAAGTCAGCTTCCAAGTAGGAGGGAAGCCTGGCTCGATGTCCATGACGAGGGCTATCGGCACGTATACCCGACTGACGCTCACTGCGGTCCCTTCCACGCGAACATTCGGCGCTGCCGCGCGGCGACCAAACGTCTCCACTCCATCGCTAACGCTTTGGCTTGCACGCGGGCAGTCGGCTGCGAATGCCTGAAACAGTTCGACGGCTAACGTCGAGAATGGCTTTCGACAGCCTTTCGGCGCGGGGCCGCGCACCAGCCTCAGGCTTCGGCTTTGATCGGATCTGCGGAAGTCTGGGCTTCATGGACAAGCCCGCAGGTCCAGCATCTCAAGGTCCAATGCTCGAAGCCGGGTCTTCCCGGCACAACGCGCAGCACCTTCACGCGGGCCTGGCACATCGGACAGCGGGACAGAGTCTCGCGGGGCGAAGGCTCGTTGGTCAGTTGCGGGTCGAGCATGTGGCGCTCCCAGTTTGCGGCGGGAGCACAACACTCTCAGTCACCGACGGTTGCCATGGACGAAGCGGTGATGACTGATAGCTTACACCGAAATAACGCCTAGCGTGTGTCAAGTAAGGGTACATAGGGAAGCTGCTATCGCTGTTTCCGGAAGTCGATACTGCGCAGGATGATGCCGGGCGATGCCCCCTCGAACTCGCTCAACTGATATTTACCGGCGGTGCAGGCTTCGACGCGCTCACGCAACCGCATGAATTTCGTCTCACGCTGGCCCGTTCTCGCGCGCACCACACCCTCCAGCTCATCCATGGCGGACCCGCAGGAGCGTCATACGTCTCACTCCTTCGAAGCGTCACGCGATCATTGCCTCAGCCGTGCTCGGTGAGCCGGTCAAAATCCTCAAGAATGGCGGCGACGAGGTCACGATGCCGCGTGTCGTCCGGCGGCAGTCCTGCGGCATACAGCGTCATAACGTAGCGCGCCTTGACGGCCGCCTCCGGCCACGAGGCGGCGGGAAACGACAGCAAGTGACGTTCGATCTCCGCTTGGCGCTCGCGCAATTCCAGCGCATGGGTCTCCACCTCCGCCAGCGCACGGCGGAGGTCGGTCGCTTTCTGCGCCGCCATCCCACGGTGGCTATCGAGGTCGAGCGGCTCGTCAGCCATCGGAAGCACTCGCATCGACGCGCTGCGCGTCCGCCAGATCGACCGAGCCAATCGAGACCATCTCCGTTGCGAGGCCGCGCGAGCCTTTCGCCGGCACCATGATCATGGTGGCGACGCGACGGAACGCCGCGAACGACAGTCCGTCGATTTTCTCCTGATCGGTGATGACCTCGTAGTCGCCGGCGGGCAACAGGCGATCGATGCCTCTGATCCGGAACGGGTGCTTGAAGGTGACGACTTCACGTCGGGACACGATAGCCACTTGCGCCTGCCTTTCCTCGAAAACGCCTGCGCGGGCGTTGGCCCCGAGAGCAGCATGCGCCCCTTCAGTACCAATAGCTATCGCTTTCTTGCCGCGCGACGAATAGATTCCTTGCCGCGTCCTGCGCGCTCATGCCGCGGTTGGCAGGAAGCGTGGTGGCGCTCGCTATTGTGGGGATATCGGCGTAGGGTCAGCGATCACCGCATTTCCTATGGCATCCATCGGTGACTGAGGGCCGCGCGCTCCCGCGCAAAGAAGCAGGAGCATTCTCTTGCGGCAATTTGGCTTGGCCGAGTGGATCGTGCCGCCCGTGATCATCCCAGTGTTTCCAGTGATCATTGTGATCGCGGTGGCCGTCCTCCATGCCTAAAGCAATTTATAGCGAGGCCGGCACTCATTCGCGCAAGGCAAGCGCATTGGGAAAACAAGCGCGAGCTGCCTCCAGGCGATCGCAATTGAAATACCTGGTCGGCGGCAATCATGAAGGCGTCCGCAAAAATCTCGGCCGCGCTACGGCGGCGGCCGCGCTCAGGAAGGCCAGGCAGCTTCTGCACCAAGGCTATGTGGACGTGAGGATCTGCACCCCCGCGCGGGCAGGTCCTCCTGGAGAACGAATTCAATCATCTCGAAAAACAGGAGGAGACCGACATGGCCAAAGAGCGACGCGGCAATCGGGAAGTCAAGAAACCCAAGAAGGAAAAGATCAAGGTGATAGCCGCCGCGCCCAGTCAGAAGGCCGGAGGCTGGCAACCGATCTTGGGTTCCAGCAAAAAGAAGTAGTTGCGTGGGGGACGCCAACGCAGAACTGCGACCGACCGCCCACTTCCTCAGCGATGCTGAAAGCCGCTGATGCATGCCTTGGGGTCACCACTCCACTATGACGGCAGCGCGTCGCAAGGTGCCCCCCATCGGGAGCACTCCGCACACAGGCTGTGAGCGGCACGACGGCGGTCATGATCGCGACCTTCCGGGTGTAGGACGTGACTAATTCAATTGCCCAAATTGCGACGCGCTGAAAACGCGTTTCGCCGGGCGGCAGCCAGCGATCCAGTATTCCAGAGACGCCAGCGATAGAGCCGATGGGCCGCGGCGTACTGGGTATCCCGCCTGCGCGGAGTACGATGAGTTCGGTGCGAGGAGAGCATTCGGATACGGCACGAGAAGCCCCGGTGTGCAATTGCACACCTGAGGTCTGGTCCTTCGGACCATCCCGGAATGACCGTCCCAATATCCCCCGTTAACCCTTTGCTAACCATACACCCGGCAAATATTGCCGGGTGAAGTCGAGTGTCGTCGGCCGCGTAAAACGGGAGGAACCCCGTGGACGCCAGTGCGGTGCCTCACTTTCGAACCGGCGGCCCTTCGGCCGCCGCGAAGACGTTTGGCGCCCGCGGGCGTCAGTCGCGGGGGGATGCGGCTACCATGGTCGATGTCACGGCGGGTCAGGGCGGCGCAGGCACGGGCGGCAAGTTTCCGAGCCTCAGCGAAATCGGCGATGTCCTCAAGCGCGGCGATCTGGCGCTGGCGCTCGGCGTCCTCATCATCCTGGTGGTGCTGATCCTGCCGCTGCCGGCGATCGTGCTCGACCTGTTCCTGGCGATCTCGATCACGGTGTCGATTCTGATCCTGATGACCTCGCTGTTCATCCAGGCGCCGCTGGAATTCTCCGCATTCCCGACCGTGCTCTTGATCTCGACCATGCTGCGGCTGTCGCTGAACATGGCCTCGACGCGGTTGATCCTGTCGCACGGCCACGAAGGCACCGCGGCCGCCGGCCACGTCATCGAGGCGTTCGGCAATTTCGTGATGTCAGGTAATTTCGTCATCGGAATTATCGTGTTCGCGATTCTGGTGATCGTGAACTTCGTCGTCATCACCAAGGGTTCGGGCCGCATCGCCGAAGTCGCCGCCCGCTTCCAGCTGGATTCGATGCCCGGCAAGCAGATGGCGATCGACGCCGACCTCTCCGCCGGCCTGATCGACGAAAAGACCGCCAAGGCACGCCGCAAGGAACTCGAGGACGAAAGCGGCTTCTTCGGCGCCATGGACGGTGCCTCGAAATTCGTCCGCGGCGATGCCATCGCGGGCTTGCTGATCGTGTTCATCAACATCGTCGGCGGCATCATCATCGGCGTAGCCCAACAGGGCATGAGCTTTGGCGATGCCGCCCGCACCTACACCATCCTGACGGTCGGCGACGGCCTGGTGACGCAGGTGCCGGCGCTGATCGTCTCGACCGCCGCTGGCCTGCTGGTGTCGAAGGCCGGCATCACCGGTGCCGCCGACAAGGCGCTGATGAAGCAGCTTTCGGGTTATCCGCAGGCGCTCGGCATGTCCGCCGGCGTGATGCTGGTGCTGGCGCTGCTGCCGGGCATTCCGATGATCCCGTTCCTCGCGCTCGGCGGCGGCGCCGCAGCGCTGGCCTGGAAGGCGCGCAACCGCAACGGCGCCGCCAGGGAGGCGGAAGCGGCCGCAGCGGCAGCGCCCGAACTCGCAGCCGCAGCCGCCCAGGCCGCGGCCGAAGAGCCGATCGCCACCGCCCTCAAGATCGACGACCTCAAGATCGAACTCGGCTACGCGCTGCTGCCGCTGGTCAACGGCCCTGACGGCACCGACCGCCTGACCGAACAGATCAAGGCGCTGCGCCGCTCGCTCGCGATCGAAATGGGCTTTGTGATGCCGGCGGTGCGCATCCTCGACAACGTCCAGCTCGAGGCCAACACCTACGTCATCAAGATCAAGGAGGTGGACGCCGGCTCCGGCAAGATCTGGCCGAACCAGTTCATGGTCATGGACCCCGCCGGTAACCAGGTCGGCGTGCCCGGCATCCACACCGTTGAGCCGACCTTCGGCCTGCCGGCCACCTGGGTCGATGCGGCTCTGAAGGAAGAGGCCTCGCTGAAGGGCTACACCGTTGTCGATGCGGCCACCGTGCTGTCGACGCACCTGACCGAGCTGCTCAAGAACAACATGAGCGACCTGCTGTCCTATGGCGAGGTGCAGAAGCTCCTGAAGGACCTGCCGAAGGAGCAGGGTGAACTGGTCAAGGACATCGTGCCGAGCCAGGTCACGGTTTCGGGCATCCAGCGCGTGCTGCAGCTCCTCCTGGCCGAGCGGATCTCTATCCGCGACCTCTCCACCATCCTCGAAGGCATCGCGGACGCGCTCGCCTTCTCGCGCAACCCCACCATCATGGTCGAGCATGTCCGCGCGCGGCTGGCGCGCCAGATCTGCGCGCAGAACACCACCTACAACGGCTATCTGCCGCTGATCGCGCTGTCGGCGCGCTGGGAGCAGGCGTTCGCGGAATCGATCGTGGGTCAGGGCGAGGAGCGCAGCCTCGCGATGCAGCCCTCAAAGTTGTCGGAGTTCATGACCTCCGTGCGCAACGCCTTCGAGCAGGCGGCACGCGAGGGCGAGGCGCCGGTACTGGTTACCTCGGCTGCAATCCGCCCGTTCGTGCGCTCGCTGGTCGAACGCTTCCGCTCGCAAACCACTGTCTTGTCGCAGGCCGAGATCCATCCGCGCGCGCGGCTGAAGACGGTCGGCAGTGTCTAGGAAGGCGTGCGGCGGGGCGCAAATCAGCGGTAAAAATGGCGAGGCGATTTCGCCACATGCAAACGGTTTGTTAGAATCGGGAAAATTGGCGAGATTCTGCGCCGCCAGCGCTTCGGCTGGCATAACGTATTGTAGCAGATAAACAATCGTTCATTTTCGTCGCCCGCGCGCGCCTCCTTGATCGCAGCCGTTCAAGTCTTTTCACCGCCTTGTGATCGCCTCTTTGGAACTGAACGGCGGATTCCTACGTTTCCTGACGCGAGACGTTGAACCAACCTGCGGACGCATCCAACAAATCCGTAGGCGGGAAGGCGGCAGGAGACTTCCATGAACCACTCGATCTACAGCGCAGATCGCACGACCCATCTCAAGATCGTGGTCGTGGCGCTCGTGGCAGGTATCGTGGTCGCCGGGTTCAGCATCTCCGCACGCACGACCTCGGATGAAGGTCTCACCCAGACCGCGAGCACGCGCGTGATGAAGGCCGGCAAGCCGGTCGCGATTACCAGCTCAGGCAACTCAGTCGTACGCTAAAGGAGAGATTTCACGGAATTCACGCGGCTCTTTACAGCCCCCCAAAGTCGCCGTGTGGATAATCAAGACCCCAACTACCCCCAAGTTGACTACGAAAACGCCCGCTCCCCACGGGCGTTTTCTTTTTGTGGGGTGTAGCGCCGTCGGAATTGTACCTTAGCCTAATGTCCGGAATGCCCATCGCCAGCAGATGATTTGTCACCGCCTAGCCATTCGGTCCCTGTTCCTGAATCGCTTGCATCTTTGTCCGATTTCACTTTCGTGCCTTGGCGAAGCGCAAAACCGATAAAGCCGACGAGGAGCAAGAGAGCAAGAAGTGGCCCCAGCCAGGTAGGCACCGCGAACTCCATTTCGATCGTCTTAACGTGGCGGAGCGCCAGCCGGCACCGTCTCGATCAGCTTGCCGGTAAAGATCGGCGCCGAGGTCGGCTTGCCGCTCGGCGAGCCGCCGGCCTGCTCGACGGTAACCGCATAGGTCGCGGCGTTGATCGTGCCGGCCTCGAAGTCGGCCAACACCGGACGCGCGGTGAAATCGCTGCCGCCGATCACGCCGAGCGAGCGCGGTTGCGGCAGCTTGTCGGAGATCAGCCAGAGCTCAAAACTCTTGCCTGGCTCGGCGTCGGCACCGACCTTGCGGACGGTGAAATTCTTCGTCGCCGCATCGACCGTCAGGATGAACGCGGGCGAGCCGCCGTCGCGCTGCAGCAACGCGACATATTGCGCTGACGGCACCGGCGATGGCGCCGGCGTCTTCACCTCGACCGTCTGGATCCGCGGCTTTGGCCGCAGCGCCTCGGGCAACAGATCCGGCTGATAGACCTGCACCGCCAGCATCGCGACCAGCGCCGCGGCCAGCGCGCTGGCAATGGAAGCAACATTGCGCCAGCGCTTTGCGCGACTGGCGAACTGGATGACGTTCGAATTGTCCGCGACCGTATTGTCCTGTACGGCCGGCGCCGCCTCGGCCACGACCGGTGCCACCACCGGCTCGGCTGCAGGCTGAGGCGTCGGTGCAGGCTGCCCCGCCTCGGGCAGCACCAGCGGCGCCCGTTGCTCGGTGGAATGTCCGATCGCGGCCTTGATGTTTTCCCATACGATCGGCCGCGGTTCGACGGAGCCGACCATCTGGTTCAGCACCCCCAGCCGGTATTCCCAGGCGTGGACGAGCGCGCTGTAATCGGTGTCGACGGCCATCATGGTCTCGACCTGCGCGCGCTCGTCGGCATCGAGAGTGCCGAGCGCGTATTCCGCGGCGAGCGCGATATGGTCTTCGCTATGGGCCATCGTTCAAGATCCGGACCGCTAGAGCCCGAGACACTCCCTTATATCCATCATGCTGCGGCGCAGCCACGTCTTCACCGTATTCACTGGCGTCTCGAACTTGGCGGCGAGCTGCTCGCGGCTCCAGCCGTTGTAATAGGCAAGGAGCACGAGCTTCTGCCGGTCCGGCTCGAGACGGCCGACGCATTCCAGCAACCGCTTCAACTCTTCCGTCATCTCGCGCCGCGTCAGCGGATCGGGCGAATCGGCTGCCACTTCCATCGCGGCCGGCTCCTCCTCAATCGAGCTTTCGCTCTTCTTGCGCACCACGTCGATCGCCCGGTTGCGCGCGATCGACGCCATCCATGTGATCGGCGAAGACAGGGCCGGGTTGAACTGGCCGGCACTGTTCCAGATCTTGACGTAAGCCTCCTGAATGACCTCCTCCGCGAGGTCCTGACGCCGCAAGATACGGAGCACGACGCCGAAGAGTTTCGCGCGCGTGGCGGCGTACAGGCGCTCAAAAGCGGCCTCGTCCCCCTTCGCCACCGCGGCAATCAGCCAGACCAGCTCCGCTGGCGTCAGCATTCAACGTCCCCCAAATCGCGACCCTCCATCGCGTCTTACGCCGGAGCAATCGAGAAGTTTCGTAGCATACCTTGCGTCAAAAGGGCCACCAAGTGGCGCGGGCCGGCGAGCCCGCAACGAAAAACCCGGGCCTTGCGGCCCGGGTTTTCGATTGTGTCGAAATCAGCGGAGGCTCGTCAGGCGACGCCAAGCCGGGCGCGCATCAGGCCGATTGAGTCCATGTCGGCCTGCTCCCGGGCGCTCTCCTCGGCGCGCTCGCGCGCCTGGTCGCGCTCGTCGAGCAACTCGACCTTCTTCAGCTCCTCGAACGCTTCGCTCAACAGGCTCTTGGCGTCTTCGAGCTGGATGCGCAGTTCGTCGGCGGAGCGGGTCAGGTTTTCGCGGCGCTGGATCGCGGCCTTGGCATAGGTCGGGTAGGCGAAATGGGTCGGATCGTTGATCCCGGCCCGCTCCTGCTCGGTCTGGATTTCGCGCTCGAGATCGACCGACATGCGCTGGAAGTCGGCAATCATGCCTTCGATCTGGGTAACCCTACGGCGCTTCTCGTCGACCTGAAATTTCTTCAGGCGGATCAGCGTTTCTCGTGACTTCATCGACTCATACTCCCCAGAAGTCCCAATCTGAACGCGGGACGGAGCCGGCTCCCCGGGGGGCCCCACCGGCGTCGTTAATCATGTGCCGGGGATGATGGCCTGACAAAGTTAGCGTTCCGTTTCCAAATTGCTGAGGATGTGCGCCAAGTGGCGATAGCCGTCATCCAGGCTTGATTTTTCATCCTTGGCCTGGCGCAAAAAGCCTTCGAGCGGCTCATGCAGCTTTACTGCCTCGTCGACCTCCGGACTGGAACCCGCGCGGTAGGCGCCTAGCCGGATCAGCTCCTCCATATCGGCGTAGGTCGCCATCACCTGCCGAGCCCGCGTGATCACGGGCAGATAGTCGGGATTGGCCGAGCGCGGCATGGTGCGCGAGACCGATTTGAGGATGTTGATCGCGGGAAACCGGCCACGTTCCGCAATCGAGCGTTGCATCACGATGTGGCCATCCAGAATGCCGCGCACCGCGTCCGCGATCGGCTCGTTATGATCATCGCCGTCGACCAGCACCGTGAAGATAGCGGTGATGGTGCCGATGCCGGTTCCCGGCCCTGCCCGCTCCAGCAGCTTCGGCAGTTCCGTAAACACCGTCGGCGTATAGCCCTTGGCGGTGGGCGGCTCGCCGGCCGACAGACCGATCTCGCGCTGCGCCATCGCAAAGCGCGTGACGGAGTCCATCAGGCACAGCACGTCCTTGTCCTCGTCGCGGAAATACTCTGATATCGCGAGTGTCAGATAGGCGGCCTGCCGCCGCATCAGAGCGGGCTCGTCCGACGTTGCGACCACCACGACCGAGCGTGCCAGCCCCTCGTCGCCGAGATCCTCCTGCAGAAATTCCTGCACCTCGCGGCCACGTTCGCCAATCAGGCCGATGACGGTAATGTCGGCATCGACATTACGCGCCAGCATCGACAGCAGCACCGATTTGCCGACGCCGGAACCGGCGAAGATGCCGAGCCGCTGGCCGCGGCAACAGGTCAGGAAAGTATTGAGCGCCCGCACCCCGAGATCGAGCGGCGGGCCGACTCGCTTGCGCGAATGCGCCGGCGGCGGCGCGTTGCGATAGGCCATCGGCGATGGACCCTGCACCAGCGGCCCCTTGCCGTCGATCGGTTCCCCCATGGCATTGACGACGCGGCCGAGCCAGGCCGGTGACGGCCGCACCTGACTGGCCGCGGTCGCAATGACCGCACGGCAACCGCGCCTGACACCGTCGAGCCCACCGAACGGCATGACGACAGCATTGCTGCCGGAAAACCCGATGACCTCAGCCGGGATGAGTCGGTTCCCGCCGGTATCGATGACGATCCGCGCGCCGACCGACATTGCATGGATCGGCCCCGCGATCTCGACCATCAGCCCGCGCACGCCCACAACACGGCCATATATATTGACGCCGTCGATATCGCCGATTTGCTCCGCGAGTGCCTTCATTGCGAAAACCTTAAGTTTCCACGTTTTAGCCGGTACCGCTTAACCTCGTGTTTACCCGCATCATTAATCATTGCGTCACTGTCTTTGGTGACTGAGAGCGCTTGCCCGTCAGAAGAAGGGTAAGTCGCGGGAGTCGGTTAGGCCCGCCTCTTAATGTGGAGACTGAGCGCGCACGGTTGGGAAAAGCTGCTTCGAAGCAACATCTTAGGGCGATTCGATAAAAATTGCACTTAAAGAGCTTGCGAACCGGAATCAGAGTTTGTTAACCATGTGTCTGTCAGGATCCGAATCAGTTGTTCAAAGGCGTTTTGAGTGCCGCAAGTGCGGCCGACCTGACGCCCGGAGCGGCGGACTACAAGGGGACTGGCATGCGCGTTTTGCTGATAGAAGATGACAGCGCCGTCGCGCAGTCGATCGAATTGATGCTGAAATCCGAGAGTTTCAACGTCTACACGACGGACCTCGGAGAAGAAGGCGTCGATCTCGGTAAGCTTTACGATTACGATATTATCCTTCTCGACCTTAACCTGCCCGACATGTCCGGCTACGACGTGCTCAAGCAGCTTCGGGTATCCAAGATCAAGACTCCCATTCTGATCCTCTCCGGCCTCGCCGGTATCGAGGACAAGGTCAAGGGTCTCGGCGTCGGCGCTGACGACTACATGACTAAACCCTTCCACAAGGACGAACTGGTTGCCCGCATCCACGCGATCGTGCGGCGTTCCAAGGGTCACGCCCAGTCGGTCATCCAGACCGGCGACCTCGTGGTCAATCTCGATACCAAGACGGTCGAGGTCGGCGGCCAGCGCGTGCACCTGACGGGCAAGGAATACCAGATGCTGGAGCTGCTCTCGCTCCGCAAGGGAACCACCCTCACCAAGGAAATGTTCCTCAACCACCTCTATGGCGGCATGGACGAGCCGGAACTGAAGATCATCGACGTCTTCATCTGCAAGCTGCGCAAGAAGCTCGCCAACGCCTCCGAAGGCCGCAACTTCATCGAGACCGTGTGGGGCCGCGGCTACGTGCTGCGCGAGCCGCACGAGGCGGACGAGCGCATCCCCGCCTAATCAGGGTTTACAGCGAGCCAGAAGGCTCACTCCATCCGACTGGACCCCGCCCGAAACGGCGGGGTTTTTGTTTGGGCCCGCAGCTTACCCGCGACAAATTTCGCTTCCCCCGGATTGAAACCCGCTTGGCGGTGTCTCGTAGCTGACTGAATTGTCCGCAAACGAAGGGGGAAGCCATGAAAAACGTCAGGCTGGTTGCCGCTATCGCGCTCGGGTCGGCATCGGGCGCGCTCATCGGCTATTCGGCGCTCGCCGGCGGCGACAAGGTCGCCTTCCCGGAGAATTTCGACAAGGGCACGCTCTACGCCACGGTCGATCGTTACGACAACAAGCAGTATCGCGAGCTCTTTGCGACGCCGGCAGCGGTCGATGCAGTTCGCAAGGGGCAGCCGATCCCGAGCGGCACGGTGCTGATGCTGGTGCAATACAAGGCGCAACTCGATGCGGCCGGCGAGCCGCTCAAGGATGCCAACGGCCGTTTCCAGAAGGGCGACCTTGTCGCCTACACGGTGATGGAGAAGCGCGACGGCTGGGGGACCGAGTACAAGGACGACATTCGCAACGGCGAATGGGAGTATCAGGCGTTTGGCCCGGACAAGAAGGTCAACGACAAGGCCAATTTGACGGCCTGCTTCACCTGCCACAAGCCGCATGCCGGGCAGGATTTCGTTATCTCACTGGCGGGCCTGAAGGGCACGCCCGAAGGCGCCATGGCAAAGCCCGCGCCGGGGCCCGGCGTGGTCTCGATCGCCGACTTCAAGTTCGGGCCGGAGACCGTTGTCGTCGGCAAGGGCCAGACCATCACCTGGCACAACGCCGATTCCTCACCGCACCAGGTGACGATCACCGGCCCCAAGGCCCAGCGCTCGTCGATCGCGCTGAAAGGCCAGACCACCCAGATCACCCTCGCCGATGCCGGAATCTACGACTACATCTGCGGCCTGCACCCGGCGATGAAGGGCAAGATCGAGGTCAGGGAATAGCCGACCGCGTCAAGGCTCTGGAGGATTTGCGCCCCCCCGAAATGGCGGGGTTCTTGTTGGGCAGCGGATCCTGTCAACTGGGCTATCGACAAGGCCGCCGGCAGCACTTTGCCGTGCCGTCCGGCGCAGGCCGACCGACACGGCATTCTGACAGTCAGGAGCGCGCGAGGGCGTCGAGCTTGCCTCGAAGCTCATCAATCGCCGGCTTTGCAATATCGCCAGCACCGGGCGTCGCCAGCACCTTGTCACACATCTGGTTAATCGTGGGGGTCGCGACCACAATCAGCTTTACGAGGGTGCTCCTTCCTTCAGGAGAGAGCTGCGTCGCGCGCGAGCTGACCTCATTCAATTGAGCTGTTGCCTCCCTCAGCTTGGGCAGGGCAGCCTCGGCCGATGCGGCATCGGTGATGCCGGGAAGCACGGTCCTGATGGACCCAACCGAGGAGTTGATCTGGTTCGCCAGATTCATTCCTCCGACCGTCAAATCCGTCGGCGCCGCCCCCACGGTTCCGGTCGCGGTCCGCGTCGTGGAGGGAGGCGACACCTGAGCGACCTGGTCTTCCCCTGAACGACCAAGGGCTAACCAGATGAGACCACCCAATACCACCGCCGCGACCAACCAGTACGGCCAATACGGTGCCGATGTCCTACTCGCCACCGCCGAGGCTGCCTGACCAGCCCCGTAAATGGTCCGCTCCGAAGCCTCTGCAGCTCGGCCGCCAGCCGCGCTGGCTGTCGCCGCACCGCTGCGCAAGCTTTCAGTCGCTCCGTCAATGAGACCGGCGGCACTCAACTGACCGGCGAGACCGGACGGTATTGCCGCGGCGATCTGATCCTTCTGCGAAGTGAGAAGAGACACCAGCCCACTTGCGTCAAGGCCCGTGCTGGCTTGCTGCTGACCTAGCGCACCAAGCACCAGCGGGCCAAGCATGCTGAGCATCGACTTGCTGGTGCCTTCACCGATCCCCGCGAACTTGGCTATCGTCTGTGCCATTGTGTCCAGCGTTCCGCCACCGAACAGGCCCGAAAGCATGTTCGATCCCGTTTCCGCCAGCGTGTTCTGGCCGGAACCGCCGATGAGATTCTTGAAGCTCTCAAGCGACCCGGATTGCTGTGTCAGCGTGTTGGTGAGTTGGCGTGCCCCATTAGGAGTGGAGGCAACGTCAGCGAAGCTTGCAAGGAGCGCGGGAATCGCACCCGCGATGGCTTTTTGCGCAACATTGCGATCAAGACCCAGAGCAGAAGCGATCTTCGCTATCATGTCCGGCGTGAGGCATTGCATCACTACAGAGACCAGGTTCGTGGCCATGGCGATCCTCCTGAGCAGAGTGCAGGTATTTTCTCAGGTAGTTCGTCCAGCCCGGATTGCGTCTCCAAAGTTTAATCACCTTATATTACAACCTCCCCGGGCCGATCCGAGTTCCACGAAAGCTGCCACGATTTCACCCACACCCTGCGGGCCGCGGCTGCTGCACAAGCCCTGTGAAGCTCACGAGCCAATCCCCGCCTGACCAATGACGAGCTGCAAGGCTCACTTCTCCCGACTGGACCGCGCCGCAAATGCAAGGTTTTTGTTCGGACAGAGAATTATTGGGATTGAACCCGCCGCCCCGATGCGCCGACTGACAGATCGTGCGACCCTCAGGGACGCACGAGTTGGGGCGAATTCCATGATCCTGCAATCGCTTGCCGGGCTGCCGGCGTTTCTGGTGTATTTCTGCACGGCGATCGTCGCCGTGGTGGCCTACCTCTTCGTCTACACCCGCATCACGGCGCATAACGAATTCGATCTGATCCGCGCCAATGAGCCTTCGGCCGCGATCGCGCTGGGCCTGAGCCTGCTCGGCTTCGTGCTGCCGCTGGTCAGCGCTATCACCCATTCGGCCAATGTCTGGGATTGCCTGATCTGGGCGGGCATCGCGCTGATCGTGCAGATCATCGTCTATTACCTCGTCAGGGTTCCCGTGCCGAAGCTGTCGGAGCGGATAGCGTCCGGCGAACTCGCCGCCGCGATCTGGCTTGGGCTGTCCTCGCTGGCCGCCGGCGCGCTGAACGCCGCCTGCATGGTCTACTGACCATGGCAGACAAACCAAACCAGGATTTTGGCAAGCGCAAACCGGTCTCGGTGCCGGCTTCGCCACGTCCCGTTCCGCCGCCGGCCAAGCGCTCCGGCCATGTCGCCCTTCTGTTGATGGGTACCTTTGCGGTCGGCAGTGCCGCCTACACGCTGATGCCGAGCCGCACCTGCGAGCAACCGTCGAACGCCTACGCATCGCCGACGCAAAACCCGGCCGAATGCTCGTCACGCAGTTCTTCCTCGAGCTCTGGCGGCGGCTCCGGCGGCGGATCGTCAGGACGCAGCAGCTACTACAGCAGCGACTCCTCCTCTTCCTCATCATCGAGCCATTCCTCGTACGATTCCGGGTCGCACTCGGCGCAGCGCGGCGGCTTCGGCTCGTTCGGGCACGCCATCGGCTTTTCTGGCGGCTGAATTTCATGCAACGCATCCCCTGCCCCGAACGCGACGATTGGCGTGCCACCGCCGAAGGTGTTGGATTTACCTTTCACACCATCAACGGCGAACGCTATTGGGACGAACGGGCCTATTACGCGTTCACGCTGAACGAGATCGAACGGCGGATCGAGGCACCCACCGCCGAGATCGACGCGATGTGTCTCGAACTGGTCGGCCGCGCGATCAAGGACGAAAAATATCTGCGCCGGCTGAAGATACCGGAAGCGTTCTGGCCGCTGATTTCCGAGAGCTGGCGCCGCCGTGACCCTAGCCTCTATGGCCGGCTGGACCTGAGCTATGACGGCTGGAGTCCCGCGAAACTGCTGGAATACAACGCGGACACGCCGACCTCGATTTTCGAAGCGGCGGTTTTTCAGTGGACCTGGCTCGAACAGGCGATGGAGCGCAACGTCATCCCGAAGCGCGCCGACCAGTTCAATTCAATCCATGAGCGCCTGATTGACGCCTGGAAGAAGCACGGTGGCGCCAAGCATCTGCATCTCGCGGGAATGACTGATAATCCCGAGGATGGCGGCACGCTGGCCTATCTGCAGGACACCGCGAGCCAGGCCGGCTTGAAGACCACGCTGATGGACATCAAGGACGTCGGGCTCGGCGGCGATGGCCGCTTCGTCGATCTCGAGGACCGCGCCATCGAGCTTGCCTTCAAGCTTTACCCCTGGGAATGGATGTTTCAGGACGCGTTCGGCGCGAAGCTGTCGAGCGCACCGACACGTTGGATCGAGCCGCCCTGGAAAGCGATCCTCTCCAACAAGGGCATCCTCCCCCTGCTGTGGGAGATGTTTCCGAAGCACCCCAATCTGCTGCCGGCCTATTTCGAGGACGATCCGAAGGCAACCATGCTCGGCTCCTCGTTCGTCCGCAAGCCGCTGTATTCGCGCGAGGGCGCCAACGTCGCGCTCGTCAGTGCCGGCACCACGCTGGCGGAGCAGCAGGGCCCGTATGGCGCGGAAGGATTCATCCGGCAGGCGTTCGCGTCGCTGCCGAGCTTTTCCGACCAGTATCCGGTGCTCGGAAGCTGGCTGGTCGATCACACGCCGTGCGGGCTGTCGATCCGCGAAGACGAGAACCCGATCACCGGCAACACGTCGCGCTTCGTGCCGCACGCGATTCTATAGCGCGGCGGGCATCCGAGGCACGGGCTGAAGAACGAGATCAGCGCGCTGCGGCAACCGCCCGCAAAGTTTGCGGCACCAGGGTCGACGCCCCCACCCTGATCACCGGAGCGATGTTCGGACGATAAAGTCCACGCCGATCCGGATAGGGCTTGAACGTGTTGGTAATGCCGACAACGGATTCGGCCGCGCCCAACGCCAGCACGCCATCGGGCTCCAGCATCCGGGACAGCCGCTCGAAAATGTTGGTCTTGGTGTTCTGATCGAAATAGATCAGCACGTTGCGGCAGAAGATGACGTCGAACACTCCGAGATGGGAGAAGTCCTGCAGCAGGTTGAGCTGACGATGCTGCACCATGCTGCGGAGCTCGGCGTTGATCTGCCAGAGCTCGCCGTTCTGGGTGAAATATTTCACCAGCAACTGGATCGGCAATCCGCGCTGCACCTCGAACTGGCTGAAGATGCCGGCCTTCGATTTCTCCAGCACCGCCTGCGACAGGTCGGTCGCAACGATCTCGGTGCGCCAGCCGGACAACAGCGGTCCGGCCTCCTTCAGGCACATCGCGATCGAGTACGGCTCCTGCCCTGTGGAGGAAGCCGCGCACCAGATGCGCAACGTGCGGCGGGCAGCGCGCGCCTGCACCAGCGCCGGAATCACCGTCTCCCGCATATGATCGAACGGGATCTTGTCGCGAAAGAAGAACGTCTCGTTGGTGGTCATCGCCTCGACCACCTCGGCCGTCAGCGCGCTGGCCCCGCCCTTCATCTTCTCGACGAGTTCGGAAATGCCCGGCAGGCTGGACTTGCGCGCGAGCGGCAGCAGCCGGCTTTCGACCAGATATTGCTTGTCGGCGGAAAGATCGAGCCCGGAGCGCTCTTTCAGAAGCTTACGCAGATACTCATAGTCTGAAGGCGTCACGAACGATCTCCCGAAAACAACCGAACCAGTTTGGGCGCAATCTGATTGAGCGGCAGGACTGCCGCGCAAATACCTGCATTGGCGGCCGCGCCCGGCATGCCCCACACCACGCTGGTGGCTTCGTCCTGGGCAATCACGCTGCCGCCGGCGGCGACGATCTCCTTGCCGCCGCGCATGCCGTCGGAGCCCATGCCGGTCAGGATCACCGACATGATGCTGCCCTGCCAGACGTCGATCGCGGAATTGAACAGCGGGTCCACCGCGGGTTTGCAGAAATTCACCGGCGGCCCGTCGTCGAGCGCGATCGCCGTCTCGGCGCCGTGACGCACGACCCGCATGTGGCGACCGCCCGGCGCAAGGTAGATCCGCCCGGGCTTGACGATCTCGCCGTCAACGGCCTCATGCGCCGGCCGGCGGCTTGCGCGCGCCAGATGCTCGGCGAGAATGGTGGTAAAGGTCGGCGGCATGTGCTGGGTGATCAGCACCGGAAAGCGGTCGATCACCGGCCCGATGTCGGCGACCAGCGCCATCAGCGCCTGCGGACCGCCGGTCGACGAACCGATCAGGAGCACGCGCGGCGCCAGCATGCTGAAGGACCGGCGCGCGAGCTGCAGTTGCGGAGCCGGCGCTGCGACCGGATGGGGCAATACCTCGCGTATCCGGTCGGGTGCCGGCGCCAGCGCCGGGCTCGCGGCAGGCGAGGCACGACGGCGGGCCCTGGCGCCGAGATGACGGATCTTCTGGATCAGATCGTGGTGGAAAGTCTCGGCGGCGGATGCCTCGCGGGTGCTCTCCGGCTTTGGAATATAGTCGGATGCGCCGAGCGAAAGCGCCTTGAAGCTGATCTCCGCGTTGCGGCGGGTCAGCGTCGACGCCATGATGATGACGAGGTCGCGCTTTTTCGCCAGCAGTTGCGGCAACGCCGAAATGCCGTCGAGATCCGGCATTTCGATATCGAGCACGGCAACATCCGGCTTGATACGTTCGATCTGGTTGACGGCGTCGAGACCGGTACGCAAGGAGGCGGAGACCTCCATATCCGGCTCGGCGCCGATCCAGCGCGAGATCATCCCGCGGATCACGACGGAGTCGTCGACCACCATGACGCGCAGCTTGTCCTGCCGTGTCGAGATTGGCGGCGGAGACTTCGTTAACGCAACACTCATTACTTCACCCGACCCAACTCAAGCGTACACTTACAAGAACAACGCCGAAGGCCGCTGAGCCGCCGGGATCACTAACGCGAGAGTCAGAGCAGACCGACTTCCTGGAACTTCGCGGTGACGATGTCCTTGTCGAACGGCTTCATGATGTACTCGTTGGCGCCGGCATGCAGCGCACGCGCGATGTGCGCGACGTCGTTCTCGGTGGTGCAGAACACCACCTTGGGCGCGTCGCCACCGGGCATGCGGCGCAGATTGCCGAGGAATTCGTAGCCGTCCATGACCGGCATGTTCCAGTCGAGCAAGACCGCTTCGGGCATCGCACGCTTGCAGGCTTCAAGCGCCTTCTCGCCGTCCTCGGCCTCGACGATCTGAAAGTCGAGACCTTCGAGGATGCGGCGTGCGACTTTTCGGATGACGCTCGAGTCATCGACGACCAGACATGTTTTCATTTTAGGCCTCCAATTGCACCAGATCCCAAGAGGGATGTTTTCATTCCAGCTTCGGTCTTCATGCCGCCATCAGGTCCGGCACGATTTCGAGAACGCGATCGACGTCGAGGACGACCATGAGCTGGCCGTCGAGGCGGTGCACGCCGCCGGCGAGCTTGGCCATGCGGGGATCGAGGTTGACGGGGTTTTCCTCGCAGCTGGCGTCGGGCAGCCGCAGCACCTCGCCGATCTGGTCGATCAAGAGGCCGTAGGACTCGCCGCGCAGGTCGACGCCGACCGCCATCGGCGGCTTGCCGTCGTCGTTCCTGGGCAGCCCGAGCCGGGCGCGCATGTCGACCACGGTGACGATGCGGCCGCGCAGATTGAGCACGCCGGCGATCTCGGCGGATGCCAGCGGCACCCGCGTCAGCCGTTCCGGCATGAACACGTCCTGCACCCGCGAGATCGGCAGGCCGAACAATTGTCCCCCGATCACGGCGGTGACGTATTCGGCCACGGTGCCGTCGATGGTGTCGGTCTTGGTTGTTGTCATGTGCTGGGTTCCTTAGGCCGTGCGGCTGAACTTGTTCATGCCGGGCTGAACTTGTTCATGCCGCGCGCCTGTCGTCGGCGGTCTGTTCCTTCAGCGCCGCGATCAGGCCGGGACGGTCGAACTTGGCGACATAATCGTGGAAGCCGGCCTGCCGCCCGCGCTCGATCGCCGCCGGCGACACCAGCGAGGACAACGCGATGATCGGCAGTTGGCCCAGATTGTGGTCGGCGCGGATCGTCTCGGCGAACTCGAAGCCGTTCATGTCCGGCATTTCGATGTCGGTCAGCACCACGTCGAAGTTGTAACCCGAGCGCAGCGCAGAAAGGCCTTCCTGGGCGTTGACGGCGACCCGCACCTTGTAGCCGGCGGCCTTCAAGACCGGGGCCAGCATGTTGCGGAAGAACGCGGAGTCATCGACCAGCAGCACCGACTGCGCCGTCGATGAGGCCCGCATCTCCTTGCGCGAGAACCAGTCGGCAAACGCCATCGGCAGGAAGTGGCCGACGTCGATCACCTCGGTGGCTTGGCCCTTGATCACGGCCGAGCCCAAAATGCCCTCCTGCTGGCCGGCGACCTCGATGTGCAGCCGCTCCTCGACGATGTCGATGATCTCGTCGACCACGAGCCCCATCGAGCGGCCGTCGTCGGCGAACACCAGGATCGGCTGCGAGCCCGAGGTCTGGACGCTGACCCCGTTCATCTGCACCAAGGGCATCAGCTGCTCGCGGTACTGCACCATGTGGCGGCCGTTCGAGAGCTCGATCTTGTCGGTGGCGATCTCCTCGAGCCGGGTGACGAGGCCGAGCGGCACCGCCTTGGGCTGGCTGGAGCCGGCGCGGAACACCAGCAGCGAGGTCAGCTGTTCGCCGCCGATCGCATGCGCGGCCGAGGCTTCATCGGCCATCTCATGGGCCGAGGCGCCGGAGGCGCCGAGCGCCTTGGCAATGCCGTTGGGGTCGATGATCATGATGACGGCGCCATCGCCCAGAATGGTGTTGCCGGAGAACATGTCGATGTGCCGCAGTTTGGTCGACATCGGCTTGACCACGATTTCTTCGGTGTGGAACACGCCGTCGACCACGATGCCGAAGGTCTGGCTGCCCACTTGCGTCACCACGATGAAGCCGTTCTCGGGGTCGCTGGAGGAGCCGTCGTCGATCTTCAGCAGCTTCTTCAGGTGCATCAGCGGCAGCAGCTTGTTGCGCAGCCGCAAGACCGCGGTGTCCTTGATGCGCTCGATGCGGTGTTCGGAGTTGGCCCGCGCCCGGACCAGCTCGACCACCGAGAGCTGCGGGATCGCAAAGCGGTCACCGCCGGCTTCGACGATCAGGGCCGAGACGATGGCGAGCGTCAGCGGGATCTTGATGGTGACGGACGAGCCCTCGCCGGCGACCGACTTGATGTCGATGGTGCCGCCGATCTGGTCGATATTGGTGCGCACCACGTCCATGCCGACGCCGCGGCCGGAGACCGAGGTGACGGTGGCAGCGGTCGAGAAGCCCGGCGCGAAGATGAACTTGTGGATCTGGGCTTCGGTCATCTTCTCCAGCTCGGCCTCGGTGACGAGACCGTTCTGCAGTGCTTTGGCCTTGATCCGCTCGGTGTTGAGACCGCGGCCATTGTCGGCGATGCAGATGATGATGTGGCCGCCCTCGTGATAGGCGGACAGCCGGATGGTGCCCTGCTCGCCCTTGCCGCTAGCCAGCCGCTCGGCCGGGGTCTCCAGGCCGTGGTCGGCGGAGTTGCGCACCATGTGCGTCAGCGGATCCTTGATCAGGTCGAGCACCTGGCGGTCGAGCTCGGTGTCGGCGCCGTGCATCTCCAGTTCGATCTGCTTGCCGAGTTCGCCGGAGAGGTCGCGGACGATCCGCGGCAGCTTCTGCCAGGCGTTGCCGATCGGCTGCATCCGCGTCTTCATGACGCCTTCCTGCAGCTCGGCGGTGACGTTGGAGAGCCGCTGCAGCGGCACCTTGAACTCGGTGTCCTCGTTGCGGCGGGAGATTTCCAGAAGCTGGTTGCGGGTCAACACCAGCTCGGAGACCATGGTCATCAGGTGTTCGAGGGTGTCGACGTTGACGCGGATCGACTGGTTGGCGATCTTGTCGGCGACCTCGCCATCGGCCTCGACAGCGGCGGCACGCTTGGCCGGTTTGGCCTTGGCTTCCTTGGCAGCTTCCTTGACGGCAGCTTCCGGCGCGGGCGCGGCCTTGGCGACGGGCGCCGGCGCTGCTGCAACTTCGGTCTCGGTCTCGCGGAAGGCGCGCTCGAGGTCGTCGAGCGAGACTTCGCCCGGACGCAACGGGCGTTCCAGCACCTGCTCGACCAGCGTGCCCCTGGTCATCGCGGGCGGGGCCGGCGGCGCTACGGGGGCCGGCGCGGGTGCGGGTTCAGGATGCGCTTCCGCATGATGGCCGCCTTCGGCCATCGCGTGCAGCTTTTCGATCAGGTCTTCGTCGGTGCCTTCGGGCTCGGTCTCGGTGGCCTCAAGCCCGGCGAGGATTTCCTTGATGCGGTCGATCGAGGACAGGATCAGCGTCACGGCTTCGGCCTTGACCGGCATGCCGTCGCGGAATTTGCCCATCAAGGTCTCGCCGGCATGGGCGAGCGCTTCCAGCCGCGGCAGCCCCAGAAAGCCGCAGGTGCCCTTGATGGTGTGGACCAGGCGGAAGATGTTATCCAGAATCTTCGCGTCGCTCGGGTCCTGCTCGAACCGCACCAACTGATTGTCGACCGTATCCAGGCTCTCGCTGGTTTCGGTCAGGAACTCCCGCAACAAATCATCCATGAAACTGGCCTTCGCACGCAGCGGCACGCGACATCGACGCGCCTTACGGAACGAAGCCAGCTTCTATGCAAAGCGTTTAATATTGGTTGAGCAAGTGGAAAAGAACGGGATCAACAAAGAGATAAGACGGCAGAAATCAAATCTGCCGGCTGTTTTCACCGTTGATTAACCATGTTGGCGCACTTCAGGAAGCGGTAACAACCACCTTTTCGCCGTCGGGCGCGAGCGTCACGCTGAGCCCGCAGGCCTGCGCCAGCAGCCGCGTATAGTAAGGCTGCACCGCGTGTGCATCGACGGTTGCCGTCGAACTTGCGCTCAGGAGATCGGCGATGTTCTGCGGCACGCGAGCGTTCAGGCCGGAAGACGTGACGCGAAAACCCATCGTCTCGCCGTCGCCGATCGGATCGATCGTCAGCGTACCTCCGCGCGGTATAGTCTGCTGCGCGATGATCAGCATGTTCAACAGCAGCTTGACGCGGTTCTTCGGCAGCAGGAGCCGCGGCAGATTCCAGGTGATGGTGATCTTGCCATCCTCGATGTGGCCGCGTGCCATGGTCTGGGCATCGCCGAGATCGATCTGCGCGCCCGCCGATCCCGCAGCTCCAAACGCCAGGCGGCAGAACTGCAACCGGGCGGAGGCGGTCTTGGCGCTCTTGCGGATCAGATCGAGCGCGAAATCGCGATCTTCGGGCTTCGGATTGTCATCAAGCACCTCAAGCCCATTGACGATTGCGCCAACCGGGCTGATGAGATCGTGACAGACGCGCGAACACAGCAGCGCCGCAAGTTCGAGGGTATCGGGAGCCGGACCGGGAGACGAAGTGCCAGACATCATGGGTTCCTGGAAAGCCGCCTGGTCGCGAATTACCGGCGGGCCGTTACGAATCACGCGTGCCTATCGGTGATACACTGCGCAGCCCCCTGCTGCCAGCAGGGGGCGGCAATGGTAAGGCAGGACGAACAGCAATTGGGCCGAGCTCATGAATGAGGCACGTCCACCCGTGCTCGATCGCGATGCCGCAGCAAGGCTGATCGAGCCGCTGACCGAGATCGTGATCCGCGCCGGTACCGCCATCCTCGCCGTCAACCGTTCCGCCATGCAAGTCGACGGCAAGACCGACGGCTCGCCGGTAACGGAGGCCGACCTGGCGGCCGACCGAATCATCGCCGAGGGTCTTGCCCGGCTGGTGCCCGAAATACCGGCGCTATCGGAAGAGCGCACTCAATCGGCCGCGCTGCCCTACAGGGAAAGCTTCTTCCTGATCGACCCGCTCGACGGCACCAAGGAATTCGTCGCCGGGCGCAACGAATTCACCGTCAACCTGGCACTGGTGACGCAGGGGACCCCGCTGCTCGGCATCATCAGCGCGCCCGCGCTCGGCCTGATCTGGCGCGGCATGGTCGGCCGCGGCGCCGAGCGGCTGACGCTTGGCAAGGAGCTTGGCGAGTATAAGCCGCTGGTCGAACCGATACGCACCCGGCGCTGCCCGCCGCGCGGCCAGCCCTGGACGGTCGCGGTCAGCCGTTCGCATGGCGATGCCAGGAGCGAAGCCTTCATTGCGGCGAGGCCGGGCGCGGTGCGGTGCGAGCTTGGCTCGGCGGTGAAACTCGGCCGGGTGGCCGAAGGCTCCGTCGATATCTATCCGCGGCTGTCGCCGACCTCGGAGTGGGACATCGCCGCGGGCCATGCCGTCGTTGTGGCCGCCGGCGGCAGGATCACCGATTCAGCCGGCGCTTCCCTGCAATTCGGCACCGGACGGAGCGGCTTCATCGTTCCGGAATTCATCGCCTGGGGCGATCCGAACTCCGCGCCCAATCCTTGAGTCTGCCACCTACTGCGCGAGCCCGCGCTCCAGCGCCGGCCAGCGTGTCGTCGCCTCTTTCAGGAAACGCGAAGGGTCGGCCGCAAACGCGTCGCGGTTGTCCTCGCGCCCGAACAGATAGAGCCGCTGGCCCACGACGACCCAAAAGCGCGGGTTGCCCGCATAGGTGACGCCCCGCCCAAGATCGACCGGGTCGTAGCCGCCGAATTGGGGCCCGTAGATTTCCGGATGCGCGACGAAAGAGGCGCGGTTGCCCTCGTTGCGGAAACGCCAGATGGCGCCAGCGCCGCGCGCCTCGAAATCCGGCAAGCCCTGCAAGGCCATGGATTCGGTGAAATAAGCGACCGGATCGAAGCCGCCGATAGCGAGGCCGGAATAGCGGTTCACCACCACGCGCTCGGTGGTTGCCGCGCGGGCGGCCAAACCAAGGCTGAGCGCGCAAAAAAAGCTCACCAATAAGGCAAAAGCGGCCATTCCGGGGCGCAAACCGTATCTTTCCTGCCGTTGTGCCGTCATAGTTGGTGCCGATAACATGCGAGTCGAGGGGACACTGGACGCAACCTAGAGCCATGCTTGTTGGCGTCAGGTTAAGGCGGCGGCCAGAATTTCGATGCCAGGGGTTCTTTCATGACGTTTGCTTCACGCCTTGCCGCGGTGACGTTTGCCGCGCTGATGTGCTGGACAGTTCCGGCTTCGGCACAGCAGCCGCCACCGCCGGGGGGGCCTTACCCGCCGCCGCAGCGCCAGCCCGGGCCCGAGACCTTCGGGCCCGAGGAGCTGGTTTCGGCCGGGCACAAATTCTTCGGCAACGTCTCGCGGGGGCTGGCGTCCGTGATCGAGCGCGCGGTCAGTCAATGGGGCCTGCCCAACGGCTATGTGCTGGGTGAAGAAGGCTCAGGCGCCTTTGTGGCGGGCCTGCGGTATGGCGAAGGCACGCTCTACACCAAGAATGCCGGCGACTTGCGCGTCTACTGGCAGGGACCGTCGGTTGGTTTCGACTGGGGCGGCGACGGCGCGCGCACCATGACGCTGGTCTACAACCTGCCCGCCACCAACGCGATCTACCAGCGCTTCGTCGGCATCGACGGCTCCGCCTATATCGTCGGCGGCTTCGGCATGACCGCGCTGACTGCCAACAACATCGTGCTGGTGCCGATCCGCTCCGGCATCGGACTGCGGCTCGGCGCCAATGTCGGCTATCTCAAATATACCCCGCGCGCGACCTGGAACCCCTTCTGAGCCCGTCTTCAAGCATCTGCGCGCGTCTCCCCAGGTGGATTCAGGTTAACGCGGCATTGGGCTGGCGTAGGCCCGGCCCGGCGTGGCAATGTGATTAACGAATCCTTGTCTGTGTGGAGTAACCATTCATGATCGAGCCGATCATGTATCTGGCGATCGGTTTTCTGGTCTCCATGCTGTTCGGTCTGATGATCGTGCCGCTGGTGCACAACCGGGCGGTGCGGCTGACGACGCGGCGGCTCGAGGCGGCGACCCCGCTGTCGATGGCCGAAATCCAGGCCGACAAGGATCAGCTCCGCGCGGAATTCGCGATGTCGGCGCGGCGGCTCGAAATGAGCGTCGAGCAGCTGAAGAACAAGACCACCAGCCAGCTCGCCGAACTCGGCAAGAAGAGCGACGCGATCAACCGCATGAAGATCGAACTCGGCGAAAAGAACGCCACGATCTTTGCGCTCGAAGCGCGCGAGAAGGCGATGAAGGAGCAACTCCGCGCCACCGAAGAGGAATTTGTGGCCAAGACCGAGCTGTTGCGCAACGCCGAACAGGCGCTGACCGATAAGCAGGCCGAACTCGGCAGGATCAATACCGAACTGAACGACCGATCGATGATGGCGGACAGCCGCCAGGTCGAGCTGGTCGCAGTGCGCACGCAGATCGAGCAACTGAAGGGCCGCGTCGGCGACGCCGAAAAGGAATTTTCGACGACGCAGGCTCGCCTCGCCCAGGAGCGCGCCGATTCCGAGCGCGCGACGCACGAACTGACGGAAGCGCGCAGCCGCGTCGAAAATTTGAGCCAGCGCGTCACCGATCTCGACCGGCAATTGATCGTGCAGGTCAAGGAAGCCGAGATGCTCGGCAACCGCGTCAACGACCTCGAAGCGCGGCTGGCGACGCAAGGCAAGATGCTGGCCGAGCGCGAATACGAAAACAATCAGCTCAGGCAGGCGAATGAAAACGCAGAGCGCGCCGCGCGAGAACTGCGCGAGGAGATCGCAGGCATGAACGGCGGCAAGTCGCCGACCGTGGAAAAATTGCGAACCGAGAAGGCGGCGCTGGAAGAACAGCTCCGGACCGCCCGCGACGAGCGCGCGAAGCTCCAGCGCGAAATCAACGCCATCCAGCAACAGGCCGAAAGCTCCTGGCAGACCGAGCGGATGGAAAACGCGCTGCTGCGCGAGCGCATCAACGACATAGCCGCGGAAGTCGCCAAGCTCGCCATGCAGCTCGAAGGACCGAATTCGGCGATCGAGGCGATGCTGGCGGCGGAACCTGACGTGCCGAAAGTGCCGGCCAAGCCCGCCAACGACGTCACCGGCGCGACGGTCGCCTCGGAAGGCGGCGGCACGCTGGCAGAGCGCATCCGCGCGTTGCAGTCGCACGCCTCCCGCGCCCGCCAGCAGGGGGCGTAAATTCCCTCAGATTGGCGCGGAAACACGACGCTGTGCACGACTGATCGCTTGACACTAGGGGCCCGTCCTTCGTAAATCGCGAGCTCTGACAGGGCCTGTTGTTCGCCCACATTTCCCGGACGCATAGCTCAGCGGGAGAGCGTTCCCTTCACACGGGAGAGGTCCAAGGTTCGATCCCTTGTGCGTCCACCACCTGCCTTCGACCGCAGGTCAATCCCGCCAGCACGACGCAGCATTGAGAACGGTGACCTTCCCCTCCACTATGGAGCGCCAGATGATCCCGATTGCGTATCGATCGCGCTCGCTCGTGTACTCTCATCGCTGCCTGAAGGATTCGGCCACCACGCTTCGTTCGGCAGATGATGCTGCCTGATCGTCGCGGTTTTGTGTGACGCGGCAATATGTGCTTGGCGGCGCCCGGACCCTAGACCAGAGAGATAAAGTCCCTGTGCAGAACAGTTGGTCTTTTGGCGCCGTCGAACAGCACGGTGATGCCGGTGGTACGGGGACTGACGTGGACAACGATGCCAGTCCGGCCAGCCAGCTCTGGGCATCGATCGGCTCCAAGCGCGCTCATCTTAAAGCGCGTGCCGACAATAATTTTGCCGGTTTCCTGAACCATCATCAAAGCTATTCAATAAGTGAAACGAAGCGTCTGCACTGATGCGGCAAGGTAAGAGCGTGATTCGGGTTACATTGAGACGAGCTTGTGGCGCGGAAGCGTAGTGCGCTGCAGCATCGGTCACCTGCATGACTTGGCCATTCCATACGGGAAAGCCCGCCTGACCCATCCGCCGATGCAGGAAGGCAACGCGTCGGCCGAAAGCGATTCCGGCGAAATAATCTCGTTGGTTTTTTCCGGCCCCTGACGAATTATTCCCGGCAGCGACTTGAGAGGGGGGAGATCATGGACTTATTCCTCGGCGAGAAGGTCGCCGTTTTGGAAAGCGAGACGACGCACAAGACCTGCCGTTCCTGCGGTGAAAGATTGAAGCTGGTTCGAACGATGATCAACTCCCACACGGGCTCCATCGTCCACATGTTCGAATGCCGGTGCGGGGAGCGCACGTGGGATGATTAGAGAATAGGCCGAAGCGAGGTTGCAATCCTCGATCGCAAGCTTTCGGGGGCAAGGCTTCGACCGTAGCTTGACGCCGTCGGCAAGCCGCAAGAGAGTCCCCGAGTGGTGCCGCCAACCCTTTTGATTGTGCATCCACCATTGCTCGGTTGCCCGCATTGCTATGTTGCCCGTCGCGTTTGCAGCCAGTCCTTTTGACGAAGCGATTGCCAGTTAGCAGATGACCGCCCAGAAGATCGTCATGACATCGTCACCCTTGCCGGCGGCGCGGTTGGGTTGTTCGCACCAATCGGCTTCGTCAGATGGCTGCTGCGTACCGACCCTGAAGAGGCCGGCATTCTAACGCTGTTTTTCTTTCCGGTGTGGTGCTGGTGCTTGGCCTGTAGATCGGCCGCAAGTCGGGGCTGCTCGTGACCGGCGGCAGGCGGGTCGCGCCGAAAGCTTAAGTCAGATCCCCAGCACCCAGATCGCGACGATGGTGCCTAGCGTCGCTAGCCCGCTGATGGTCCATCCGGTTGCGTAGGAGATGTTGTCGTCGTCGCCGGTGCCGCGCATTTCGTCGGGGCCGGTGCTTGCTGACCGCCACTGCATGGCATTGCTCCAGAAGCCTGCCTGCAGCAATAACGTCGGTCCCTGGTTCCCGGTTCCACGCTATTTGGCGACCGTCGGAGAGACGGCGCGCCAGTCTTCAATTAGACGAAGGAAAGCCGGCGTGCATCGGCCGGTGCGATCTCGTTTTCGTCGCCGACGATGATGGTGACCTTCCACCCCTCGCTGGCCCAGACCCGCGCTTTGGCGACCGCCACCAGCATGCTGCTCCGGTCCATCCTGACGGTCTCGTCCTTGCGCTCCGCCACGATCCTGTACGCCATGCCACTCCCCCTACGCCGGTATTACTACGGGGGAAGTTTCGGTTACCGCTTTGGCCGCAATTTGCCGACAATTTGTCCAATCGGGGGCATGGCTAACGGCCGAAACGCGGTTTTGACGGCTGGTTTGGCCCTATTTGGCGGCTTTTCGTACCGGAAGCTCCGGTTTAGTCACGCCGTCGAGCCCGGTCAGGATCAGGACGGTCAGCAGCGCGTTCTGCGGGCCGTACCAGGCATTGGTCGGCTTGTACCATTCATTGCGCGAGTGCCAGTTGCCGCCCTCGCCGCCGCCGCCGATGGTGACCGCCGGGATGCCGAGCGACATCGCAATGTTGGAATCGGTCGATGAGCCGGCGAAGGTCGGCCGCGGTCCCTTTGTGACGGCCGCCACCGTGCGCTGGGTGGCCTGCACGATCGGCGAATCCATCGGCACGATGCCCGCCGGGCGGTCGCCGATCAGCTTTGCCTCCACCGTCATTTTGTCGGACTTCCAGCGCGCGTTTTCATCCGCCACCGCTTCCTTGACGAACTCGAGCAGCCGCGCCTCGAGTTTCAGGAGTTCTTCGGTCGAGTTCGAGCGCATGTCGACTGTCATCCGCGCTTCCGCCGCGATGGCGTTGACGGAGGTGCCGCCGGTCACGGTACCGACGGTAAACGTGGTCTTGGGATCGGCGGGCGGCTGCAGCTCCGAGATCTTTGCGATCGCCCGGCCCATCGCATGCGTCGCGCTAGGCAATCCGAACTCCTGGAATGAGTGCCCGCCGGGGCCCTTGAAGGTGAACTCGTAGCGATGGCTGCCGGTCGCCTGGTTGACGACCCGCGTAATGCCGAGCCCGTCGATCGAAATGAAGCCGTCGATATCGGTGTGATCGCGGAACAGCGCCTTCACGCCGCGCAGATTGCCGAGTTCTTCTTCACCTACCGTGCCGACGAACAGGATGTCGCCGACGGTCGCAATCTGGTTTTCGTTCATCACCTTGATCAGCGACAGCATCGCCGCAAGCCCGCGCGAATCGTCGCCGATGCCGGGCGCGACGATCGCACCGTCCTTCTCCTTCACGGTGACGTCGGTGCCTTCGGGGAATACCGTGTCGAGATGCGCCGATACCACGAGCTTGGGCCGGCCGCCGCCGCTGCCCTTGCGCAGCGCGATCACATTGCCTTCTGCGTCGATCGAAGCATCCTTGAAGCCGAGCTCCTGCATCCGCTTCTGATAATATTCGGCGCGGACTTTCTCCTTGAACGGCGGCGCCGGGATTTCGGTGATGCGCTTTTGCTCGGCAAAGGTCCGCTCGTCGTCGGCCTTGATGTCGTCCAGCGTTTTGACGATTTTGGGATTGGCCAGAATGGCTTCCAGATCCGGCGCGGGAGCCGCCTGCGCCCGAGCCTGCTGCGTCAACGCATGCTGCGCGACGGCGACGAATGCGATGGCCAGGATCGATCGAGTAAATGTCATCACGCTTTCTCCGTTCGCGAGGCTATCCCGCGCTTAGTCCGGCATCCTTCAGCCGGCCTGCGAACCAGCCGGACAGGGCCTGGTCGTAAACGCCGCTGGTATAGACCTCCGACATCGTGACATGGGTTTTGCCTAGCGTCAGCAGCACGCCGATCCAGTAGGCGAACCACAAATGCGGATCGGTCAGCGCCCGCAGCTTGTGCTGGTCATGTTCGAGCGGCTGATGATTGGCCGCTTTTCGCACCTCGACCGCAAGCAGATTGTTGGGGATCGCGCGCTGGTGCACCACGATGTCGGGATAGATGGATTTCGCCAGATGATCGTCGGTCGAGACGGTCGAACCATGCGGCAGCCGCAGCGTGCGATCGCCGAGCCGGTCGTATTCGCAATCGATCTCCCAGCCAGGGAACTGCGGTTCGAAATGCACCGCCAGGCGATGCGTCAGTGCGCGTTCGCCAACGTCCTTTTCGAGCAGATAGGCCTCGCGCGCGTAGAACTCGTGAAGTGCGGTGACGACCTTGTTCAGTTCGGTCTGCATGGCGCCTCGGCATCGTCATTGCCCGCGACAAACGCGAAGCGTTTGCGCAAGGGAGCTCGCGACAAAATTGCAGAGCAATTTTGCGCTAAAGCGACGAAGCAATCCATCCGTCCACTTGTGGCGCGATGAATTGCTTCGCGGAGCCTGTCATCGAGCGCGCATTCGCGCGACCCGTTGGCTCGCAATGACGATTTCACAATTGCGGCATTCCGGCTAGTTCAAAACTTTCAGACGATTGTCACCTTACATCTGCACTTCGATCAGCCGCGGCCCCGGCTCGGCGACGGCTTCTGCCAGCGCCTTGTTGAAATCGTCGGCATTGGCGACCGCGCGCGCCGGCACGCCCATGCCCTTGGCGAGGGCCACGAAGTCGAGGTCGGGACGGTCGATCTTGAGCATGTCGAGCGCCCGCTGCCCCGGCTCGCCGGCACCGACGCCGTCGAATTCGCCACGCAATATCTGGTAGATCTTGTTGGCAAATACAATCGTGACGACGTTGAGGCCTTCGCGCGCCTGTGTCCAGAGGGATTGCAGCGTGTACATCGCGCTGCCGTCGCCGACCACGCAGATCACCTTGCGGTCCGGGCACGCCACCGCAGCACCGGTCGCGACCGGCGTCGAAAAGCCGATCGAGCCGCCCATGTTCTGCAGCCAGTCGTGCGGGGCGGCGGCAGCCGTCGGCGGAAAGAAGCCGCGGCCGGTGGTGACGGATTCATCGACCACGATGGCATTCTCCGGGATCGCCATTGCAATTGCCTGCGCGATCGAGGCGTGCGTCAGCGCGCCGGTCGGCTTGGCGAGTTCGACCGTTTTCTGCGGCTGCCGGTCGGCCGGCTGCGCGTGAAGCGCACCGGCCAGCGCTTCCAGGGCGGCGACGGAATTTTCGGCGCCCGTGGTCATGCGATGCACCTCGCAGCCTTGGGGCTTGAGCATGCTCGGCTTGTTCGGATAGGCGAAGAACGCGACGGGATCGTTGGCCTCGACCAGCACGATGTTCTTGAAGTCTTTCAGGATCGGCAGCGCCTGCTCGATCACGTAGGGGATGCGGTCGATCGAGAACCGGCCCTTGCCGCGCGCCATGCGCGGATTGTAGGTCTGGCCCATTACCTTGCAGCCGGTCTTGCCCGCGATCTGGGCCGCCAGCGCCAGCCCGTGCTCGGTCAGCGCGCTGCCGGTCATCAACAGCAGCGTCGACGCGCCGCCGTTGCGCAGCACTTTGGCGGCGTTGTCCACTGCCTGCGCGGAATAACTGGCGCGCTGGTTGTCATCAGGCACCTGTGCGATGCCGTCGGCCTCGTTCCAGGCGGTATCGGCGGGCAGGATCAGGGTGGCGATCTGCGCCGGCGAGCTCTTGGCGGCGGCGATGGCGGCAGCGCCGTCGGCGGCGACCGACTTGGCATCCGGCGAGGTCCGCACCCAGGATGACATCGGCCGCGCCAGCCCCTCGATGTCAGACGTCAGCGGAGCGTTGTACCCGATGTGATAGGTCGCGTGCTGGCCGACGATGTTGACGATGCCGGAATTGGCCTTCTTGGCGTTGTGGAGATTGGCAAGCCCATTGGCAAGACCGGGCCCCAGATGCAAAAGCGTCGAGGCCGGCGTACCCTTCATGCGGTAATAGCCGTCGGCGGCGCCCGTCACCACGCCCTCGAACAGCCCGAGCACGCAGCGCATCCCCTCGACCCGGTCCAGTGCGGCGACGAAATGCATCTCCGAGGTGCCGGGATTGGTGAAGCAGACGTCCACCCCGCCCGCGACCAATGTCCGCACCAGACTTTCCGCACCGTTCATGCTCTCGTTCCCTTCGCGATCTTTTTTGAGGAGCCGCTGACGATCAATCATTGTTCACACATTTCGTCAAAGGTTTAGCGGAACAATGCAGCCATCGCGTAGGGCATGTTGCCTTTTTTAACCGCGGCGATTGAAAATGGCTGTGGTCACAGGCTCGTTGGTTGCACGACCGCCGCAATTATGGCCTGTGTCCTCTCATATTCAGTTTTTTTCGCGAGGAAGAAAAAGATGACCCGGGCTTTTGCTTTGCTGTTTGCGGCGCTGACCATGCTGGCCGGGGCCGGCCAGGCGCAGGCCCAAGGTTTATTTCAAGGTTTCTTTGAAGACTCGCGCGACATCATGGGCGGCGGCCCCGGTTTCTTCCGGCCCGGCATGCCCAGCGGATCGAGCCCGATCCCGCGCACGACTGTGATGTTTAACGCCAATTACGCCCCCGGCACGATTTACATCAACACCGCCGAACGCCGGCTCTATCTCGTGCTCGGTAACGGCCAGGCGATACGCTATGGCATTGGCGTCGGCCGGGACGGCTTCCGCTGGAGCGGAACCCACCGCATCAGCGCGAAGCGGGAATGGCCGAGTTGGACCCCGCCGGCCCAGATGCTCCGCCGCCGTCCCGACCTGCCGCGCCATATGCGCGGCGGCATCGACAATCCGCTCGGCGCGCGGGCGATGTATCTGGGATCGACGCTCTACCGCATCCACGGCTCCAACGAGCCCGAGACGATCGGACAAGCGGTCTCCTCCGGATGCTTCCGCATGACCAATGAGGACGTGACCGATCTTTACAGCCGCGTCTCCGTCGGCACGCCGGTCGTCGTGAAGAACTAGACTCTCGCTGCAGGAACCCGCGACGATCATGCGCGCAAGCGCGTGATCGGGACTTTCTGGTCTTGCACGCACGCGCCGATTGCTGCAGCGTCGTTCGAATGCGCACGCTCCGCCGATTCCTGCATGTACGGACGCTAGCGGCTGCCCTGAGCGCCGCAGTACTCGGCGGGATCTTGCTGCCGTGCACGGCGTTCGCCGACCTTCCCGCCATCGCGCAGCGTCAACGCAGCGAGAAAAGGATCTTTACCGATAACGAGATCGTCGAAGGCTTTCTCAAGATCGCCTTTGGCGCCGAGTATCATCTCGCCGGCCGCGTCGACCGCATCCGAAAATATGACGGGCCGGTGCGGGTGTTCGCCGACGGTGCCCGCGCCGACCGCAAGGCGCAGCTTGCGAAAATCGTGGCCGACATCGCCGCGCGCGTTCAGCACCTCGATATCGCCATGGCCGCAAGCCTCGAAGACGCCAATGTGCAAGTCAAGCTGGTGCGCGATCGCGATCTCCATCGCACCATCGCGACCTTCTACGGCAGCGAACGGGCGCGCGAGATCCGCTCCTCACTCGACCCGCAATGCCTGTCCGGCTTTCGCAAGAACGAGAAGTTCGAAATCGAACACTCCGACGTGATCCTCACCGTCGACAATGGCGACTTCGTCTTCTTCGACTGCGCCTATGAGGAATTGCTGCAATCGCTGGGACCGATCAACGATACGGCGAGCGTGCCCTGGACCATGTTCAACGACAATGTGTCGATGGGCTATTTCGACGTCTACGACCAGTATCTCCTCAACCTGCTCTATGATCCCCGGATCAAGCCCGGCATGACCGTGCAGGAGGTCAAGGCGTTGCTGCCGGACGTGCTGACCGACGTGCGCGCCTGGGTGCGCAAGGTCAACAACCTGCCGCAGTGAAGGGCGCGGCCAAACTGCCAATGCGCAGATTCATCGCAGAGCGGTGCCGGCTGTAACCGGGCAAAAGCTGATGACTATTTTGCGGAGTAGGTCACCGCTTCTATTTTATGACCGTCTGGATCGCGGACGAAGGCTCCATAGTAGTTGGCATCGTAGTCTGGCCGCAGCCCCAGCGGACCGTCGTCGCGACCACCGTGCTCTAGTGCCGCTGCGTAGAATCGATCGACCATGGAACGGTCTTCCACGGCAAAGGCGATGTGAGTGCCATTGCCAACGGTTGCAGGTCTTCCGTCAATTGGAACCTGAACGCTGAAGTGAAACGTGCCGCTTCCGTAACCCAGTCCACCCTCATCCTCGGCCATTGGCACAATGCCGACGATGGGCAAAACGGCGTCATAGAAACGCTTCGAGCGCCCAACATCATTCGTCCCTACCGAAACGTGGTGGATCACAACAGCCTCCTTTTCAAACCTTGTTCGATAACGACAGCTTCCGCTGTTTGCTCCCTCAAAGCCGTCTTTCCGCTTCCTACCAAATTCGGTCGTTCCCGGTTTATGGGTCACGGCCTGGTCGCCTGCCTCACCCCATCATTGCCTGCGACAAAAGCGAAGCGTTTGTGCAAGCGAGCTCGCGACAAAATTGCAGAGCAATTTTGCGCTGAAGCGACGACTTGTCCGCCGAAGCTCGAAGGGCGAAGGCGGAAGCAATCCATCCTTCCGCAAGCGCGGAGCGATGGACTGCTTCGCGGGGCCTGTCATCACTGCGCGGCGCAAGCCGGGCGCGCATTCGCGACCCGTTGGCTCGCAATGACCGCCGAGAATTCTCGACTGTCGAACAAGGCGCAGACCGCGGCCGCAGCCAGGCCCTTCTGAATGCTTCGCGAGCGCCATCTGCACGACAGATTGAATAGCCCGGACGGAACAATTCGCCTTTATTCCCATGACAACGCAAAGTTTTATTTACGAAACATTGTGACTTCCAAGAGCAAATCCTGTTTAATGTTGGTTATGGGCGACTCTTATAAGTCTTTCAAATGAACGACCTGCCTCGGATCCAGGCCTTGCGCTGCTTCATCACCGTGGCCCGTGAAGGCACGGTGTCACGCGCGGCCACGCTGCTGCACCTCACCCAGCCTGCCGTCAGCCTGCAACTGAAGGGCCTGGAGGAGAATACAGGGCTGCAGCTTTTCAACCGGACGCCGGGCGGCTTTACGCTGACGGAAGCGGGTGCCGCCCTGCTGCCGCTGGCGCACCGGACGGTATCGGCCTCGGCGGATTTCAGGACGGCGGCGGATTCCTTGCGCGAATCGCTGCGCGGGACGCTGCGCGTCGGCACGATCCAGGATCCGGAGTCGATCCGGCTCGGCCCGTTCGTGCGAAGCCTCGCCACCTCTTCGAAGAAGACCGAAGTTTTCCTTCGTTACGGCATGACCGACGACGTGCTGGCCCAGATCGGCAGGGGCGAACTCGACGTCGGATACTATGTCGATGCCACACCCCCCGAATGCCTCGCGTCAGGGATACTGTCCGAGCGAGCCATCGACGACGGCAAATTTCAGCTCATGCCGCTGATGCGCTTCGATTATCGCGTGATCGCGCCTCGCGAATGGAGCGACAAGGTGATGGGCAAGGATTGGGGCGACCTCGCCGACCTGCCCTGGATTGCGACGCCGTATGACTCGGCGCATCGGCGGCTGCTCGACGACGTGTTCCGGCCGACGGGCTCATTGCTGAAGCGCGTCGCCTTCGCCGATCAGGAAGAGGCCATGATCGACTTCGTCGAATCCGGCGACTGTCTCAGCCTCGCCCGCGTCTGCGTGCTCGACCGAGTCGCGCCGAAACGGAATATCGTCGTTGCCGACAAGGTGACGCTGACCTGCGACCTCAGCTTCGCCTGCCTGGCGTCGCGGCGCCACGAGTCGATGATCTCGCAGGCCTTCTCGGCCATGCAGGCGGTATGGGACCTGAAGCCCGCGGGCGCCGCGTCCGCGCCGATCGAGGCGGCAAGGTCGCGAAAAAGCGCCCGAAGGTAGCCGGCATCAGATCTTGGCGCTGCAGATCGATTTGAGCGCCTTCCACTCCTCGGCCGAGAGCAGCGGCGGCCTGCCGGCCGGCGGATCTTGCCGGCTCATCCGCGCCAGCCGATCCTCGCTCAGGGGGTGGGTGGAGATAATGGAAAGGCCCTTGCCTTCCTTTCCGGTCACCCGAAGCAGCAGTTCTCCGGCCGGCTTCGCCGGCCGGCCAAGCCGGTGCATGACGTC